>DASXQQ010000073.1:0-7535 GCA_036507085.1 Piscinibacter sp. | reverse complement strand
TCGACGAAGTAGATCAGGCTGTCGCCGATGCCCTTGATCGCCGGGATGTTGAGCTCCATCGGACCGGTCTGGTTGTCGAAGCCCCAGGCGCCGAGCTCGAGGGCGCGCTCATAGGCCTTGTTCGCATCCTTCACGCGGAAGGCCATGGCGCACACACTCGGCCCATGCAGCCGCGCAAAGCGCTGTGCGAACGAGTTCGGTTCGGCGTTGATGATGAAGTTCACATCGCCTTGCCGATACAACGTGACGTTCTTGTGGCGGTGCCGGGCGATCGGCTTGAAGCCCATGGTCTCGAACAACTGGCCGAGCGCCGCCGGGTCGGGCGCCGCGTATTCGACGAATTCGAAACCGTCGGTGCCCATCGGGTTGTTCCAGGGGGTGAATTGCATGGCGCGCGCTCCGCTGTGGTCGGGGTTGTTTGAACTCGATCAATCTCGCCCCACACTCTAAATTCGTTGACCCGCAGGTTTTCTGCAAGTTTCACCGTCAGCACGGCCCTGTGCGCACCAAAGATGCAAAATGCGAGGAATGAAATCCGGAGTTCAGCTCGATGCCATCGATCGGCGCATTCTTCGAGCGCTGCAGTCCGATGGCCGAATCACCTACGACGTGCTGGCGGCGCAGGTGAGCCTGTCGCCTTCGGCGACGCTGCGCCGTGTCAAGCGGCTCGAAGAAAGCGGCGTGATCGCCGGCTACGTCGCGCTGATCCCACCGGAGCGCGTCGGGCTCGGGCTCACGGCTTACATCAACGTGCGGCTGGAAAAGCACTCCGAAGTCCACAAGCGCAACCCGATGGACTTGTTTCGCGCCGCGGTGCAGGCCTGGCCCGAAGTGGTCGAATGCGTTGCGCTGACCGGCGAGATGGACTACCTGCTGCGGGTCGTCGTGCAGGACATGGCGCACTACTCGCGCTTCATCATGGAGACGCTGCTCAAGCATCCGAGCGTCGAGGATTGCAAGACCAGCTTCGTGCTCGATCGGGTGAAGAACACCACGTCCGTGCCCGTGTGAGCCGCCGCAGCGACGCCTTCAGGTGTCGAGTTCGTTGAGCAACTGCAAGGTCGCGCCGTCCGACAGGTTGAGCAACTGCGCGATGTCATGCACGTCGTCGGGAATGGCGGCGTTGTCCCAGCCCTTCGCCGTGTGGCGCGCCAGCTGAATCGCCAGCACCACACTCTTCGCGCTCGGGTGCTGGGCATGGCGGTCGTCGGTGATGCGAACCAGCAATTCGGGCAGCCGCCAAGCCTGCATCAACGACTGCTGGAGATCGCGCAGCTCGATGTTCAGCACCTCCAGCTGGATCGTGCTCGAGCGCAATGTCGGGTCGGTGCGCTGGGCCTGGTGGATGCGCAGGGCGAGTGCCGGCGCATGGCACCACAGCAGCATTTCGGCGAAGTCGTGCAGCAGTGCCGCCTGGTGGATCACGGCCGCATCGTGGTCCATGCGGCGCACGGCGAAGCCGAGCGCGAAGTTCGCGGCACGGTGCGCGCGGCGCAGCACCTCGTTCAGGCCGGCGAGCGCCTCGGGCGAATCCTGCAAGGCTTGCTCGATCGTCGGCTGCGCTGCGAAGGCAGTGAAGAACGGCGAGATGCCCATCATCACCAGAGCGGCGGTCACCGTTTCGGTGTCGGTGACGCGGCGCCGGGAACGCTGGCCGCCGGCGTGGATGAGAACCTTCAGCGTCATCAGCGGATCGCTCGCGATCATCTCGCCGAGCAGGTTCGCGTCGACATCGTCTTCGTTCGTGCGCAGCGCTTCGAGCGCTTCGGCCGTTGCCGCCATCACCGGAATCTCGGCCGCCAGCAAGCACTCCGTCCAGGCGGGCAGGGTGCGCAAGGGGTCGGTCAGTGGCAGTTCAACGGCTGGCATGGGCACTCCTTTCGGAGTCATTGCCTCGTTATCGGCCGACACGGCCAAAGGCTTGAGCCCGAGCCCGCGTGAGGCGCCCGCTGTCGTGGGTGAGGCGCGACAGCGGGCGATGGTGCGGCATCAAATCAAAGCCGCTTCACTCCCGGCAGCCAACCGACGAGTTCGCCATCCAGATAGAGCGCGCCTTCCGGGGCGCCGGCGCTGGCGTAGAACTCGATCGTGGTGGGCAGGGGCTCGACCGCCGCCGTCTTCGGGACGGCAACGCGGCGCGCCAGGCGGGCGAGCAGCGCGCTGGCACTGCGCAGCGCTGCGGCGGCGGCGCGCCGTGCCGGTGCACTCCAGGGGGGCCTCGGGGCGACGGGGCTCCAGGGGAGGGGCTTCAGGCTCGTCATGATGGTCTTCCTTCGCAGGTGGCGCGCTTGCGGCGCACCGTCGTGTCATGGGATGGGCTTTGGTCGGGTGAGCTCGCGGCGCAATGCGCGGCCGGATCGCTGGCGCAGCGTGGCTTCACGCGGCTGGTGCGAGCCGGCGCGACGGAAAAGCGCCGCGCCGATCAGCGGATTGCGGGGTTTACAGGGGTTGAGAGCGATCTTCATGCGGGTTCTCCAGCCGAAAAGCAAAACGGCCCGGGGCAGTGATGCGACCCGGGCCGTCGGTGATGAGCTGCGTTCGCTCAACAGGGCGGTTTGCCGGGAGGTGCCCCACGGGCGCCGATGACTCGTTCCAACGCAGCGGCGCATCGCGCGGGGCGGACCGTCAGCGAAAGATTGAGTGCAAAGGTGCGAGACATGGGGCGGTGGTTGGGGGGTGAAACGTCGGTGTCGCTGTGGCAACGGCATCCGGCCACAACTTGCGCAAATGATAAACGATTGATTATCTTTTGCAAGGAGCGTTCTAGGGATTCACGCGCGGCGGCACGCTGCATCAACGCTTTCGTTTCAACGGCGCCACACCGGCTCGGGTGCGCGCCCACAGGTCGCCCGCATCCTTGCCGACCCGCTTGTCCGGTGCGGCCACGGCGACTTTCGGGGTCGGCGAATCCGGCGCGGCCGGTGGCGTCAGCACCTCGCCCAGCAAGTCGAGCAGGCGGGTGCGTGCGCGCTGCGGGTGACGACGGTAGTAGCTCAGCACCAGGGCGACGATGAAGCGCTCGTCGTCGTCCTGCGGCATGCTGGGCGCGGCGTCATCGTCACGCGCCGCTGCCGCCGCGTCGTGCGGCTGGTCCATCCAGCCGTAGGGCTTGTGGCACAGCTGCTCGAACTGGCGTGCCAGTCGCTCGCCGATCTGGCGCGAGCGGCCCTTGATCTGGCTCCAGTAACTGGGCTGGATCTGCAAGCGCTCGGCGAAGCGACGCTCGAGTCCCCTCAGCGTCGCAGCGTCGGGATGCTTGACGGTGTTGTGGACAAATTCGCCGAAGAGCGCCAGCGCGTTGTCAACGCGAATCTGGGCAACGTCTCGGGGGCCGGCATGCATGAGGCGCAATGATAAAGCTTCGTTGACCTGACGGATGAAGAAGGGCGGGCGCCTCGCGGCGCCCGCCCTCGGGTCACAGCACTTGCGGCTCGCGCGCCGCTCGGGCGACTCACTCGATTGCCACGTGGGTGGCCCTGGGCGCGTCCTTCTTCGGCAGTGTCAGCGTCAGCACACCGTCTTCGAACCTGGCCGTGGCCTTGGACGAGTCGACCGCCTGCGGCAACTCGAACGAGCGCGCATACGACTCATGGCTGCGCTCGCTGTAGAGCACCGTGCTGCCCTCCTTCTGTTCGCTGCGGCTGTCAGTCTTGGCGCTGATCGACACATACGAGCCCTCGACGTCGATCGAAATGTCGTCCTTGCGAGCGCCCGGAAGCTCGGCGCGAACCTCATAGTTGTTGCCGCGCTCGCAGACCTCGAGCCGTGCCCGCGACACGAGTGTCGACGTCGGCCGCGCGGTCATCCAGTCGGAGAACAGCGAGTCCATGAAGCTGAACGGATCGCGCACCGGAGTGAGGTTGGTGCTGGGTCGGGATGTCAACGAGAACATGGGATACCTCCTTGTCGAAGCGGTGAATCGATCTCACCGATAAGACAAACATAGGATCGCGCAGGAGCGTTTCAAGAGTCGCGCCGGGGGGCCGGTTGATTCGCGTCAAGTAACAACGCCCTGCGGTGCCGGCGAGGGCATCGCAGGGCGGCTGGCGGGCCGGCACGGCCCGGTTCTTGCCGTTATCTCTTCTTTTCGATCTCGTGGCCGATCACGCCACCAACCACTGCGCCGCCAACCGTTCCCGCCGCGCTGCCATCGGTCAGCACCGAGCCCGCGACGCCGCCGATGGCGGCCCCGGCCACGGTGGACTTGTCCTGGCGTGTCATGTGGGAACAGCCGCTGGTGGCAAGGGCCAGTGCGGCGATCAAGGCGCTCGCTGAAAGGGTTCGAACTGCGTTCATGTGTCGCTTCTCCTGCTCAGGTCCATGCGCGTGGTCCGCGACGAGCGAGACCACGGGGGCAAACCGGCAGCGTGCAGGACAATCCGCACGGCGTGCCGTTTGCCTATCGGTACCTGAAGCTTCGGCCAGGAGGCGGCGAACGTCAGTCGGACGGCGCGGCAAGCGCCTGTCCGCACAGTCCTACAGGGCAGCGGCCGCCGGGGCGCCCCGCTGCCCGGGGGTTCACTTGACCCACGTGAACAGGGCGGCGTGGGCGATGTTCACGCCCCCCGCATCGACCTCGAGATAGGCTTGCTTGCCGCCGACCGACGCGCCCGGGCTGGCGCTCATCGTCACGGTCACGTTCGCCGAGGCACCGGCAGCCACCGTCACCGACGACTGGCCGACGCCGAAGACCACCCCGCTGGCGGGTTGGCCGCTGATGCTCAGCAA
Source organism: Piscinibacter sp. (assembly GCA_036507085.1). Classification (GTDB taxonomy): domain Bacteria; phylum Pseudomonadota; class Gammaproteobacteria; order Burkholderiales; family Burkholderiaceae_C; genus Albitalea. The sequence continues at coordinate 2,807 of DASXQQ010000073.1, read as the reverse complement.
GTAGGTCTGCGAGCCGCCGCTCAGGTTCGTCAGCGTCACGCTCAACTGACGGGTCTGGCCGCTGCCGGAAGGCACTGCGCCGAAGCTCAGGCTTACCGGGTTGAGGCCGACCTTGGTGCTGACCGCTGCGAGCAGGTTCTCGCGCCCGGCGCCGTTGATGTTGACGTTGTCCTGCAAGGCACCGGTCGAGAAGTTGCGCAGCACGCCGCGCTCGGCGGTGTTGACGATGGCCGAGCGCACGTCGGCGGCCGACCAGGTGGGATGCTGTTGACGCACCACCGCGGCCGAGCCGGCCAAATGCGGTGTGGCCATCGACGTGCCCTGGAAGAACGCGAAGCACGGCGGCGCGGCGCAGAACGCATGCGGGATCGAGCTCAGCACGTTGACCCCCGGGGCCACCACGTCGGGCTTGACGCGGAAGTCGACGTCGGTCGGTCCCTGGCTGCTGAAGCCGGCCATGATGTCGGCGTTGGTCGTCTGGAAGTAGGACAGCGTGGCGCCGATCGTGGTCGATGCGCCGGGGAGGAGTTTCAGCACCTGCCCGTCGGCCTTGGAGACCATGTAGGCCGGGACCGTCGGCTGGTTCGGTGTCCCATCGCTGCCCATCGCGGTTGGGTCGCCGACGACATTGTTGGCCACCAGGACCGCCACCGCACCGGCGGCTTGCGCGTTGCGAATCTTGGTGGAGAACGTGCAAGTTCCGCGCGAGATGAGCGCGATCTGCCCGGTCAGCGAGTTGGCGGAAAGCGCGGTGCAGGCGGTGCTCAGCCCGTTGGTCGTGCCGGTAACCACGCCAAGATTCGCGGTCAGGTCTGCGCCGACGGTGGCGAAGTCACCGGTGGCCGCGCCGTAGGTGTTGCCGCCCGCGGTCACCGGGGCGCCAACGAAGTGCGGCACCGTGCTTGCGCCCGCCGTCAAGGCGCGCGCTGCCGACCCAGGAGACTCAACCGTGAACAGTCCCGGGCCCGAGTTGCCGGCCGCGACTGCGACCACCATGTTGGCCTGGTCGAGGTTGTCGACCGCGACCGTCAGCAAGTCCTGGAAGCCATGCGAGCCACCGCCCAGGCTCATGTTCGCGACATCGAAGCCGTCCTGGTAGGCGGCTTCGAGCGCGTTCATGATGTCTTCGGAGCGTGCGTTGCCGACCGCACCCGGAAACACGTTGTAGTTGCCCAGCAAGGCGCGCGGCGCGACGCCGGACATGTCGTAGGTGGTGACGCCGCTCACTGGTGCCGGTGTGCCGAAGTTGCAGGCCACCGTGCCGGCCACGTGGGTGCCGTGCTCCTGCAGCGCCTCGGCGGTGAAGCCCTGCTGCGGTGTCCTGTTGCTGAACACCTTGGCCGCGATCACCTTGTTGTTGGTGAAGCTGTGGTTGCCGAGCTGGGTCTGCGCGGGATAGCCCGCGTCGCTGAAGCAGGGGTGCGTGACGTCGATGCCGGTGTCGACGATGGCGACCTTGACGCCTGCGCCGGCGTTGCTGGAGCCGCCACCGAGCGCCCAGGCCTGCGGCGCGCTGATCAGCGCCAAATCGGGGTCGGTCACGTTCGGGTAGTACAGGCTCTCGTACTGTGCGGTCTTCACCATCGAGGTCGCAGACACCTGCGTTAGCGTCGCGCCATTGAGTTGCACCGCCACCGCGTTCAACGCGATGTCGAATTCGCCGGTGACCTTGGCGCCGGGCACATTCGCGCGCAGCCAGGCCTTGTAGTCGTTGCGCAGCGCCGAAAGCTGGGCCCGGTAGGCCTTGACGGTGTTGCTGCTGAAATCGATCTTCTTGCCCTTGGCCGGCTTGGTCTTGACGTAGGTCGCGAGCGGGTCGCCGTTGAACTGGACCAACGCGGCACTGGTGTCCTGGGTCGGTCGGGTCGAGGTGTTGGCGTCGCTGTTCTGCCCAGCGGCTTGCGCCGCGGCCATCGGCAGCGAGAGGGCGCCGGCAAGGGCGAGGGCCAGCGCGAGGGGCGTCAGGCGGCGGGTGACGAGGGTGGGCGTCATGGCGGCGGTCCTTTGCAATGGGCGGTGCCGCGGCCCTTGTGGGGCCATGGCACGGGTTGCGGGTTGGTTTGAACGGTCAGCGTATGCAGCCGCCAGACCGCTGTCGAGTCGGACATGCCCCCAATGCGCACCGACCCCCCATGAACAAGGGGGATCGGAGCTCGGGGTTAGTCCTCGTCCTTGACCTTGAACTGCCCCATCAGCTGTTGCTGCACCGATGGCGGCACCGGATCGTAGTGGCTGAGCTCGAGCGTGTAGCGGCCTTGCCCGCCGGTCATGCCGTTCAGGCGCGCCTGGTAGCCGTTCAGCTCCGACAACGGCACCTGCCCGTGCACCGTCATGCTGCCGGCTTGCAGCGCATGGGTGCCGCTGACCTGTCCGCGCTTGGCCGACAGGTCGCCGGTGATGTCGCCCATCGCCTGCTCGGGCGCGGTGATCTCGACCTTGACGATGGGTTCGAGCACGATCGGCCGCGCCTTCAGCACCGCGTCGATGAAGGCCTTTCGGCCGGCGGTGGCGAAGGCGATGTCCTTCGAGTCGACCGAGTGCGACTTGCCGTCGTAGACGACGACGCGAACATCCTTCACCGGGTAGCCGGCGATCACACCGGTGTCGAGCGCCTGGCGCACGCCTTTCTCGACCGCGGGGATGAACTGGCTCGGGATCGTGCCGCCCTTGACCTGGTCGACGAACTCGAAGCCCGCGCCGCGCGGCAGCGGCTCGACGCGCAGGAAGACCTCGCCGAACTGGCCGGCGCCGCCGCTTTGCTTCTTGTGCCGGTGGTGGCCTTCGGCCGGCGCGGTGATCGTCTCGCG
>DASXQQ010000072.1:0-33337 GCA_036507085.1 Piscinibacter sp. | reverse complement strand
GACGTCTCGGGTGCAGGCCGCCGTCTATGCCAGTGCGCGCGGCGTGAGGTGAACGCGCGCCGGCCTTGACCCGGGCGCCGCGAGACCGACACGAAGCATTCACACGGCGACGCGAAGCATTCACACGCCGACACCGGCCGGGCACTCTGGATGGCGCGCGCTTGATCTGCGGCAAGACCGGGACGTGCCCGTGGTGCGAGGCTATGCAGATGATCTCAAGGAAAGGGTTTCCTGCCAGCCGTGCCAAGCCGTCCGTCGGACGGCAGGACTTAGCGCACGACTCCCCCGCGCCCCCTCCGAGAGGGGGCTCCGGCATGTTCGACGACACCACCCAGCCCTCCTGCGCGAGGAGGGCTCCAGTTTGTTTGACAAGGCCTTGGCCAAGTCGATCGCGGCGAACACGCGAGGTGTTGCCGGCCGCAGGGCCGGCTCGTCAAACAAGCTGGAGCCCTCTCTCGGAGAGGGGCTGGGGAGAGCCGTCCAACATGCTGGAGCCCCCTCTCGGAGGGGGCGCGGGGGAGCTGTGCGTTAAGGCATGCCGTCCTTCGGACGGCAAAGATTCGCCAGTTTTCCTCTGGAGCAACGCATGACACACGCCACCACGCGAATCATCCGCGAAGAGCATGCCGCCCTCTCGGCCATGCTGCGGTCCATCCTGCTGCTGCTGGCGCAGCACCGGCGCGAAGGCACGCTGCCCGACTTCGCGGCCCTGCGGGCGATGCTGTTCTATGTCGACGAGTTTCCCGAGAAGCGGCACCACCGCAAGGAGTCCCAGCTGCTGTTCCCGAAGCTGCGCGCGCGAACCCCGCTGTCGCGCGACCTGCTCGACCGCCTGGACGACGACCATCGGCGCGGCGAGCACAACATCCGCGAGCTCGAACACGCACTGCTGGGCTTCGAGATGATGGGCGAGCGGCGCCGCCCGGACTTCGAGCGCGCGGCCGAACGCTATGTGGACTTCTACCTCGGCCACATGGCGATGGAGGAGCAGCAGATCCTGCCGCTGGCCGAACGGGTGCTGACCGACGCGGACTGGGAGCAGCTGGACGAAGCCTTCAGCGCCAACCAGGACCCGCTGACCGGGCACGAGCCCGACGAGGACTATCGCGCGCTGTTCACCCGCATCGTCAACGCGGTGCCCGCGCCGATCGGTCTGGGCCGTGCGGATTGAGAGAAGGAGTCGTCATGAAACACCCAGTGTCAACCTGTTCTTCACGGGCCGCCGCGCCGGGCCGCCCCAAGCAAGGCCCGGCCCTCTCGGAGGGCCGCTCGCCGTACGCGGCGAGCGGGGTGTCGTCATGCACCCAGTGTCAACCTGTTCTCCACGGGCCGCCGCGCCGGGCCGCCCCAAGCAAGGCCCGACCCTCTCGGAGGGTCGATCGCCGTACTCGGCGAGCGGGGTGTCGTCATGAGTAACTTGAACGTCGGCAACGTGGACCGGACGCTGCGCATCCTGCTCGGCTTGGTGCTCATCGGCCTCGCCGCGGCCGGCACGATCGGCGCGTGGGGATACGTCGGCATCCTGCCGCTGATCACCGGCATCGCGGCGCGCTGCCCGCTCTACACGCTGCTGGGCATCCGCACCACCTCACGCTGAGGCTCGCTTCGTCCGTGAACCTGCGCAGCCTGCTCGTCTTCCTGGACAGCGACGCGCGCTGCGACGCACGAATCCACCTCGCTGCCCGCTTTGCCGCGGCGCACGGCAGCCGCCTGGTCGGGATCGCGCCCACCGGTCTGGTCGAGTTGCCGCAGGTGTTGGGCGCGGCCTCGCGCACGCTGGACGATGCCGCTGCCGCCCGGGCCGACATGCTGGAACACGCGAGCGACTGCGTCGAGCACTTTCTGGGCCGCTGCCGGGCCGAAGGCGTCGCCTCGGTCGAGGCCGGCGTGCACGAAGGGGAGAAGGCGGCGGTCGTGCTGCTCCACGCGCACTGTGCCGACGTGACCGTCATCGGCCAGGCCGATCCCGCCGGCCCCTCGCCGCGCGAGGACAGGCGCTTCATCGAACAGGTGTTGCTGCGCAACGCCCGCCCGACGCTGGTCGTGCCCCATCTCGGGCGTTTCGATGTCGTCGGTAAGAATGTCCTGGTGGCCTGGGACGACAGCCGCGGCTCGGCGCGAGCCGCCGCAGACGCCCTGCCGCTGCTGCGACATGCAGTGCAGGTTCACGTGCGCACCTGGCACCGCCAGGGCGCGAGCGCCGAGGACCAGATGCGAGAGCGGCTAGAGGCCGTGCAGGGCTGGCTGACGTGGGAAGGCGTGTCGGCCGAGATGCGGGTCGAGGCCACCGATGCCGCCATCGGCGATGCGATCCTCGACACGGCCGCCGAACTCGGCGCCGATCTCGTCGTGATGGGCGTCTACGGCCATTCGCGCTGGTCCGAGCGCATCGTCGGAGGCGCCACGCGAACCGTCTTGACGCGCTCGCCGGTGCCGCTGCTGATGTCGCATTGACGCGGCGCTCAGTGCAGCGGGCTCGACTGCACGGCCGGTATCGCGACCTCACGCCCGATCACCGAGCGCGCGTACAGGTAGTTGTTGAGCGACCGCTCGCTGAGCGAGTCCATGTCGACATGGCCCTCGGCGTCGCAAGGAAAGGCGTAGGCGCGGCCCTCGTTGAACAGGGAGCGAAAGCGCAGCTCGTAGCCGGTGGATGCATGCGAAGTGTTGTTCATCATGTTCTCCTTGGCGCGCAACCTCGTCGGTGGGGCGGACGACTGCGCCATTCAAATCTAGCGGTCACTATTCAATGCAGCGTCAACGCAGCGCATCGGTGGGAAACGCTGTGTCAACCGGCGGTGTCGCGTCTGTGTCGCTCGCGGTACCTTGAACCAGCGCAAGTTCCACGTCGCGGTCGCCGGCGTCGCGTTCGCGACCACTCTGGTCATCGCCCTCACCCTGTGCTACCTTTTGGTGGCTGAGGCGGCGAAGCGTTTGTTCTATCGCTTGAGCCGCGTCAAGCCAGCGCCGCGCGCGCTGCCTACGATGGTGCCGGGTACCGCGCGCTGATGCGGGAACTTTCATCCAGAAAGGACCGAGATGAACACCACGACGACTCCCACGCCGAACGGCAAGGAAGGCCTTGCGCACACCCTGCGCCACATGGTCGACGAGGCCGACCAGTTCCTGAAGTCCGCCGCACAGAGCGGCGATGAGAAGTTCGATTCCGTGCGCGACAAGTTCTTCGGGCAGGTGCAGCAGATGCGCGCCCAGCTCGACGAGCTGGAAGACAGCGCCATCCACAAGGCGCGCCATGCCGCGCGCGTGACGGACCAGGCGGTGCACAGCCATCCCTACAGCGCCATCGGTGTCGCCGCGGCAGTGGGTCTGCTGATCGGCTTCCTCGTCGCCCGCCGTTGATGAGCCCGGCCGACGGCCCTTCCACCGCCGGCCTGCGGGACGCCGCACAGCAGGTCCTCGCAACGCTGATCGACATCGGCCAGTCGCGGCTCGAACTGGCCACCGTCGAGCTGGAGGAGGAACGGCTGCGCCTGGCCCGCCTGTGGGTCGTCGCGACCTGCACGCTGTTCTTCGCGTTCGTCTTCTGCGTGCTGCTGGCCGGCTGGATCGTGCTCCTGCTCGACCCGACGCACCGGCTCGCCGCCCTCGGCGGATTGACCACGCTGTTCCTCGCAGCCGGCCTCGCCGGGGCCTGGCGCTGGCGGCGCCTGGTCGTGGACAAGCCGCCGTTGCTGCAGGCGACGCTTGCCGAGCTGCGCAATGACCGGGCCGCACTGCGGACGCGAGGTGAGCCATGAGCTTCTCTCGGGCCGATGAACTGGCGATGCGACGGCAGTTGCTGATGATCGGTACCTCGATCCAGCGCCTGCGCCTGCAGCGCGATGTGGACGTGCTGGCGAGCGCCGCGAATCCCGCGACGCTGGTGCGGCGGGCATGGCAGCAGATTCGCGCCCGGCCGTCACTGGCCGTGCTGCCCATTGCCGCGCTGCTGGTCCTGCGCCGGGCCGGTGGCCGCAAGATCGTGACGCTGGCGCTGTTCCTGTGGCAGAGCTGGCGAAGACTGCAGCCCGGTCATTGAAAACCCGCCGCGTCGCACCCAGCTATGGGCTTGTCGAAGCCACGCGCCGGAACGCGAGACCTTGTCACTCCTCATCCTCTTCGGTCTGGGCTTGCTGCTGCTCGCCTGGCTCGTGGGCGAACCGCGGCTCGTCGAACGGCGGCGCAGGCGGCTGCGCGAGCGTCCGTTTCCGAGCGCGTGGCGCCGCATCCTGGCGCGGCGCGTGCCGTACTTCCGCACCCTGCCCGCCGACCTGCAGCTCCAGCTCAAGCAGCACATCCAGGTGTTCCTGGCCGAGAAGCCCTTCGTGGGCTGCCGCGGCCTGGTCGTGACCGACGAAATGCGGGTCACCATCGCGGCGCAGGCTTGCCTGCTGATCCTCAATCGCCGCAGCGACTACTTTCCGAAGTTGCGCCAGATCCTGGTCTACCCCGGGGCCTTCGTCGTCGATCGTGTGCAGCTCGACGGCGCCGGCGTGATGCAGGAGCAGCGCCAGGCGCTGTCGGGCGAGTCCTGGTCGCAAGGCCAGGTGATCTTGTCGTGGGAGGACGTGCTCGATGGCGCCGCAGTCATCGACGATGGGCGCAACGTGGTGATCCACGAGTTCGCGCATCAGCTCGACCAGGAAGCGGGCCACGCCAACGGCGCGCCGCTGCTGGGGCGCCGTGAGCGCTACGCGCACTGGTCGCAGGTGCTGCGCGCCGAGTTCGACGCGCTGGCGCAGCGCGCGCTCGCGCAGCAGCCGTCGTTGATCAGCGACTACGGCGCCACCGACCCGGCCGAGTTCTTCGCGGTGGTGTCCGAGGTCTTCTTCGAGCAGCCGCAGCGCCTGGCCGCGGAACATCCGGCGCTGTATCGCGAGCTGGCCGGTTTCTACCGCGTGGACCCGGCGAGCTGGTAAGGCGCCTTGACGGACAATGAGCGCGCTCATGCGCATCGACGACATCCGCCAACGCCTGCGCGCCCACGGCGCCAAGCCCTGCCATGAGCAACGCGTGCTGCGGCTGTGGGCGCAGGCGCTGCCGCAGGGCAGCGGGCGGCGCCGGCCCGAGGACTTTCTGCCGATCGAACTGCGCAGCGAATTGCCCGCGCTTGTGGATGAGCTCCAAGCCCTCGCGCGCCTGCGATCCGAGCACCCGGGCGAGGACGGTTCCGCGCGCCTGCTGGTGGAGCTGGCCGACGGCCAGACGGTGGAAAGCGTGCTGCTGCCGCGCGATGGCCTGTGCGTGTCGACCCAGGTCGGCTGCGCGGTGGGCTGCGTCTTCTGCATGACCGGGCGCGACGGCCTGCTGCGCCAGCTCGGCAGCGCCGAGATCGTCGCGCAAGTGGCGCTGGCCCGCACGCGACGGGTTGTCAAGAAGGTCGTGTTCATGGGCATGGGCGAGCCCGCCCACAACCTGGACAACGTGCTGGAGGCGATCGAGCTGCTCGGCACGGCGGGCGCCATCGGGCACAAGAACCTGGTCTTCTCGACCGTCGGTGATCGGCGTGTGTTCGAGCGGCTGCCGTGCGGCCCGGTCAAGCCGGCGTTGGCGCTGTCGCTGCATTCCACGCGCGCCGAGCTGCGCGCGAAGCTGCTGCCGCGGGCACCGCGCATCGCCCCCGCCGAGCTGGTGGCGCTGGGCGAACGCTACGCCCGCGCCACGGGCTACCCGATTCAGTACCAGTGGACCTTGCTCGAGGGCATCAACGACGGCGACGAGGAGCTGGATGGCATCGTCGAACTGCTGCGCGGCAAGTACGCGGTCATGAACCTGATCCCGTACAACACGGTCGCCGGACTCGACTTCCGGCGTCCGTCCTGGGAGCGCGCGGCAGCGATGGCGCGCTCGCTGCATCGGCGCGGTGTGCTCGCCAAGCTGCGCCATTCGGCCGGGCAGGATGTCGACGGCGGCTGCGGACAGTTGCGAGCGCGCGAAATCGCGCCGGTCTCGCAGCGCATCGACGTGCGGCGTGCGTCGATTTCCGGTGCCGTTGAAGGCGCGCAAAAGCACCGGAACTAACTCTCGTTTCTCCACAAGCCCACAGGCATGGAGGAGCGCGCTCCCTAACAATTGGTCACAAGACGGCGGGCGATGTCACTCCCGAAAGCGAGCGAGACCGGCCTGCAGACCTTCTGCTTCGGTGGGTCACGTCCAAGGGAGCACACCAATGAATGCGATCTCCAGGTTCATCGTCCTGATCGAACGCCGCCAGCTGCGCCGTGCCATGACACTGGCACTGGCGTCTCTGGCCTTGCTGTCGGGCCTGTTCGGGCTCAAGACCGTCGATGCGCAAGCGCTTGCCGGAGAAAGGCACGCCAAGGTCGCGCGCGACCTGGCCGATGAACTCGTCGAGACCAGAAAGCCGAAAGCCAGGTGGTTGCGGGACCTGAACGGCGTTCGCCACGTCCAGGCCATCGTCGTCAGCAACTCCGCCGATCCCCAGATGACCGACCTGCGCACGTACGTGCTTCGCACTGGCGGCTCGGTCCACGCCGTCCATCCGGCGGTGCACGCGATCACGGTGCAGATCGAGGCCAGCCAGGTGCATGCGCTGTCGCAGCGCAGCGACGTGGTGAGCATGTCGCCGAACCGCGTCACCCAGCGCACCGCCAGCGCGCTCGAATCCATCACCGGCGCACTGACGAGCAACGTGCGCACCAACAGCACCAAGACCGGCTACAGCGGCCTGGACGGCACCGGCGTGGGCATCGCGTTGCTGGATTCGGGCGTCATGTCGCAGCACGAGGCCTTCCTCGATGGCGGCGCCGTCACTCGCGTCAAGCGCAACGTCAGCCTGATGAACGCGACCTTGGCCAACTGGACCACGGGCGTCGACACCACCCCATCGCTGATGCCCGGCAGCAGCGCTCTGTCCAGCTACGAGAAGGCGATCTCCAACGACAACGCCACGACACAGGACGGCTACGGCCACGGCACGCACGTCGCAGCAGTCGCTGCAGGTCGCGCCAGGTATTACGCCTCCGGCACGCCCGACACGACCGGCATCGCCCCCAACGCCAGCGTCTACGACGTCAAGGTGCTGAGCGAGCTCGGCGAGGGCACCCTGAGCGATGCGCTCGAAGGCGTCGAGTGGGTGATCTACCACGCCAAGGAATACAACATCCGCGTGCTGAACGTGAGTCTGGCCGCCAATTCGACCGAGACCTGGCAGACCGACCCCTTGTGCGTTGCGTTGCGCAGCGCCACGGCGGCCGGCATCACGGTGGTGGTGGCGGCGGGCAACTACGGCAAGAGTGCGCTCGCGACCGAGGTCTACGGCACGATCAGCTCGCCCGGCCACGAACCGTCGGTCATCACCGTGGGAGCCGTCAACTTCCACGACACCATGGCGCGCGGCGACGACACGGTCAACAACTTCAGCTCGCGCGGGCCGACGCGCGGTTCGTATGTCAACGCCCTTGGCGTGCGCGTCGTCGACAACCTGCTCAAGCCGGACCTGGTGGCGCCGGGCAACAAGATCGTCAGCGCGGCGGCGACCAAGGCCGCGGGCGGCATCCCGACCTGGAACTACCTGGCCAACACCTATTACGGCAATCTGGTGGCGCCGCTGGGCATCGCCCAGGCCTACTCGGAAACGCAGATGATGCTGAGCGGCACGTCGATCGCCGCCCCGGCGGTGGCGGGCACGGTCGCGTTGATGCTGCAGGCCAACCCGGGCCTGACGCCGCCGCTCGTCAAGGCCCTGCTGCAGTACAGCGCGCAGCCGCTGCCGAACGCCAACCTGCTGCAACAAGGCGCGGGCTTGTTGAATGTCGATGGTGCGGTCGCGATGGCCAAGGTTTTGCGCACCGATCTGAGCAGCGCCATCGCGGCCGGCACGATCAGCGCCGGCACCTCGATGCTCGCCTTCGGCAAGGTGCTTCCCGTGCCATCTTCGACGATCAACGGCACGAGCTTCAACTGGTCGCGAATCGTCTATGCGGGCGGCAACCACGTCGTGAGTGGCGTCGCGCTGCTGAACTACCAGCCGATCTACGACCCGCGCATCACCTGGGCCGGCAAGATCGTGCGCAAGCGGCAAGTGGTGTACTGGTCTGGCACCAACATCGCGTCCGATACGTATGCGATGAGCTTCACCGACACGGCGGCCTCGAATCTGACGCTGCTCACCTCGGGCGTGGTGCGCGCCGATTCCCTGGCAGGCACGAGCTCGTGGCTCGGCAAGACCGGCGTGTTCATCCCGACCGCGACGCTCGGCAACTGGTTGCTCACGGGCAGCGGCATCGTGCTCAGCGAGGGCATCGTGCTCAGCGAAGGCATCGTGCTCAGTGAAGGCATCGTGCTCAGCGAAGGCATTGTGCTGAGCGAAGGCATCGTGCTGAGCGAAGGCATCGTCCTGAGCGAAGGCATCGTCCTCAGCGAGGGCATCGTGCTCAGCGAAAGCGTGATCTTCGGCGAACCCTGAGGCAGCGACCACCGCACATCTACCCCGCTCTGACCCCCTGTCGTCAAGGAGAACCCGATGAACGCAGCCGTGCGAGAAATGGTCGGAGTCGGTGCGGGGTCGTGGTGGGCGCGCTTGCACCGTGCCTTGATGCCGGACTACAACCGCCAGGCCACCGTCTACTGGTGGGTCATGGTGCTGCTCGGCGCGGGGATCCTCGGGCACACGCTCAGGACCTTGGTGGCGCTGCCCGCCGCTGACTGGGTGCAGGTCGGCGCCGGGGCGGCGATCGCGATGCTGGCCGGCTTCTTTCCGGTGCGCATTCCGCGCTCGAAGAACTCGTTTGCCGCCGGCGAGATCTTCATCTTCCTGCTGCTGCTGCTGCACGGCCCGGCGGCGGCGACGCTGGCCGCCGCCGGCGAAGGGCTGATCGGCTCGTGGCGCACATCCAAGCGCTGGACCAGCCGCATCGTCAGCCCGGCAATGGCCTGCGTGGCCATGTTCAGCACAGGCTCGCTGCTGCACGCCGGCATCGAGGCCTCGCGGACGTTGGGCCTGTACAGCGCCGGGCTGCTGCTGGTGGCCACGATGCTGTGCGCGGTGCTCCACTTCGTGCTCAACACGCTGCTGATCACGGCCGTGCCCTACCTCAAGCGCAACCAGTGGCCGACGCTGCGCGAGATGTTCGGCAATTTCGGTTGGGTCGGCATCACCTTCGCCGGCAGCGCGTCGGTGGCATGCCTGCTGTTCCTGACCTTCCAGCAGTCGGGCATCGGCGTGCTGATGGCAGCCGCACCGATCATCGCGATGCTGCTGACCACGCTGCATTACTTCTTCCGCCAGCAGGAGGCCGACGAGACAGTGCGCAAGAGCTCGCTCGAAGCGGCCGAGCGTGAGGCGGAGGTCGCAGCACGGCACGTGCGCGAGCTGCAGGTCAGCGAGCGCCGCTTCCACAGCGCGTTCACGCACGCCTCGATCGGCATGGCGCTGGTGTCCTTCGACGGCCGCGTGCTGCAGGTGAACTCGGCGCTGCGCACCTTGCTGGGCATCGACGACGCCCAGTCGGTCGCGCAGCGACTGTTCAGCGACTTTGTCGACGCCAATGACGCGGCCACGTTGAACAACCACCTGATGCAGCTGAACTCGGAGCAGATCCAGTCGTTCGCCGTCGAACTGCGCCTGCGCCGCGGTGACGGCATCGACGTCTGGGCTGCCGTGCATGGCAGTTTCTTCTCCGAGGTCGATGCCGCCGCACCGAGCCTGATCCTGCAGGTCCAGGACATCACCGCGCGCCGCCAGGCGCAGGCCGGGCTGCACCACATCGCCTTCCACGACAGCCTGACCGGCTTGCCCAACCGGCGCCGCTTCCAGGAGGACCTGGGTCAGGCGCTCGATCGTGTCAGGTGCGACCCGCAGCGACATTTCGGGCTTATGTTTCTCGACTTCGACCGCTTCAAGCTGATCAACGACAGCCTGGGGCACGCCGTGGGCGACGAATTTCTGGTGGCGGTCGCGGGCCGCATCCGCCTCCACGTTCGCCCGCACGACATCGTCGCGCGCCTCGGCGGCGACGAATTCGCCATCCTCGCCGAGGACCTGGACTGCGAGCACTATGCGGTGACGCTGGCCGAGCGGCTGCTGGAGGTGCTGCGCCAGCCGTTCCAGATCGCCGGCACCGACATCACCACCAGCGCGAGCATCGGCATCACCTTCAGCGGCATGGACTACGCGACGCCGGAAGAGATGCTGCGCGACGCCGATACCGCCATGTACAAGGCCAAGACCGGCGGCCGAGCGCGATACGCGCTGTTCGACACCGTGCTGCATACCGAGGTGTCGAATCGCCTGCGGATGGAGGGCGACCTGCGCCGCGCCCTGGCCGCCGGGCAGGTGTCGGTGGCCTACCAACCGCTGTTCGATCTGGCCTCGGGACGCGTCAGCGGTTTTGAGGCGCTCGCGCGCTGGACCCACCCCGAGTTGGGCGCGATCAGCCCGATCACCTTCATCCCCGTCGCCGAGGATTCCGGCCTGATCATGCCGCTGACCGACTGCGTGCTTCGCACCGCCTGCAGCCAACTCAGGCAATGGCAGCTGCGAGACAGCGCATTTGCCGACCTGACGATGCACGTCAATGTGTCCGGCAGCGACATCGCGCACCCGGGCTTTGTCGCACGCGTCACCGCCGCGCTCGTCGAGGCGCGCCTGCAGCCGCAGCACCTGACGCTGGAGCTCACCGAGAACATCCTGATGGAGCGCCTGGAGGCCGCGCTGCCGGTGCTGCGCGAACTGCGTCGCCTGGGCGTCGGCCTGAGCGTCGACGATTTCGGCACCGGCTACTCGTCATTGAGGCACTTGTCGAGCCTGCCAGTGAACAGCCTGAAGATCGACCGCGCCTTCGTGGCCGACCTGCACCGCGGCTCCGACGAAGCCGCTGTCGTGCGCGCCATCATTCTGCTCGGCAATTCGCTGGGCAAGTCGATCATTGCCGAAGGCATCGAGACGGCGGAACAGATGGATCAGCTGCGCCAGATGGGCTGCTGCGCCGGCCAGGGTTTCCATATGTCGCGCCCGCTCGCCGCGGAACTGATCGACACGATGCTCGCCGGCCTGGTCGCTCAGGCCGGCGCCGCCCCGCGGCGGCAGCCCTTCGAGCGCCCGGCGCTGTTTCATTGAACCGCGATCACGCGACTGGACCAGCCGCGCGGACTACGGTGGCGACAGCAGCTTTTCAGCAGCGAACATGTGTACTTCGAGGCCGGCACGAGCAAGGTCTTGCTCGTCGTCCTGCGTGGTGGCCTCGCGCACCGACTCCACCAGTGAATCGTCCAGACCCTTCAGCCGCTGCTGCCTGACGGCTCGTGGCAGCGTGGCCCACTGCGCTTCCAGTTGATGAAGCGAGGCAAGGACTTCTTTGGGTTTCATGTCGAGCCCTCCAGGCGCGGGCGCCGCGCCTCGATGATTTTCATCATAGGCCGTCTGCGCGACTACAAACAGGGGATTGCCTGCCGGAAAGGCTTGGTCGAGGCTTGCGGACAGCATGGACGCATCCCTGACCCCCGCGATGCGGTTGCTGCGCGCGGCAGCCCGCTCTCACCCCGAGCCGGTGTGCCTCGATGTGGAGGCCTGGGTCCTCGGAATCAGCTCCAGCGAACTGCAGCGCACGGTCGAGGCTTTGGGCAAATCAGGCCACCTGCAGTGGGTGGAGCCGGCGCACGCCCGGCTGACGCAGCGTGGCCTCGCGCTCGCGCGCAGCTCGACGCCTGATGCCCGACCGGCCCGCACGGCGGAGCGTCGCGGCGCGCGCAGGGATCGGCGCAAGGCCGGCGGCATGGAAACGGCGTTGCCGGCGGGCACGCTCGTCGAGCGCCGGCGCCACGGGCAGGATCGTCGCGCGGCGCCTTGACACGCGAGCCTGCACCTCGCCGTGCGCCATTCACGGCGTCTGTTGCGGCGTCGATTCGGATCGCCCGCAGCGCCGCCCCATGCCCTCGCGGAACTTCGCGCGTTCCTCGTCGGTCATGTGGTCCCAGCGATCCATCATGCGGGCGCGCCAGTGCAGGTGCCGGCCCGCCCCGCCGCGCAGCCCGCCCAGCAGGATCTTGCTCAGCACCAGCAGGCCCAGCGCCTGCCAGAAGCCGATCACCGGCCAGCCGAACAGGCCGGGCAACAGCCAGTTCCACAGGCCCATGACCACGGCGCCGAGCGCGGCGAGCGCAACGACGACGAACAAGGCAAACTTCAGTCCGTGCAGCCACCAGTTCTTTCTCATCTCTTGCATCCTCATGGTTCGACAAACTCGTCGTGAATCGCCTGCAGCCGCCGGCGCAGGTGAAGCACGGCATAGCGCTTGCGCGACAGCAAGGTGTTCACGCCAACACCCGTCTGCGCGGCGAGCTCCTTGAAGCTGCGCCCGTCCAGCTCGTGGGCGACGAACACGCTGCGCTGCTCCTCGGGCAGCTCGTCCAGCGCAAGGTCCAGCTCCTCGAGCAGCAGCCGTCGCGCATAGGCCGCCTGCGGCCCCGCA
Organism: Piscinibacter sp.; assembly: GCA_036507085.1. Lineage (GTDB taxonomy): Bacteria > Pseudomonadota > Gammaproteobacteria > Burkholderiales > Burkholderiaceae_C > Albitalea. Next base: position 20,906 of record DASXQQ010000072.1, on the reverse strand, counting down.
TCCGGCGCGGGCAGCAAGTCCTCGATCGAGACGTCGGCCAGCTCCTCGAGCGCGGCGGCGGGCGTGCCGTTCAACGCCTCGCCCGTGCGCGTCTTGTTCCTGCGAAACAGGTCGGTGATGCGATTGCGTGCCACGCGGAACAGCCACGCGCCGACTTGCTCCACCGGCCGCACCAGGCGGGCCGCCACGACCAGTTCGTAGAAGACCTCCTGCAGGATGTCCTCGGCATCGGCCGGGTCGGGCACGCGATGGCGGATGAAGCTGCGCAGGCGGGCACGCTCTCGCTTGAATGCCTCCGCGAGTGAACGATCCCCTTCGGTCATGACCCAGTTCGCACCCGGTTTTGCGTCCATACCTCAGTGAAGACGCACGAGCGGCCGCAATATTGTGGGTCCCTGCTCAGCGAGCACCCCAGCTCGGCAGCCGTTTCTCGTTGAAGGCCTGCACGCCCTCCAGCGCCGCCTCGTCCATCATGTTGCACGCCATCGTCGTGCCGGCGTCCTCGTAGGCCGCGACGATGCCCGCCTCGAGCTGGCGGTAGAACAATTGCTTGCCCATGGCCACGGCGACTCGCGGCTTGGCCACGATGCTGGATGCCAGTCGCTCGATCTCGGCATCCAGCTGCTCGGGAGCGGCGACGCGGTTGACCAGGCCCAGCTCTCGGGCCCGCGCGGCGTCGATCAGCTCTCCGGTCACGAGCATCTCGAAGGCGAACTTGCGCGAGACATTGCGCGAGAGCGCCACGCCGGGCGTCGAGCAGAACAGGCCGAGGTTCACGCCGCTGACCGCGAACTGCGCGTTCGACGCCGCCACTGCCAGGTCGCACATCGCCACCAGCTGGCAACCGGCGGCGGTGGCGACGCCTTGCACGCGGGCGATCACCGGCACCGGCAGGCGCTGAATGCTTAGCATCAGGCGAGTGCAGCGGGCGAACAGCTCCTGGTAGTAGGCGAGCGACGGCTGCGCCCGCATTTCCTTCAGATCGTGCCCCGCGCAGAAGGCCTTGCCCGCGGCGGCGATGACGACCACGCGTGCCGCTGCGTCGTGCGCCACGGCGTCGAGTTGCGCCTGCAGGGCTTCCAGCATCGCCTCGGACAGCGCATTGAAGGCCTGCGGGCGGTTCAGCGTCAGCGTGACGACGCCGCGAGCGTCGCGGGCATGGCGTACCAGGGCTTCGGTGGGATCGGACATGGCGGCTCCTTAGTGCCCCCAAGACGCCTGCGGCGTCGGCCCCCCGAGGGGGCGTCGTCGCCTGGGGGCGGCCCGGCGGCGACTCATTCGATCGCGGACGCGGACTTCGCCCGCTCGCGCAACATGAACTTCTGGATCTTGCCGGTGGATGTCTTCGGAATCGCCTCGAAGCGCACCTCGCGTGGCACCTTGTAGCCGGCCAGCAGGCTGCGGCAATGGGCGATCAGTTCATCCGCCGTCGTGCCGGCGCCCGGCTTCAGCTCCACGAAGGCGACCGGCGTTTCGCCCCACTTCGGATCGGGCTTGGCGACCACGGCGCAGGCCAGCACCGAAGCGTGGCGATACAGCGCGTCCTCGACCTCGATGGAGCTGATGTTCTCACCGCCGGAGATGATCACGTCCTTGCTGCGGTCCCTGATCTTCACGTAGCGGTCGCCCTCCATCACCGCGAGGTCTCCGGTGTGGAACCAGCCGCCGGCGAAGGCCTGCTCGGTGGCCGCGGGATTCTTCAGGTAGCCCTTCATCATGATGTTGCCGCGGAACATGATCTCGCCGATGGTCTCCCCGTCGGCCGGCACTTCGGTCATCGCCTCGGGATCCATCACCGTCATGCCCTCCTGCAGCATGTAGCGCGCGCCCTGGCGGCCGTTCAGCCGCGCCTGCTCCGACAAGGTTTCGCCGGCCCAGCCCGGGCGCTTGATCGCCACCGCCGCCGGGCCGTAGACCTCGGTCAGGCCGTAGACATGGGTGATGTCGAAGCCGAGCCGGGCCATGCCTTCGATCATGGCGGCCGGTGGCGCGGCGCCCGCCACCATGCCGCGCACCGGGTGGGCTATGCCGGCGCGCAGCTCGGGCGGCGCCGCGATCAGCAGGTTGTGCACGATCGGCGCGGCGCAATAGTGGTTGGCCTTGTGCTCGCGCATCGCATCGAATATGGCCTTGGCGTCGACGCGGCGCAGGCAGACATGCGTGCCGCCCAGCAACGCCACCGTCCACGGAAAGCACCAGCCGTTGCAGTGGAACATCGGCAGGGTCCACAGGTAGACCGGGAACTGCGGCATGGCCCAGCTGGCCGCGTTGCACACCGCGTTGAGGTAGGCGCCGCGGTGGTGGGTGACCACGCCCTTGGGGTCGCCGGTCGTACCGGAGGTGTACGACACCGCGATGGCGTCCCATTCGTCGCGCGGGCCGGCCAGCAGTGCCTGCGGCTCATGCGCAGCGAGCAGGGCCTCGTATTCGACGCTCCCGACACGCTCGCCGGCGCCGGCGTATTCGCTGTCGCAGACATCGATGACCACGGGCTCGCGCCCATGTTCGTCGCGCAGCAAGCGCAGCGCCTGCGCCATGGTCGGCGCGAACTCGCGGTCGGTGATGACCACGGCCGCTTCGCAGTGGTTCATCTGCCAGGCGAGCAGCGGCGCATCGAGCCGGGTGTTGAGCGTGTTCAACACCGCGTTCAGCGCCGGCACCGCATAGTGCACCTCCACCATCTCCGGCGTGTTGGGCAGCATCACGCTGACGGTGCTGCCGCGGCCGACGCCGAAAGCGTGCAGGGCAGCGGCCAGGCGCGCAGCGCGCTCGCGCGTTTGCGCCCACGTGTACCGGCGCCGTCCGTGGATCACCGCGGTGAGGTCGCCGAACACTTCGGCGCTGCGCTCGACGAAGCTCACCGGCGACAACGCGACGAAGTTGGCCGGGTTCTTGTCGAGTCCGGTGTCGTAGAGGTTCGGCATTTTCTGTCTCCTTGAATTCCCAAAGCTTAGCCTCGGCGCCAACCTGGCGCAGAACTCAATGCGGGTTCGACCTGTCAAACCCGCTGATGCAAGGAGCCCGACCATGAACACCGCCACCCGCATACTCGCCATCGCATTCGCAACGCTCGCCCTGGCGGCGGGTTCGGCGCCGGCGGGTACGCAGGCGCACCACGGCGGCCACGGGAGTGGCCATTCCTGGCATGGGCATGGGCATGGGCATGGCCACCACCGGTTCCACGATCGGTTCTGGGGCGTGGGGATCGGCATCGGTCTGGGCTGGGGCTACCCGGGGTACCCGGGGTACGTCGTGGTCGAGTCGCCGTCCACCGCCTACGACCCGTTGCCGACAGGGCCGTCACCCGCGGATCCCGTCTTTGACCCTCGCAGCGGCCAAAGCGCTGCACAGACCGAGGCGGATCGACAGGATTGCAACCGCTGGGCCACCACCCAGCCCAGCGCCATGGCCGAGGCCGGCGCGTTCCATCGCGCCGCGCTGGCCTGCATGGAAGGTCGCGGCTACTCGGTGCGATAAGGCCCTGGCCCGTTCGACGCGCCTAGACCTCGACCTTCGCGCCCGGGCAGCCGCTTCTCGCTCAGCTCCTTGAACTTCCCGGCGGCCTTGCCCTCGGCCGTGCCCGCCACCATCTGGTTGAGCTTGATCACGACGGGCGACTGGCCTTCGGCGGGCCACGGCATCGCCAAGGCGGTGATCGCCGCAGCGACCGCACCGGCGCCGAAGACACCCAGCCATTGGCGGCGGTCCAGGTCGTTGGCATCCATGCGGGTTTCTCCTTGAGGTGTGCGGCGCAAGCGTTGTGCGTCGGGCCCACGCATGTTCCTCTGCGCGGACCGGGGCCGCTTGACCCACGTCAACGCCAGCGACCGCTTGCCTTGATCCGCGTCAAGTGCGCCGCGTCGCGCGTCGCGGAGCATGGCCGCAGCCTGTCGCCCCTATCGAGCGACTCCCAGGAGAAGGAAGGCGCAGCCCGCGATGAAGGTCGCTCTGTTCGTGCCCTGCTATGTCGACGCCTTCTTCCCCGAGGTCGGCATCGCCACGCTGGAACTGCTGGAACGCCTGGGCTGCGAGGTGGACTATCCGCTGGACCAGACCTGCTGCGGCCAGCCGATGGCCAATAGCGGCTGCCACCACGACGCGCGCGCCACCGAAGCGCTGTACGCGAAAAACTTCGCCGGCTACGACCACATCGTCACGCCCTCGGGCAGCTGCGCCCACCACGTGCGCGATCACATGACGGCGATCGAGCAGACCGCCGAGGTGCAGCAGGTGCGGCGCAACACCGTCGAGCTCGTCGAGTTCCTGCACGACGTCTTGCAGGTTCGCGAGTTCCCCTGGGCCGAGTTCCCGCACAAGGTGGGCCTGCACATCGGCTGCGCCACGCTGCGCGGCCTGCGCGAGGCGAAGACCTCGGAGATCGACGAACCCGCCTTCAACAAGCCCGCTCGCCTGCTGTCCGCCGTCAAGGGCCTCGAGTTCGTGACGCCGCAGCGCCCGGACGAATGCTGCGGTTTCGGCGGCACCTTCTCGGTGTTCGAGGAACCGGTCTCGGCGAAGATGGGCTACGACAAGGTCGGCGACCACCACCGCGCCGGCGCGCAGTACATCGTCTCGCCCGACATGTCCTGCGTGATGCACCAGCAGGGCTGCGCGCAGCGCATGGGCCTGCCGATCAAGTTCATCCATATCGCGCAGGTCTTGAACGGAGCCCGGCAATGAAGCGCGTCGACCATGCCGGGGCCTCGTCGAAGTTCATCGCGATCAAGGACAACGCCGACTTCCACGACAAGCGGCTGTGGGACCTGCGCAAGAAGCGCGACGCCGAGAGCGAGGAGATTCCCGAGTGGGAGGAACTGCGCACGCTGGCGTCGGCGATCAAGGAACACACGCTGACCCATCTGGCCGACTACCTCGAACAGTTCGAGCGCAACGCCACCGCCAACGGCATCGTCGTTCACTGGGCGCGCGACGCGGCCGAGCACAACCAGATCGTCTTCGAAATCCTCAGCTCGCACGACGCGACCACGCTGGTCAAGAGCAAGTCGATGCTGACCGACGAATGCGAGATGCGGCCCTTCCTGGAACACCGCGACATCGAGGTCGTCGAAACCGACCTCGGCGAGCGCATCCAGCAGCTCGACGACGAGCCGCCCAGCCACATCGTCGTGCCGGCGGTGCACAAGCTGCGCGCCGACGTGGCCAAGGTGTTTGCCCGCACGATCGGCACCGACCCGAGCAACCACGACGTGGCGTATCTCGCCGAAAGCCAGCGCCGGCACACGCGGCCCTGCTACCTGCAGGCGCAAGCCGGCATGACCGGCGCGAACTTCGCCATCGCCGAAACCGGCAGCTTCGTCGTCTGCACCAACGAGGGCAATGCCGACCTGAGCGCGAACCTGCCGAAGCTGCACATCGCCTCGATCGGCATCGAGAAGCTGATCCCGAAGATCGAGCACCTGGGCGTGTTCATCCGCATGCTGTCGAGGAGCGCGCTCGGCTCGCCGATCACCCAGATCACCTCGCACTTCCGCGCGCCGCGCGCCGGCGGCGAGATGCACGTGGTGCTGGTCGACAACGGCCGCTCGGAGCGCCTCGGCATGACCGACTTCTGGTATTCGCTCAAGTGCATCCGCTGCGGCGCCTGCATGAACACCTGCCCGGTGTACCGGCGCAGCGGCGGCCTGAGCTACGGTGCCACCTACTCCGGGCCGATCGGCGTGATCATCGACCCGACCTTCAACCTGCGCCAATACAGCGCCCTGCCGTTCGCGTCGACGCTCAACGGCAGCTGCAGCAACGTCTGCCCGGTGAAGATCAACATCCACGAGCAGATCTACAAGTGGCGGCAGATCATCGCCGAGCGCCACCAGCTGCCGCTGGCCAAGAAGGAAGCGATGCGCGTGGCCGGCAAGATCCTCGGCCGCCCCCGGCTCTACCGCGCCGCCGTCGAAGCCGCCGCCGCCGGACTCGACCACTTGCCGCGCTTCATGATCTACAACCCCTTCAACGCCTGGGGGCGACAGCGCGAGGTGCCAGCGTCGCCAGCGCAGACCTTCCGGCAGTGGTACCTGCGCAACCGCGGGGCAAAGAGATGAGCAGCCGCGACCTCATCCTCGAGCGCGTGCGGGGCAACCAGCCGGCGCCCGCGCCGCTGCCCGAGGTGCCGACCTTCGAGCGCGAGCAGCCGTCGCTGCGCGCCGCCTTCATCGCTGCGCTGACCCGCATGGGCGGCACCTTCGTCGAACCGACCTCGCGCGTCTCGCTCGACACCTTCATCTTCGAGCGCTTCCCGCAAGCCCGGGTGATCTGCTCGGCGACACCCGAGGTGCGCGGCACGCGCTCGATCGAATCGGTGAGCCAGCCGGCGGAACTGGAAGACGTCGATGTCGGCGTGGTGCGCGCGGCCTTCGGTGTTGCCGAGACCGGCTCGGTGGGGTTGAGCGAAGCCGAGTTCGGCATCAACGCGCTCGGCTTCCTGTCGCAGCACCTGGTCGTCCTGCTCGATCCGCGCGCCATCGTCCCCAACCTGCACCACGCCTACCGCCGGCGCGGCTTCTTCGATGCGCGCTACGCGGTGCTGATGACCGGCCCCTCGGCCACGGCCGACATCGAAGGGGTGCTCGTTCGGGGTGCACAGGGCATTCGCACGCTCACGGTCGTGCCGGTGGAGGTCCGATGAAGCGCGCCGCGATGCATTGCGAGCACGCCATGTCCGGCACGCCAGACGATGCGCAACTGATTTTCATCAAGGTGTGCCGGCATCAGCGACACACACTCGACGCAACCATCCCCAGGAGATGACGATGAGAAAGCTTCTATTCGCCCTCGGTGCCATCGCATGGGTCACGAACGCGATGGCCGCCGACCCAGCCCGGATCGATTGGTCGAAGGTCGACGTAACCAAGGTGCCGCTGTTCTACCCGGGCCAGTCGTCCTACGAATGGCTGCGCAGTCCCGCCCACAAGGGCGGCGCGAGCCGCGTCGCCGCGGGCCGCGCCTGCGTGTCCTGCCACGACGAAACAGACGCCGAGAAGGAACTCGGTGACAAGCTGGTCCAGGCCGGGCCGCTCGAGCCCGCGCCGGTCGTCGGCAAGCCCGGCCATGTCGATCTCGCGGTGCAGGCGGCCTACGACGACAAGAACGCCTACCTGCGCTTCCAGTGGAAGACGGCCAACCCCTACCCGGGCACCGAGCACCAGTACCTGCGCTTCGACGGCCACGAGTGGAAGGTCTACGGCTTTCCAAAGCTCGACAAGGTGGTCCAGGAAGGCAAGCAGCCCGGCATCTACGAAGACCGCATGACGGTGATGATCGACGACGGCAAGGTGCAAGGCTTCGCCCAGCAAGGCTGCTGGCTGACCTGCCACGACGGCCAGCGCGACATGCCCAAGCAGTTCACCAAGGAAGAGGTCGCCGCCAACCCGCTGCTCACCGCGATCAAGAAGTCGGACGTGCGCAAGTACCTGCCCGAGACGCGCACCGATCCGTCCGACTGGAAGACCGGCAAGACCGTCGAAGAGATCGCGAAGATCAAGGCGGCCGGTGGCTTCGTCGACCTGATCCAGTGGCGGGCGCATCGGAGCCATCCGGTCGGCATGGCTGACGACGGCTACGTGCTCGAGTTCCGCAACGCCGACGGCGGAAAGGACATGTTCTCCGGCAACGCCGACGCGAAGACCCATGCACCGAAGTTCATGTGGGACGAGAAGAAGGTCGGCTACAAGTCGATCACCGCCGACCAGCTGCGCAAAGGCGATCACTTCCTGATTCGCGAGCAGAACGCGGTGCCCTTCGATCCGAACGCAGGCTGGAAAGAAGGCGACCTGATCCCCGACTACGTGCTCGCTCGCGAGGACGCCAAAGGCTCGGCCGCCGACAACGGCGCGATCGCGAGCTGGAAGGATGGGCTGTGGACGGTCGTGATGATCCGCCCGCTGGGACTGGCCAACGACGACGACAAGGCCCTGAAGAGCGGCGGCGTCTACAACGTCGGCTTCGCGGTCCACGACGACAACATCACCACGCGCGGCCACTACGTGTCCTTCGTCAGGACGCTCGGGCTCGGTGCGGGCTCGAAGGCCGACATCAAGGCGGTCAAGCTGCCGTGACACAACCCGCCGCGCGCCTTGCATCCACCCACCCACATTCTTCGCAGGAAGCCCCATGAAAGCCACTACTTCGATCCTCGCGTCGGGCATCGCCGCACTGCTGATTGGCACCGCTGCGCCCAGCTTCGCCGTAGATGCCGACGCAGCCCAGGCCCTGGCCAAGAAGAGCAACTGCATGAAGTGCCACTCGGTTTCGGCCAAGAAGGAGGGCCCCTCGTTCAAGGAAACCGCCGCCAAGTACAAGGGCAAGTCGGATGCGGAGCAGAAGCTCGTCACGCACCTGACCACCAACCCGAAGATCAAGGTCGACGGCAAGGAAGAGGAACACGACAACCTGAAGACGAAGAACGACGCTGACGTGCGCAACGTCGTCCAGTGGATCTTGTCGCAGTAGCGAGGCCGTCATGAGCGTCAAACTATTCGACCGACTGCGCGCGAGGCTCGGCCGCCATGCGCCGCTGAAGCTGGCGATCGTGGCGACGCTCCTGGGTCTGTTCGTCGGCGTGGGCGGCATGTTGGGTTCGACCGCCGGCCTGGCCTGGACGAACACCGAGAAGTTCTGCACCGGCTGCCACGAGATGAAGGACAACGTGTACGCCGAGTTCAAGGGCACGATCCACGACAGCAACCGCAGCGGCGTGCGCGCCACCTGCCCCGACTGCCATGTGCCGCGCGAGTTCGGGCCCAAGATGGTCCGCAAGGTGCACGCCACCTGGGAGCTGTACGGCGCGATCACCGGAAAGATCGACACCAAGGAAAAGTTCGAGAAGCACCGCTACGAGATGGCCAAGCGGGTGTGGACGAGCATGAAGGAAACCGACTCGCGCGAGTGCCGCAACTGCCACAGTCGCGACGGCATGAGCAAGGAACTGCAGTCGGCGAAGGCGCAGGCGCGCCATGCCAAGGGCGTGGCGGAAGGCAAGACGTGCATCGACTGCCACTTCGGCATCGCCCACAAGGAACCGGATGGCCCGGGGCCGCAGGAGATGTCGGTGGCGGCCAGCAAGTAGTTCAGGTTTTCGCAGATTCATCCAAAGGGTGACGGAGGAAAGCATGAAGACGACGTTGGTTCGATCGGGCGTGGCGGCCGTGCTGGCCTGGGCTCTGGCGGGTTGCGGCGGGGGCAGCAGTTCGGAGCCCGCACCAGCACCGGTGGTGACGCCGCCGACGGTGGCGCAGACGATCGCCACCGCGAGCGCGCTGGCGGCCAACGACACGTCGACCAATTCCTCGGCATCCTTCACCGTCCTGCAGTCGGCCGGCGTGGCTGCGGTGACGATCAAGAGCCCGCCCACGGTCAACTTCACCGTGTTCTCCGACGGCGCGGTGAAGACCGGCCTGGCCCTCAGCAACGTGAGCTTCGCGATTGCCAAGCTCGTGCCGGGCACGAATGGCGATCCCGACAAGTGGACCAACTACATCTATCGCAAGGAAACCGCCACGGCCGGTGTCGGCCCGGGCGGCGTTCCCGTGCTGGCCAGCGCGATGCAGGCGACGACCGACGGCAAGCAGACCGATGCGGCGCTGGCGGCCGCGCAGCTCGTCTACAACCCCGACGGCTACTACACCTACACCTTCAAGACCGACATCACCGATCCGGCCAAGACCAACGGCGTGGTCTTCGAGCCCGGGCTTACGCACCGCATCGCGATCCAGCTGAGCTACACCAATGCGGCCGGCGAGACGGTGCGCGTCAACCCGTACTTCGACTTCAGCGTCGATGCCAACGGCAATTCGGTGGCCGTCACCGACCCGAGCAAGACCCGCAAGATGACCGACGTGTCGTCCTGCAACTCCTGCCACGAGAAGCTCGCGCTGCACGGCGGCGGGCGCGTCGACACGCAGTTCTGCGTGATGTGCCACAACCCCGGCACCACCGACGCCAACAGCGGCAACGTCCTGATCCTCGCCAACATGGCGCACAAGATCCACTCCGGCAAGCTGCTGAAGAAGGCGCTCGACGACGGCAAGGGCGGCGAGGACTACACGATCTGGGGCTTCCAGAACAGCAAGCACAGCTATGCCGAGGTCGGCTTCCCGCAGGACCTGCGCAATTGCACCAAGTGCCACTCCGGCGCCAACCCCGCCACGCCGCAGGGCGACAACTGGAAGACCATGCCGACCAAGGAGGCCTGCCTCACCTGCCACGCCAACAAGGCCGGTTCCGACTGGGAGGCCAAGCACACGATCTTCGCCGGCACGCTGGTCGGCACCGGAGCCGTGGCCACGGACCTCACGAACAAGCAGTGCTCCGACTGCCACAAGCCGGGCTCCAACATCTCGCCCGAGCGCGTGCACTGGAACCAGAACGAAGAGAACGCGGCCAAGTACAAGATGAACATCGAGAGCGCGTCGTATGACGCCGCCACCCACCTGGTGACGGTCAAGTACTTCCTCTCCGATCCGACCAACGGCAACGCGGCCTACAACCTCGTGACGTCGGAGTGCACGGGCACCGCGCCCGCGGTCACCTGCGCCAACACCACGCAGTTCGGCAGCCTGCGCCTCTATCTGGCGTACCAGAACCTGGTCGGCCAGTCGACCGCGGTGACCGAGTTCTCCGCCTTCAACAACGGCGGCAACACGGCCAACGTGTTTGCCTACAAGGGAATCAACGACGGCAACAACCACTACACGGCAACGATCGCCGTGCCGCCCGACACGCCGACCGCCGTGGCGGCGGGCAGCGCGCGCGTGGTGAGCATCGGGCAGGTCAAGGAGCCGCTGCTGCAGGTGAAGTGGGCGACCGACCCGCGTCCGGAAGTCACGCCGAGGACGCTCATCAACACGGTCGTGCAGAACACCTACCTGGACATCGCGCTCACCGGCCCGCTGGTGCCGCGCCGCCAGATCGTCGCCACCGAGAAGTGCAACGTCTGCCACGGCGCTTTGGGCACCACGTCAGGCTCGAACACGCTGGCCAACGCCTTCCACGGCGGCGCGCGCAACATCGTCGAAGCCTGCGTGACCTGCCACGACGCGAACAGGATGTCGTCGACGATCATGACCAACGGCCTGGCGCTGAACGAGTCGTTCCAGTTCAAGCGAATGATCCACGGCATCCACGGCAACTCGAAGCGCACCTATCCGTTCACCCACGGCAATCTGGTGGTCGATGCCTTCGCCAAGGACGGCACCTCGCTGACCGGCGGCGCGCCGCTGGCGAGCAACGTGGTGAACTACGCTGCCGAAGTCGCGTGGCCGGGGGTGGGCATCAACTGCAACGTCTGCCACGTCAACAACTCCTACAAGGTGGACCGCGGACCGCTCGGGGCCGTCGTCTCCAAGCCGGCCGGCGTGACCGACCCGCTGCAGTGGCTGGTGATCTCGCCCAAGGCGGCCAGCTGCACGGCCTGCCACGACTCGCCGAAGGCCATGGCCCACGTGACGAGCTTCGGCAACGCGTCGTTCGCCAACCTGAGCCAGGCCCAGTCGCTGCAGAACCAGGAGATCTGCGCCGACTGCCACTCGAGCGGCGGCTTCAAGGGCGTGGACATCGTGCACGGCCAGAAGTAGCCCTTCCCATGCGAGCCCTTCCCGCCCTGGCCGTCGTCTTCCTCTGCCTGGGCGGACTCATCGGCCCGGCCCGGGCCGGGGTCGACGCGGACGCATCCAAGGTCTGCGTGAAATGCCACGACGCCGAGGACCTGCCCGACATGAGCCGCAGCGAGCACGCGGTGGCGGCCGATGCGCGCACCCCCGGCTGCATCACCTGCCATGGCGCGAGCCCCACGCACGTGAACAAGCCGTCGGGCGTGAAGGAACGGCCGCGCCCCGACCGCGTGTTCAGCAAGAACGCCGGCACGACAGCGAGCGAACGCAACGCCGCCTGCCTGGCCTGCCACGACAAAGACGCGAAGCGCGCGCTGTGGGGCGGCAGCCAGCACGACAGTGCCGACGTCGCCTGCACGTCGTGCCACAAGGTGCACACCAACCACGACAAGGTCCTGGCCAAGGCGACGCAGACCGAGGTCTGCTTCACCTGCCACAAGGAGCAACGCACGCAGGTGCAAAGGCCCTCGCACCACCCGATTCCCGAAGGCAGGATGAGCTGCTCCGATTGCCACAACGCGCACGGATCGGCCGGCCCGAAGCTCGCCAAGCGCGACAGCACCAACGACACCTGCTACACCTGCCACGCAGAGAAGCGCGGCCCCTTCGTGCACCCGCACGAACCGGTCGCAGAAGACTGCGCCAACTGCCACAACCCGCATGGCAGCACGGTCGCGAACTTGCTGAAGGCGCGAGCGCCGATCCTGTGCCAGCAGTGCCACACGCCGCATGTGGCGGGCGGCGTCGGTGCGGTCGGCGGCCAGCCGGGCGTGTATCCGCCGGCGGCGCCGGGCCAGTTCTCGCCGGCGATCACCGCGGTCACCGGCGGCAAGAACGTGGTGACGATCTGGCAAGGCCGCAGCTGCACCAACTGCCACACGCAGGTGCATGGCTCCAACAATCCGTCGGCCACGAATCCGACGCCGAACTTCCTGTTCCGCTGAGCAGGGGGAAGACATGATGAGGAAACGCAACGTTCGACTCACGGTGCTCGCACTCGCACTGCTCGCCGCCTTCGGCGCGGCACGCGCGCAGAGCAGCACAGCGGAAGGCTCAGTCGACATCGGCCTAGGGCTCACGAGCGGCGACAGTGCCGAGCGCGCGCTGTTCGGTCAGTACAACGGCCTGCGCACACACGGCGCGGTCGGGCTGTTTGGCGTCGAGTACAGCCGTCGCAACGACGAGACCGGCACCTCGACGCGGTTCGCAGGCGTCAACCTGCTCGGCGAAACGCGCGAGCTGGATTTCCGCTGGAAGCGACAAGGCGACTGGACGTTCTCCGCCGCCTACGGTGAACAGGTGCGCCACGATCCGAACACGGCCAGCAGCGGCGCCGACCTGACGATCAAGCGCACGAACCTCGGCCTCGGTTTCTCGAAAATCATCAACCCGAGACTCCAGTTCGACGTCACGCTCAGCAGCGAGAACAAGGACGGGTCGCGTCTGTTCGGCATCGGCATGAGCTGCCCATCGGCGGTGGCGCCCGGATGCCGCGGCACCACCGGCACCGAGACCGGCTGGGCGCTGCTGATGCTGCCCGAGCCGATCAACGCCAACCACAGCCAGGTCGAAGCGCGCTTGAGCTATGCCGGCGAGAAGCTGCGATTGAGCGCCGGCTACTACGGCTCGTTCTACCGCAACGCCTACGGCAGCCTCGACCCCAATGTGCCGGCAAGCCTGAACAATCCGCTCGGCAGCCCACTGCCCTTGAGCACGGGGCTGCAGGCCATCCTGAGCCAGCCCATCGCCTTGCCGCCCGACAACCAAGCGCACCATCTCGACGTCGCCGGCACCTACGCCTTGACGCGCACGACGCAGGTCAACTTCAAGCTGGGCTACGCGCAGGCCTTGCAGCATCAGGACTTCGCCGCCTCGGGACTTACCGGCGCGCCCGCCGGCGTGAGCGATCTCGGCGGCCGGGTCGACACCACGCTCGCGCAGCTGGGCATCAGCTCGCGCCCGATGCCGAAACTCTCGCTGCTGGCCAAGCTTCGCTACGAAGACCGAGACGACCGCACGCCGATCGCGCTGTACAACGTCGAGGGCACATCCACCTACGCGAACCGGCAGCTTTCCAGCACCAAGCTGCGCGGCCAGCTGCAGGCGAGCTACCAGTTCTCGAGCGACTACCGCGGCACGCTGGGCGCCGAGCATGAGTCCATCGATCGCGGCGTCTTCACGCCCACGAGCGCGGTGGCCGGCATCAGCGCCTTGCGCCAGAAGACCGACGAGACCACCGTGCGCGCGGAGCTGCGGCGCCGGATGAGCGAGAACTTCAGCGGTTCGATCAGCCTCGCGAGCAGCCGGCGCGACGGATCGAACTGGCTGCGCGACAACAGCGGCCTCGGCGTGACCGAGGTCGCCGATCCGAGCGACCCCGCGGCCGGCTTTGCCACGGCGATCTTCATGCCGACGCTGGCGGACCGCCAGCGCGACACGGCGAAACTGCTGGCCGACTGGCAGGCGAGCGAGAAGCTCTCGCTGCAGCTCAGCGCGCAAAGCGGCCGCGACCGGTTCACGACACCGAGCGCCTATGGCATGCGACGCGCCGGCATGGACCAGGTGAACTTCGACGCGACCTATGCCTGGTCGGAGGCCTGGAGCGCGAACGGCTATGTCTCGTACGGCACCGAAGCGCTGCGCCAGTCCCGCCCGGGCGCCGCCATCCTGTCGTTCGACAACACGAGCACCGGCGTGGGCCTGGGCTTCAGCGGCAAGCCGAACGCCCGGCTCACGGTGGGTGGCGGGGTGTCGTTCATCAACGACCGCAGCGTCTATGCGCAGGCGCTGGACGCCAGCGCCGACGCGGCCAGCGCCGCCCTGCTGGCCGCCACCGGCGGCTTGCCCGACATCGTGTTCCGCCAGACCACCGTGAAGCTGTTCGGCCGCTACGAGCTGAACAAGCGCTCCGAACTGCAGCTCGACCTCGTGCACCAGCGCTCGACCTGGACCGACTGGGCGTGGGTCTACAACGGCGTGCCGTTCAGCTACTCCGACGGCACGACCATCAACCAGCAGCCGCGGCAACGCGTGACCTTCCTCGGGCTGCGCTACGTGTATCACTGGCAGTAGACCGCGTGCCGAATTGATCTGCGTCACGAGGCCGCCCAGCGCGCCCTCCATCATCGACAAACCACAACGCAACCCGAGAGGAAACGACTCATGGCTCCTCCCCCGATCGAAGCGACCCTCGACGGGCGCGAACTCGTGTCCGCCCCCGTGCTGCCCATCCCGCGCTACCTCGAGCAGGTGTACTGGTGGGCCTACGTCCACCCGAACGCGGTGCATCTGTTCGAGCGCGAATGGCTCGTCAACCTGATCCTGTTCGGCAACTACGGCCGGCTGCGCGACGCGGCGCTGGCCGAGCTGGGCGAGACGGTGCACGGCAGGACACTGCAGGTGGCCTGCGTCTACGGCAACCTCACGCCGAAGCTGCGCCAGCGCCTGGGTGACGAGGCCCGCCTCGACGTGGTCGACGTCCTGCCGATCCAGCTCGCGAATCTTGCGAAGAAGATGCCGCCCGATAAGCGCGTGGCGCTGTTGCAGGGCGACTCGTCCTCGCTCGCTTTCGCCGATGCGAGCTACGACCAGGTGCTGCTGTTCTTCCTGCTGCACGAACAGCCGGCGCATGTGCGGCGCGCCACGCTCGCCGAGGCGATGCGCGTGGTGAAGCCGGGCGGCAGGATCGTCATCGTCGACTACCACCGGCCGCATGCGCTGCATCCGCTGCGCCAGCTGATGACCGGCGTGTTCCGCAAGCTCGAGCCCTATGCCATGGACTTGTGGGACAACGAGGTCGAGGCCTTCATGCCCCGGCGCGTGAAGCCCGCATCGATCACGAAACAGACCTACTACGGCGGGCTCTATCAGAAGCTGGTGTTGATCCGCTGAACACCATGGAGATCTTCAAGTCCGATGTCGCGATCGTCGGTGCCGGCGGCGCCGGCCTGCGCGCGGCGATCGCGGTGGCCGAGGCCGACCCGACCCTCAGCATCGCGCTCGTCTCCAAGGTCTACCCGATGCGCAGCCACACGGTGGCCGCCGAGGGCGGCGCCGCCGCCGTGACCCAGGCGCACGACAGCCTGGAAGCCCACTTCCACGACACCGTCGCCGGCGGCGACTGGCTGTGCGAGCAAGACGTGGTCGACTCCTTCGTCGCCCATGCGCACGAAGAGATGGTGCAGATGGAGCACTGGGGCTGCCCCTGGAGCCGCACGGCCGACGGCCGCGCCAACGTGCGCGCCTTCGGCGGCATGAAGATCGAGCGCACCTGGTTCGCCGCCGACAAGACCGGCTTCCACATGCTGCACACGCTGTTCCAGACCTCGATCAAGTACCCGTCGATCCGCCGCTTCGACGAGCACTTCTGCGTCGACCTCGTCGTCGCCGACGGCCGGGTGCAAGGCGTCGTGGCGATCGACATCGCGAGCGGCGAGTTCCGGCTGATCCAGGCCAGGGCGGTGATCATCGCCACCGGCGGCGCGGGCCGCGTGTTCCGCGAGAACACCAACGGCGGCATCGTCACCGGCGACGGCATGGCGCTCGCATACCGCCACGGCGTGCCGCTGCGCGACATGGAGTTCGTGCAGTACCACCCGACCTGCATGCCGGGCACCGGCCTGCTGTTCACCGAGGCGTGTCGCGGCGAAGGCGGGTTCCTGTTGAACAAGGACGGCTACCGCTACCTGCAGGACTACGGCCTCGGCCCGGCCGAGCCGACGCCGCGCAACAAGGCGATGGAGCTGGGCCCGCGCGACCGCTTGAGCCAGGCCTTCTGGCACGAGAAGCAAAAGGGCCGCACGATCCGCGGCCCGCATGGCGACGTGGTGCACCTCGATCTGCGCCACCTCGGTGAGAGCAAGCTGCGCGAGCGCCTGCCGCAGATCTACGAGCTGGCGGTCGAGTACCTCGGCGTCGATCCGGCAACGCAGCCCATCCCGGTGCTGCCGGCCGTGCACTACACGATGGGCGGCATCGCCGCCGACGGCCGCACGGCTTCGCCGCTGCAAGGCCTGTACTCGGTGGGCGAATGTTCCAGCGTGGGTATCCACGGGGCGAACCGGCTCGGGTCCAACTCGCTGACGGAGCTCATCGTCTTCGGCAAGGTCGCCGGCGTCGAGGCAGCGGCGTATGCGAAGACGGTGCCGCACGGCGACGCAGCCGCGGTCGGCACGCTGGCCGAGGACGCACGCGGGCGGGCACTGTCCATCGTCACGCGCCGCGGCGGCGACGAGCGCATCGCCATGCTGCGCCGCGAAATGGCCCAGAGCATGGAAGACGGCTGCGGCATCTACCGCAGCGCCGCGACGATGCAGGCCACCTGCGACAAGCTCGCCGAGCTGAAGCAGCGCTACAAGCGCGTCCAGGTCGACGACCATTCGAAAGCCTGGAACACCGAAGCGCTGCTCGCCATCGAGCTCGGCTACCTGCTCGACGTGGGGCAGGCGATGGTGCATTCGGCGCTCGAACGGCGCGAGTCGCGCGGCTCGCACCAGCGGCTCGACGGCTTCGAGCAGCGCGACGACCTGAACTTCCTCAAGCACAGCCTCGCCTACTACGCGGGCGACGACGCGCCGCGCATCGCCTACCGGCCGGTGGAGATCACCCGTTCGCCGCCGGGCACGCGCGCCTACGGCGCCGCGGGCGACAAGGCCGAGGCCGAGCGCAAGGCCCGGGAGGCCGCCCATGCCTGAGTCGAAGTCGATCGCCATCGAGGTGCTGCGCTACCGCCCCGAGCAGGAGGACAAGCCGGTGTGGCAGCGCTACACCGTGCCCTTCACCGACGACATGTCGGTGCTGCAGGCGTTGCAGCACATCAAGGACGAGCAGGACGGCAGCTTGAGCTTTCGCTGGTCGTGCCGCATGGCCATCTGCGGCAGCTGCGGGATGATGGTCGACGGCAAGCCGGCCCTGTCGTGCCAGACCTTCCTGCGCGACCTGCTGCCCGGACCGGTGCGCATCGAGGCACTGGCGCATTTTCCGATCGAGCGCGACCTCATTGTCAGCGTCGACGCCTTCGTCAGGAAGCTCGAAAGCATCAAGCCCTACATCATCCCGAAGGAACCGCGCACGCTGGCCGAAGGCGAATACCTGCAGACGCCCGAGCAGCTGGCGCGGTTCGAGCAGTACAGCTCGTGCATCAACTGCATGCTGTGCTACGCCGCGTGCCCGCAGTTCGGGCTGGACCCGAACTTCACCGGGCCCGGCGTCCTCGCCCTGCTGCACCGCTACAACGCCGATTCGCGCGACGGTGGGCGCGACGAGCGCATGGAGATCGTCAACGCCGAGGAAGGCGTGTGGAGCTGCACCGCGGTGGGCTACTGCTCCGAGGTCTGCCCCAAGCACGTGGACCCGGCCAACGCGGTGAACCAGAACAAGGTCAACAGCGCGAAGGACTACTTCCTGCGTTTCCTGTCGCCGAAGGGAGCCTCCGCATGAACCGCAAAGCCGTCGTCGGCCGACCGTATGTGCGGCCCATGCAGGGCTGGTGGCGGCGCGATCCGTTCTTCGTGCGCTACATGGTGCGCGAGGCGACCGCGCTCGCCGTGCTCGTCTATGCGATCGTGCTGACGGTCGGCGTCGTGCGCCTCGCCCAGGGCGAAGCGGCGTGGAACGGCTGGCTGGACGCGCTGCGCACGCCATGGTCGATGCTGCTGCACGGGGTGCTGCTGGTGGCGTTCGTCGTCCATGCAAAGAGCTGGTTCGAGATCATGCCGAAGACGATGCCGATGATGTTCGTCGGCGGCCGGCGCGTGGCCGAATCGGCCATCAAGCGCAGCGGGTGGGCTGCGACCGTGCTCGCGTCCATCGTGTTGTTCGCGCTCGCCTGGTGGTGGCCGTGATGAAGCGCTCCAACGCCCCGATCTTCTGGCTGCTGTTCGGCGCCGGCGGCATGCTGTCGGCCCTGCTCGGCACGATGCTGGTCTTCATCACCGGAGTTGCCGTGCCGCTGGGCTGGCCGCTGCGCTCCGACCTGCTGAGCTACCCGCACATGCTCGCCTTCGCGCAGCACTGGCTGGGCAAGGGCTTTCTCTTCGTCGTCATCGCGCTGTTTGCCTGGCACGCGATGCACCGCATCTTCCACAGCCTGCACGACGTGGGCTTGCACACCGGTGTGGCGGCGAAGCTCGTGTGCTATGGGGGTGCGCTGACAGTGACGGTGCTGGTGGGGAGCGCGCTGCTGGTGATCGGGTTCTGATTGGACCGGCGGATCGCGGTCAAGGGCGAGACAAGGTCCTCGCCGAGCGACCCTGCGGCGCGGTCAGCGTGAGCAGGATGTCGGCATACCAGGCGCAGTTGAGGCCCAGGGATTCATCCTGCGCGAGATCGCGGTTGCCCATGTCGAGCCGCGCCGAGTGCACGCCCAACAGCTTCCACGGCAGCGCGGGCGTCGCGGTCGATGCCTGCGCGCTGCGCATCACCACCGGTGCACCGCTGGTGCCGCGGTGCGTGCGCGCGTCGGTCAGAAAGTAGCCACGGCCTTGGAACCGGATGCCGAACGCTGACGCAATCAGCGCCTGCCGCACCACCGGCAGGTGGTGCAGCGTGTCGTGAAAACCGAGCGGAAACCCGACGATCAACACCGAGCTGCCGACCTCTACCTCGTCGAGCGAGCGCTGCAGGTGCGCCGGCGTGAAGGCGTGCACCACGCTCGGTTGCGGCAGCGCCGATCGATCGAGCTCGATCACCGCCACGTCGATCTCGCCGCCGGCGTCGACGCCCTGGCGCCACGCGCTGCGGCCGTCGCGGTACAGCAGCATCGAGAAGCCGATCGAGCGCGTGAGGTTGCGCGCGTCGGTATGGACTTCGATCTCGATGCGGTCGGGGAAATGCCCGCTCGGCTCGTCGATCACGACGTGCCGGCTGGTGACGAGATACAGCCGCTCGTCGCGCGCGAAGAAGAATCCGCTCGCGCTGGTGAGCGGTCGCGCCCGGTCGAAGGTGGTGATGCGCGCTGCGGTCAGCAGCAGGGGCTCGATCACGATGCCTGACCATAGCACCACACTCGTCCTGGCCTCAACACAGGTAACCCGGGGTGTACTGCGGGCTCGACCCTCACAGCGACGGGCGAACAGCCAGCGTCACTGTGGCTCCCTTTGGGCGTCTCCGTTGCACCCCTACATCCAGCCCTCATTCGTCAGGTGACAACACTCCCCGAGTCCGAGGACAACAACCCCGGCGCGGTGGCACACTGCGCGCGCCAAGAGCGACAAGGGGGCCGTATGCGCGTCTTTCTCACCGGCGGAACGGGTTTTATCGGCCAGGCGCTCGCACGAGTCATTCGGAGCCGCGGCTGGCAACTCGACGCGCTGGTACGGCACCCGGACAGCGCGCCGGCGCGGTACCTCGCTTCGCTCGGCGCCACGCTCGTAGCGGGCGACGTCACGCAACGCGAATCGATGCGCGCGGCCATGGCGCGTGCGGACCTCGTGATCCACAACGCTGGCGTTTACGAATTCGGCGCCGACGCGGCGTTGCGCCAACGGATGCAGGCCGCGAACGTCGACGGAACCGATAACACTCTGGGGTGCGCGCTCGAGCTCGGCGTGCCGCGCTCGGTCTACGTCTCCACCACACTCGCCACCGGGAGCACCGGCGTCGAGCCGTGCGACGAGACCTTCGTCCGGCAGGTGCCTTGCATGACCGAGTATGAACGCACCAAGACCGAAGCGCACGAGATCGCGCTGCGCACGCGGGAACGCGGCCTGCCGCTGATCATCGTCTGCCCCAATCAGGCCGTGGGTCCGAACGACCATTCGGTGTTCGGCTACCTGCTGCGCATGTACCTGCTGTACCTGCTGCCACCGCTGGCGTGGAGTCCGGGCACGACGCAGTCGCCGGTGCATGTGCAGGCGCTGGCCGAAGGCGTCGCGCTGGCCGCCGAGAAAGGACGCATCGGCGAGAACTATCTCCTTTGCGGCGAGCCCACCACGTTGCGACAGCTTCTCGAGTTCTGGAGGCCGCACCGCGGCGGCTTCACCCCCAAGCTCTGGCTGCCACCAGCGTTGATGAAGGTCATGTTCGCGCCGATGGAGCCGCTGTTTCGCCTGGCCGGGCTGCCGGCGGTGTTTTCGCGCGAAACGGTCGCCGCCAGCATCAAGCACCTCAACTATTCGAGTGCCAAGGCACAGCGCGAGCTCGGCTGGACGTTTCCCGCTGCGGCCGACATGTGGCCGCAGATCGTCGAGCGAGAGCGCCAGCTTCTTGCGCTGCGTACCGGCTTGCGTGCGAAGCTGCGGCCGATGGAAGTGATGCCCGGCGAGGCTGATCGATGATGACCGTCTT
>DASXQQ010000071.1:0-8168 GCA_036507085.1 Piscinibacter sp. | reverse complement strand
GGGATCGGCGATGCCGCTCTTGAAACGACCGACCCGGCCCCTATAATCCGTCTTGCTAGCACTCGGCGATCTTGAGTGCTAATGGCGCGCAGGGCGGTCCCTTCGCCCCCGCCGCCAAAAGTAGATGAGCGCAAACTTTCGTTCATTCCCCCATAGAAGTTCGTTCTGAGACATCAAGGAGATGCTATGAAACTTCGTCCGTTGCACGATCGCGTGATCGTCAAGCGCCTCGAACAAGAAACAAAGACCGCCTCGGGCATCGTGATTCCCGACAACGCTGCCGAGAAGCCCGACCAGGGCGAAGTGCTGGCGGTGGGCCCCGGCAAGCGCAACGACAAGGGTGATTTCGTGACCCTGAACATCAAGGTGGGCGACCGCGTCCTGTTCGGCAAGTACAGCGGCCAGACCGTCAAGGTCGAGGGCGATGAGTTGCTGGTGATGCGCGAGGAAGACCTCTTCGCCGTGGTCGAGAAATAAACCCCCACCTCTTCAAGAATTCGGAGAAACAAACATGGCAGCAAAAGACGTCATCTTCGGCGGCGAGGCACGTGCCCGCATGGTCGAAGGCGTGAACATCCTGGCCAACGCGGTCAAGGTTACCCTCGGCCCGAAGGGCCGCAACGTGGTGCTCGAGCGTTCGTTCGGTGCCCCCACCGTGACCAAGGACGGTGTGTCGGTGGCCAAGGAAATCGAGCTCAAGGACAAGCTCCAGAACATGGGCGCGCAAATGGTCAAGGAAGTCGCTTCCAAGACCAGCGACATCGCCGGTGACGGCACCACCACCGCGACCGTGCTGGCCCAGGCGATCGTGCGCGAAGGCATGAAGTACGTGGCCGCCGGCATGAACCCGATGGACCTCAAGCGTGGCATCGACAAGGCCGTTACGACGCTGGTCGAGCAGCTGAAGAAGCAGTCCAAGCCGACGACGACCAGCAAGGAAATCAGCCAGGTCGGCGCAATCTCCGCCAACAGCGACGAGTCGATCGGCCAGATCATCGCCGAGGCGATGGACAAGGTCGGCAAGGAAGGCGTGATCACCGTCGAAGACGGCAAGAGCCTGAACAACGAGCTGGAAGTCGTCGAAGGCATGCAGTTCGACCGCGGCTACCTGTCGCCGTACTTCATCAACAACCCCGAAAAGCAATCGGCGGTGCTCGAGAATCCGTACGTGCTGCTGTTCGACAAGAAGATCAGCAACATCCGCGACCTGCTGCCCACGCTGGAGCAAGTGGCCAAGTCGGGCCGTCCGCTGCTGATCGTCGCCGAGGAAGTCGAAGGCGAAGCGCTCGCGACGCTGGTGGTCAACACCATCCGCGGCATCCTGAAGGTCGTCGCCGTCAAGGCCCCGGGCTTCGGCGATCGCCGCAAGGCCATGCTCGAAGACATCGCCATCCTGACGGGCGGCAAAGTCATCGCCGAGGAAGTCGGCCTGACGCTCGAGAAGGTCACGCTGGCCGATCTGGGCCAGGCCAAGCGCGTCGAAGTGGGCAAGGAAAACACCACCCTCATCGACGGCGCCGGTGCGGCCGGTGACATCGAAGCGCGCGTCAAGCAGATCCGCGTGCAGATCGAGGAAGCCACCAGCGACTACGACCGCGAGAAGCTGCAAGAGCGCGTGGCCAAGCTGGCCGGCGGCGTGGCGGTGATCAAGGTCGGTGCTGCCACCGAAGTCGAGATGAAGGAAAAGAAGGCCCGCGTCGAAGACGCGCTGCACGCAACCCGTGCCGCCGTTGAAGAAGGCATCGTGGCCGGTGGTGGCGTGGCGCTGCTGCGCGCCAAGCAGGCCGCGGGCACGATCAAGGGCGACAACGCCGACCAGGAAGCCGGCATCAAGCTGATCCTGCGCGCGATCGAAGAGCCGATCCGCATCATCGTGCAGAACGCCGGCGACGAGCCGAGCGTGGTCGTCAACGCGGTGCTGGGCGGCAAGGGCAACTACGGCTACAACGCCCAGAACGGCCAGTATGGCGACATGATCGAGATGGGCATCCTGGACCCGACCAAGGTCACGCGCACCGCGCTGCAGAACGCCGCTTCGGTCGCCGCGCTGATGCTCACCACCGAAGCGATGGTCGCCGAAGCGCCGAAGGAAGAATCCGGTGCCGGTGGCATGCCCGGCGGGATGGGTGGGATGGGCGGCATGGGCATGGACATGTAATCCCCGGCTTTTGCCAAACCCAAGGGCTGCTTCGGCAGCCCTTTTTGTTGCCCTGTTCACGAACTGGCTCGGGGGCGGGGCATGCAGGAACGACATAATGCGAGGTGGTCACCGGTAGGCAACGCGATGCCGATCTCGCCTCTGCTCCAGCGCTTTGTCGACGATGAACTGAATCGCAGCGCCGGCATGGTGCAGCGCACTGTCGGCCTGACACTCGAGCAGTTGAAGCAGCCCCGCGAAGGGATGCTCGGTTCCACCGAACGGCAGCACTACGCCGAATTGGTGCAGGCCTTGCAGAGGAAGGCCCAGCCCTTCGAACGCGAGTTCTGCGAAACGCTACGCTCGCTGGTGCTGGCCGATCTGCGCGGCCTCGCGAGTGGCCAGGAAGCCCCCCTGAGCGCCAGCGGCGGCCTCGAACTGATGGACGAGTCGCAGGTCGAGGTCGACATCGAGGTCTCGCGCGCCGCCCAGTTGATCGAGGGCTCGGCCGAGTGGGAATTGCGTGAGCTGCACACCTTCACCTCGACGCTCGCCGGCCAGCAGCATGTCAACGCCGACACCAATCCGCTGCGCCCGGTGTCGTTTGCGCGCGCGCTGTGGGACGCGGCCGGTGTCGTCACCGCGGTGCCGGTACAGCGCGGCATCCTGTTGCGCACCGCCGCCGGCGTCATGTCGGGCCAGCTCAAGATGGCCTGGGCCGCGGCCTGCACGCGGCTCGAGTCGCAAGGCGTCGAGCCCGGCATCTACCGCACTGTGGTGCTGCCGTCGAGCGCCGCGCCGCGCCGCCCGCGCTTCGACGTGACCCAGCCCGGCGCGTTTGAAAGCCTGTTGCCGACGATGCCGGTCGGCGCGCCAGCCGGCCCCAGCGTGACGCGCGCCGGCCGCATCCGTTCCGCGGGCGCATCGAGTCCGGCGTTCGAACAGGCGCTGGTGCGGCTCGAGGCCTTGCTGCGTCGCGTCGACCGGGCGATGGGTGGCACGGGTAGCCCCGGCGCGCAGCTCGGCGACCACCGCGCGACGCTGCTCGCGAGCACCGCCGAAATGGTCGACCGGCAGATCGTCGAGCTGCTGTCGCGCCTGTTCGCGGCGGTGTTGTCAGACCGGCGCCTGGCCGCGCCGTTTCGAACCGTGATGGCGCGGCTGCAGGTGTCGGCGCTGCGCGTTGCGCTGGTCGACCCGAGCATGCTCGAAACCCACGAGCACCCGGTGTGGCGGCTGATGAACCGCATCGCCGGTGCCGGCGAGGCGTACACCCAGCCGGGCGACTCGCGCGCGGTCGAGCTGATCAGCTTCTGCGAGGCGCTGGTCGAGGACATGGCGCAGGCGCGCATGCAGGACACCGCCTTGTACAACCAGAGCCTGACCCGCCTCGATGCCTTCCTGGCCGAACAGCTGCACGAGCAGCAGCGGCGTGCCCAGCCGGCAATCGCTGCGCTGGAGCTGGCCGAGCGGCGCGAGGACCTGGAGCGCCATCTCGCGCAGCGCCTGACGGAGCAGATGGTGTCGATTCGAACCAGCGCAGTGATCCGCCGCTTCGTCACTGGCGCCTGGGCGAAGGTGCTGGCCGAGGCGATGCTGCGCTTTGGCGAAAAGGTCGAACCGACCACGGGCTACCTGAAGGTGGTCGACGAACTCTTGTGGAGCCTGCGCCTGCCCGACCACCCGCAAAGCCGGCAGCGATTGCTGACGCTGTTGCCAGGACTGCTGCAGCGCCTGCGCGCCGGCATGGCGCTGATCGGTCTGCCCGAGGCGGAGCAGCGATCGGTGCTCGACGAACTGCTGGCCATCCACACCGAGGCCTTGCGGCCAGGCAAGGGCGAGGCCACCGAACTCAGCGCGCAGGACATCGTCCAGCGGCTGCGCGACGAAGCCGTGCCGGAGACGCCGAGCAAGCAGCCGCTCAGCGAATCGCTGATCGACCTCAGCTCGCTCGAGACCGTGCCGTCCGATGCGCTGT
The DNA here is from genome assembly GCA_036507085.1 of Piscinibacter sp. GTDB lineage: Bacteria > Pseudomonadota > Gammaproteobacteria > Burkholderiales > Burkholderiaceae_C > Albitalea. Next base: position 4,053 of record DASXQQ010000071.1, on the reverse strand, counting down.
CCAGTGGCGATGGGACGCGTGAGAGCCCGGCCCGGGGCGTCGACGCGATGTCGCCCGGCGACCGCTACCTGGTCTTCCTGCAAGGCCGCTGGACCCGCGTGCAACTGCTCTGGCGCAGCATGCGCGGCCACTTCTTCCTGTTCGCCGGCGTCGATCCGAACCGCACCCATTCGGCCACCCGGCGCGCACTCGAACGACTGAGTGAAGAGGGCTTGATGAAGCCGCTGGAAGACGTGTCGCTGATCCAGCGCGCGGTCGACGATCTGATGCAAAGGTTGCTGCAGGCGCAGTGACGCGTGCGACGAGGCGAGCCGCGCTTCGCCGTCACAATGCGCCGATGCGACTTTTGCCCCCCGTCATCGGACTGCTTCTCGTCGTCGTTGGCGCGGTCCAGCAAGCCGCCCTCGCCCAGATCGCCACCACGAAGATCGATCGCCCGCGCATCGGCCTCGTGCTGTCGGGCGGCGGCGCGCGCGGCCTGTCGCATGTGGGGGTGCTCAAGGTGCTGGAGCGCGAGCGCGTGCCGATCGACATGATCGCCGGCACCTCGATGGGCGCGATCATCGGCGGGCTGTACGCGAGCGGCATGACGGCGGCCGAGCTCGAGGCGGTGCTGCTGCAGGTGAACTGGGACGCGATGTTCGCCAGCCGCGTCGACCGCCAGCAGCTGTCGCAGCGCCGCAGGGAAGAGGATTTCGAGATCTCGCCGCTGCTCGAGATCGGCATGCGCAACGGCGAGCTGCGCGCGCCGCTGGGCGCCTTGTCGGGACGCGGGCTGGAGTCGCTGCTGCGCCGCTACACGCTGCCGGTGCGCAACGTCGGGCGCTTCGACGCGCTGCCGATTCCGTTTCGCGCGGTCGCCACCGACATGGAAACCGGCCACCCGGTGGTCCTCTCCGAGGGCGACCTCGCCCTCGCGCTGCGCTCGAGCATGAGCGTGCCCGGCGTGTTCGCGCCGACCGAGGTGGACGGGCGCATCCTCGGCGACGGCGGGCTGGTCAACAACGTGCCGATCGACGTCGCCCGCGCGATGGGCGCCGACATCGTGATCGTCGTCAACATCGGCACCCCGCTCGCGGGCCGCGAGGCGCTGAACTCGGTCGGCGGGCTTACCGCCCAGATGATCAACATCCTGACCGAGCAGAACGTGCAGCGCAGCCTTGCGACGCTCTCGCGCGCCGACGTGCTGATCGCGCCCGACCTGGGCAAGCTCAACGCGGCCGACTTCAACAAGGCACGCGAACTGGTCGCGCTCGGCGAGCGAGGCGGCGCGGCGCTCGCCGAGCGGCTGGCCGCGCTGTCGCTCGACGGTGCGGCCTATGCGCAATGGCGCGCCGCGCACCCGCGCGGGCCGACGCCGCAGACGACGATCGGCTTCATCAGCTTCGAAGGCACCGAGATCAGCAACCCGCTGCGCTTCGCCGCCCAGCTCGAGTCGGCGCCGGGTCAGCCCTTCGATCCTGCCAAGGCCGAGCGCGATGCGCGCCGGCTCGCCGCCAGCGGCGACTACGTTCGCGCCGACTACCAGCTCGTCTCGACACGCGGCGGTGACGGCCTGGTGTTCGACCTCGAGGACAAGCCCTGGGGTCCGCACTACTTTCGCATCGGTCTCGACCTGAACACCGACTTTCGCGGCAACAGCGCGTTCAACATCAAGATCAGCCACAACCGCCACTGGCTCGACGCCAACGGCAGCGAGTGGCGCAACCAGGTCCAGATCGGCCAGGTGCCGCGCTGGTTCACCGAGCTGTACCACCCGCTGAACAGGACGCTGGGCCTGTCGAACGACTGGTTCGTCGCCGCCTACGGCGCCGTGGAGCGGCGCGAAGTCGCGGTCTACAACAACGACAGCGGCACCGAGCGCGGCCGCTTCAACCGCGGCAGCGGCCGCGCCGGCATCGACCTCGGCCAGCCCTGGGGCGAGCTCGGCCAGTGGCGCATCGGGCTGACCCATGTGGTGGAGCGCATCAGCCCGGATATCCTCAGCATCGACTACACCGGCGCGCGCCAGGGCCTCACGGTGCGCGAAAGCGGCCTGCGGCTCGCGGCCGTGCTCGACCAGCTGGACTATGCCAATTTTCCGCTGCACGGCTGGCGCGTCGACGCCGAGACCGTCACCGGCTGGCACAGCGACACGCTGGGCGGCGACCGCGAACGCTTCACCCGCCTCGAAGCGCAGGGCAGCGTCGTCAGCAGCTGGGGTCGCCACACGCTGAACGCCTACGCGCGCGCGCAAAGCGCCGGCTCGAACACGCTCGCCGGCCTGGGCCGCTACACGCTCGGCGGCTTTCACCAGCTGTCGGGCTATCGCAGCGGCCAGCTCGACGGCAACAGCGTGCTGTTCGCACGCCTGGCCTACTACATGCGCACGACTGAGGCCCCGGTGCTGACGCGCGGCTTCTTCGTCGGTGGCACGCTCGAAGCCGGCAATGCGTGGAGCAAGCCGAGCCAGGTGTCGCTCGGCGACCTGCGCAGCGGCATGAGCCTGTTCGTCGGCTCCGACACCGGGCTCGGGCCGATCTACCTCGGCGTGACCTACGCGCCGCGCGGCTCGGCCGGCCTGTACCTGTTCATCGGCCGACCGTGACTTTGTGGCGTTTGCGAGCCCCCTAGCTCTTGGGGGAGTCCCTCGCTCAGGGGATGGCACCACCGACACCGACTCGTAGACTGCCTGACGTCGCAACGACGCGATGGTGGGAAGTGCACAGCAGGTGATGTGATGACGGACAGCGAACTACTGCGGGTTGCCGACGGCGGCGTCGAATCCTCCGAGGGATGGGTGGCCCGGCCGCTCGGCCCCGAGCTGATCGAATACTGCAGCGGCTCCGCAGCGTGTCTGGTCAACGTCGGCTATTCGCCGCTGCAGCGCGCCCGCCAGATCTACGCCAGCGAATCAGCGTCCGAGCTGTTCCCGCGCCTGCGTGAACACCTGCGCCTCGCGGCACCGCTGTTCGAAGGCCGCTACATCGTCGTCTGAGCCAGCGCCGCTTCGATCTCCTGCGCGATCCGCTGCGGCTGTTCGTGAACCACCCAGTGGGTGGCGCGCGGCAGGCGCACCAGCTTCATCCGCGGAACATAGGCCTCGAGTCCGTCGAGCAGCGACGGCGGCAGTGCGCTGTCGGCTTCGGCCCAGATCACCAGCGTGGGCAGCGTGACGGTCACGGCCTCACTGGGAAAACGAATTTTCATCACGCTCGCATCGTCGGCGGTCGGCGGCCGCACCGGCGAGGCGCGGTAGTAGTTCAGCGCACCGGCGAGACCCTGGCGCCACACCGCGCGGTAGCGGTCCTTCAATGCGTCGGTCAACCAGCTCGCATCGCCCATGCTGCTGAGAAACGGCCAGAGGCGGGCGAAATCGTTTTCCGCGAGCAAGGCTTGCGCATCGGGCCGACAAAGAAAGTTCATGTAGGCGCTGGCCGCCTGTTGCACCGGGTTGCTCTGCAGCTCGCGCACGAAAATGGCCGGGTGCGGCGAGTTGATGATGACCAGTCGCTTCAAGGCGCGCGGATGCTGGACCGCGAAGTTCCAGGCCACCGCGCCGCCCCAGTCGTGCGCGACCAGCGCCTCGACGCATCCGCCGAGCTGGTCGACCAGCGCGGCGATATCGGCGATGAGGTGCCTGGCGCGGTAGGCCTCGACCTCGGACGGCGCCGACGAGCGCTCGTAGCCGCGCAGGTTGGGCGCGACGCAGCGGTAGCGCGGCGCAAAGTGCGCGAGCAGCTCGTCCCAGACGAAGGCCGCTTCCGGGAAGCCGTGCAGGAACAGCAGCAGCGGTGCGTCCTTCGGCCCGGCGGCGCGGCAGGACAGTCGAATGCCATTCGGCAGCTCGATGTCGACGAGCTCGATCATGCGTTTTTCACCGACGCGAATGGGTCCAGCCATGCAGCACCAGTGCCGCATCGCCGATGCCGGTCTTGCTCAGCGCCGAGAACAGCGTGACGCCGACATCCGCCTCCTCGGTCGTGATTTCACCGAGCGCAGCTTGCGCCGCGGCGAGCGCGGCGTTCGACTCGCGCCGATTGAGCTTGTCGGCCTTGGTCAGCAGCACCAGCA
>DASXQQ010000070.1:0-2558 GCA_036507085.1 Piscinibacter sp. | reverse complement strand
ACCGGCAGCGCGGTCGAGCTTTTCACCTCTTCCATCACCGCATAGGTGCGCGTCTCGCGCACGCCGGGCAAGGCCCAGATCACCGAGCCGATCATGCCGCGGTAGGCGCTCATGTCGGCCACGCGCGTCTTGATGAGGTAGTCGAAACCGCCGGCGACGAGATGGCATTCGAGGATCTCGGGGCGCGTCTGCACCGCGGCCTTGAAGGTCTCCATCACGTCGGGCGCGGTGCGGTCGAGCAGCACCTCGATGAACACCAGCATGCCGGCGCCGAGCTTGGCCGGATTCAGCCGCGCCTCGTAGCCGAGGATGTAGCCGTCGCGGGTGAGGCGCTTCACCCGCTCGAGCACGGCGGTGGGCGACAGGTGCACTTCCTCGGCCAGCTTGAGGTTGGAAATGCGCCCGTCCTTTTGCAGCACGCGCAAAATCTTGGCGTCGATCTTGTCGAGCGTCGGGGCGGAGGAGGGGTGGGTCGGCATGGTGAATCCTTGCTAAGGCGACCGTCATCTTTGGAGATTAATGCTGGACGTGTCCCGATAACCTAGCGACTTATTCTAGCCAGATGCCCCATCATGTTCACTGCTCCTGAACCCGTATCCCGTCTTCCCTACCCGTACCGCGAGGAGGCCGAGGTGCTCGCGTCGCTGCTGGCGCCGCTGGCCGGTGCGCTCTCGTGGAACCGTGCCGTCGCGCTGGCGCGGCCCTGGGTGCAGGCGGTGCGCGACAAGCCGGCGCCGTTCTGGGCGATGGAGTCGCTGCTGCGCGAATACCCGATTTCCAGCGCCGAGGGCCTCGCGCTGATGCGGCTGGCCGAAGCGCTGTTGCGCGTGCCCGATGCCGAAACCGCGATCGCGCTCACCGCCGATCAGCTCGGCAAGGCCGAGTTCGATGCATCGAGCGGCGGGCCGCACAAGATGCTGGCGAGCCTGTCGGCCAGCGCAATCGCCTTGTCGAAGAAGCTGCTGCCCGACAGCGAGCAAGAGGCGGGGCTGTTCAAGCGGCTCGGCGCGCAGACGGTCGTCGCCGCCACCGTGCGCGCGATCCGGCTGCTGGGCCGCCAGTTCGTGCTCGGCCGCTCGATCCGCGAGGCGATGGACGAGGCCGCGTCGGCGCGCAAGGCGCAAGCCGGCCTGCGCTTCAGCTACGACATGCTCGGCGAGGGCGCACGCACCGAGGCCGACGCGACGCGCTATCTCGCGTCGTACCGGAACGCGATCGAGTCGATCGCCGCCGGCAAGGTGGCGTCCGCGCCCGAGAGCGCCGACGGCATCTCGATCAAGCTGAGCGCGCTGTTCTCGCGCTATGAAGACGCGCAGCGCGAGCGCGTCTTCGCCGAGCTGCTGCCGCGCGTGTGGCAACTGATCGAGCTCGCCGCGCGGGCCAACATCAATCTGACCATCGACGCCGAGGAAAGCGACCGGCTCGAACTCTCGCTCGATGTGTTCGAGGCGCTCGCCGCGCGCGTCGCGCAGCACTTCCCGCAGTGGCGCGGCTTCGGTCTCGCGGTGCAGGCTTATCAGACGCGCGCGCCGCAGGTGGTCGACGAAGTGGCGCGCATCGCTCGCGCGCACGACCTGCGCTTCATGGTGCGCTTGGTCAAGGGCGCCTATTGGGACGGCGAGATCAAGCGCGCGCAAGAGCTTGGCCTCGCCGGCTACCCGGTGTTCACCCACAAGCACCACACCGACGTTTCCTACCTGGCCTGTGCCCGCGCGCTGATTGGCCACAGCGACGTCATCTACCCGCAGTTCGCGACCCACAACGCCGGCACCATCGCGGCGATCGTGCAGATGGCGCACCAGACCGATGCCAAGTTCGAGATGCAGCGCCTGCACGGCATGGGCGAAGGCGTGTACCGCGAGGTGATGAAGGACAGCGCGGTTCCGGTGCGCGTCTACGCGCCGGTCGGCGAGCACCGCGACCTGCTCGCCTACCTGGTGCGCCGGCTGCTGGAGAACGGCGCGAACTCCTCGTTCGTGCACCAGTTGACCGACGAAGCGGTCGACATCGATGCGCTGCTGGCCTCGCCGCTGCACCCGGCCGCCGCGCCGGGGCTGCCGGCGCCGGCCGCGCTGTACGGCTGGGACGGCCATCAGGGGCGCGCCAATTCGAAAGGCGTCGACCTCGCTTGCATCGCCGAGCGCGAGCCGCTGCTGCGCGCGGTGGCCGCGACGCGCGTCGAGCGCATCGCCGAAGCGGGCCCGGCCGAGGTCGACGCCGCGATGGCGCGCTTGCATGCCGGTTTCCCGGCCTGGAACGCGACGCCGCTGGCGCAGCGCGCCGCCGCCCTGCGCCGCGCTGCCGATGCGCTCGAAGCGCGCACCGCCGAGTTCTGCGGCCTGATGGTGAAAGAGGCGCACAAGACGCTGGGCGACTGCGTCGCCGAGGTGCGCGAGGCGGTGGACTTCTGCCGCTATTACGCCGACCAGGCCGAGGCGCGCCTCGCAACGCAGACGCTGCCCGGCCCCACCGGCGAGAGCAACGAGCTGCACCTGCACGGGCGCGGCGTCTTCGTCTGCATCAGCCCGTGGAACTTCCCGCTCGCGATCTTCGCCGGC
>DASXQQ010000069.1:0-1920 GCA_036507085.1 Piscinibacter sp. | reverse complement strand
CCGACCTGCACGTCGGCGTTGTTGGCCATGAAGCGCAGCTCCAGCCCGGAGCCGGTGCTCGTGCCGAAGGCGGCGCTGCGCGCCTGGGTGCGGGTGTTGAGCACCGGAATGGCCGCGTCCTTGTCGGTCAGCAAGGTGACTTCGGACGACAGCGGGTAGACCCGCGTCACCTGGCCCAGCACGCCGGCCTCGTTGATCACCGGCGCGCCAAGCGCAATGCCCTGGGTCGCGCCGCGGTCGATGATGGCCTTGCGCGAGAACGGGTCGGGAGCGTCGTAGAGCACCTCGGCCGGCTGCGAGCGCACCGTGAGCCCCGGACGCAGTTCGAGCAGCGCGCGCAGGCGCTTGTTTTCGGCCTGCAATTGCTCGACGCGTGAGGCGCGTTCGGCCTGGCGCGCGAGCTCGGCGCGTGCGGCCGACTCGTTGGCGAGCGCGTGGTGCAGGCCCATCGCGTAGTCGCCGGCGCCGTTCCACACGTCCACCGGCACCCGCAGCGAGCGCTCGATCGGGTTCAGCACGGTGGCCACCACGACGCGCAGCGGGCGGGTGATCTTGAAGCGCGTGTCGGCGACCATCAGGAAGATCGCCAGCGCCGAACAAAAAGTGAGCTTGGTCAGCGCCGACGGGCCCTGCCGGAAAAACGGCGGCGGGGTTCGGTCGAGGGTTCCCAGCGGCGTGGCCACGGTGATGGGCTCAGGCGTTTGAAGTGAAAAAGCCGGCCACGCGCTGCACGTGCCGGCTCGTCGGATTCATGGCGTTCACTCGGATGTGAAGATCGCGCCCAGCCGCTCCATGCGCTCGAGCGCCATGCCGCAACCGCGCACCACGCAAGTCAACGGGTCTTCGGCCACCAGCACCGGCAGGCCGGTCTCTTCGGCCAGCAGCCGGTCGAGGTCACGCAGCAGCGCGCCACCGCCGGTGAGCATCATGCCGCGCTCGGCGATGTCGGCGCCGAGTTCGGGGGGCGTCTGCTCGAGCGCGTTCTTCACGCTGGAGACGATCTGGTTCAGCGGGTCGGTCAGCGCTTCGAGGATCTCGTTGCTCGAGATCGTGAAGCTGCGCGGCACGCCTTCGCTCAAGTTGCGGCCCTTGACTTCCATTTCCTTGACCTCGGAGCCGGGGAAGGCACTGCCGATGCTCTTCTTGATCGACTCGGCCGTCGGCTCGCCGATCAGCATGCCGTAGTTGCGGCGGATGTAGTTGATGATCGCTTCGTCGAACTTGTCGCCGCCCACCCGCACGCTGCCCTTGTAGACCATGCCGCCGAGCGAGATCACGCCGACCTCGGTGGTGCCGCCGCCGATGTCGACCACCATCGAGCCGCTGGCTTCGCTGACCGGCAGGCCGGCGCCGATCGCCGCGGCCATCGGCTCTTCGATCAGGTAGACCTCGGAAGCACCCGCGCCGAGCGCCGACTCGCGGATCGCGCGGCGCTCGACCTGGGTCGAGCCGCAGGGCACGCAGATGATGATGCGCGGGCTCGGCTTCAGGATGCCGCGCGGGTGGACCATCTTGATGAACTGCTTGAGCATCTGCTCGGTGACGGTGAAGTCGGCGATCACGCCGTCCTTCATCGGGCGGATCGCCTCGATGTTGCCGGGCACCTTGCCGAGCATCGCCTTGGCTTCGGCGCCGACCGCCTGGATGGTCTTCTTGCCATTGGGCCCGCCCTCGTGGCGGATGGCGACGACGGAGGGCTCATCGAGCACGATGCCTTTGCCGCGGACGTAGATCAGCGTGTTGGCGGTGCCGAGGTCGATGGCGAGGTCCGTCGAGAAGTAGCGACGAAAATTTCCGAACATGGTGTTTTTAGTGAGCGTTCAGCAGGCAGTGGGCAAGTGGCTGCGCGAAGCTGCTGCGCGCCTGACATGGGAACCGGTGGTGACAGTCACAGACCCCCGCCGGCAAGCCGCATCACAG
>DASXQQ010000068.1:0-2514 GCA_036507085.1 Piscinibacter sp. | reverse complement strand
CAGCCATCTCGCGATGTCGATCCATGCATCCATGCAGACCAGTCTAGGCAGCGGCGCAGCGGCGGCATTGAGGCCGATCAAGCTGTCGTTTGATCGGCGACAAGACAAGCGCGCTCGCGTGGCTTAGAGTGTGCAGGCGGTCGCAGTTCGAAGGCCGGGAGTATCGCAATGATCGAGCGCCTTTTGGTACCTATCGACGGTGGCGCGCTCGACGAACGCGCCTTCGCCGTCAGCGTCGATCTGGCACGCCAGCTGGGTGCGGCGATCACCGGCTTCATCGTCGAGCCGTACGCCACCGCGCCGGCCCCGGTCGGCCTGCCCTCGGACGCCTCGACACCGCGGACCGACGCCACGCTGCAGGCGCATGCGCAGCGCGTGCTGGCGCGCTTCGAGCAGCGCGCCCGCGAAGCCGGTGTGTCGTTCGACGGCGTGGCCACGCAGGCCAGCGAGGTCAGCGAAGCGATCCTCGCCGCCGCGGAAAAGCACCGTTGCGACATGATCGTGATGGCCACCCACGGTCGCGGCGTGATCGCCGAGCTGCTGTGGGGCTCGAACACGCGGCAGGTGATGTCGCGCAGCCGCCTGCCGGTGCTGGTGCTGCACTGATATTAGCCGTCCTTCGGACGGCTATGCTTTAACGCACAGCTCCCCCGCGCCCCCTCCGAGAGGGGGCTCCGGCATGTTCGACGACACCACCCAGCCCTCCTCCGCGAGGAGGGCTCCAGTTTGTTTGACAGGGCCTTGGCGAAGTCGATCGCGGCGAACACGCGGTGCGACATGCGAGGTGTTGCCGGCCGCAAGGCCGGCCTGTCAAGCGAGCTGGAGCCCCTCTCGCGGAGAGGGGCTGGGGAGAGCCGTCCAACGTGCTGGAGCCCCCTCTCGGAGGGGGCGCGGGGGAGCTGTGCGGTAAAGCATGCCGTCCGCAGGACGGCCTCAACGCCGACCAAAAGCGCGCGCGGCGTCGCTTACCGAACGCGATCGATCCGCAAGGCCACGCCTCGGCTGCCGGTCTTCACGACCTCGCCGCCGGCGATCAGGTCGCCCGGCGCCGGTGTCGCACTGCCGTTGCGCGACACGCGTGCTTCGATGCGCACCTCGGCCACGTCGGAGAGCCGGTGCTGCGGGCTCATCGCCATCGAATCGTCGAGCTTGAACTGCAGCGGCAGGTCGGCCACGCGGGCGCGTTGAACCGCCAACGGAATGCGCGATCCGTCGGTGGCGCGGGCGTAGACGAACACCGTGTCGGTGGGGCGCACGTCGCCCTGCAAAGCCGGCGCGAGGCTCACGCTACCGCTGACCGACTGGCCGCCGGTCGCCGCCGCCGCCGGCGCCGCGGGCGCGCCGATCTCGGCCAGCGTCTTCACCAGCCACCGGGCGTCCTCGGAGTCGCTCGGCAGTTGCTCGAGCAGGCGTTGCCAATGACGCGCCGCCTCCGGAAAGTCCTTGCGCTTGTAGGCCGCGGTGGCAGCGAGCGACAGCGCCATCGGGTTGCCGGGGTCGAGCTGCAGCGCCGTCTTCACGAGCTGCAGGGGTTGGCCCTCGAGGTTGCCGTTGGCTTGCGTGGCGAGCACGTCGGCGTAGTCGGCGAGCAGCACCGGGTCCTTGTACAGGTCGTCGCCGATGCGCGCGAAGGCGGCCTGCGCTTCGGCGCTGCGGCCCAGCGCGTAGTACGAGCGCGCGAGCATCGCCCAGCCCTTGGTGTCGGCGGGATTCTTCTCCAGGCGTGCCGCGAGGCCGGCCACCATCTGGTCGATCTCGGCGGCCGTTACCTGGTGGGCCGATCCGCTCGCCAGGGGTTGCTGCGGCAGCAGCGCAGCGGGTGCGCCGAGCAGCGCGTACAGGCCGGTGGCCGCGAGCGGCAAGGCGATCGCGACCAGCAGCGTGGTGTGGCGCGTGCGCGAGGCCTGCGCCGGTGTCGATTCCGCGAGCGCTGTGTCGTCGAGCAGGCGGCGCCGGAGCTCGTCGCGCGCTTGCGCGTGATCGGTGCGGGCCAGCGTGCCCACCGTCAGATCGCGATCGAGCTCGGCGAGCTGGTCGCGGTAGATGCGCGCGTTGAGCTCCCGCGCCGAGGCATCGCGTTCGATGTTGTGGCGTTGCCAGGGCCGCAGCAGCATCAGCAGCGTGAGCGCGACCAGGCCGGTGGCGGCGAAGAGGAATGCGCCCATCAGGAGTCTCCTTCGGCAGACAGCGGCGCCTCGTCACGCCGGCGGCGGCGCAGGAAGAGCATCAGCGCGGCCAGCCCCGCGCCCAGAAAGATGAACGGCCCCAGCCACAGCAGCCAGGTGCTGGGCTTGAGCGGCGGGCGGTAGCGCACGAAGTCGCCGTAGCGGCTGACCAGGAAGTCGAGGATCTCGGGGTCGGTCTTGCCGGAGCGGATCAGGCTGCGGATTTCGCGCCGCAGGTCCTGCGCGAGCTCGGCGCGCGAGCCGGCCAGCGATTCGTTCTGGCAGACGAGGCAGCGCAATTCGTCGGCGATGCCGATGAGGCGTTGTTCGACCGCTTCGTCGTCGGCCA
>DASXQQ010000067.1:0-2166 GCA_036507085.1 Piscinibacter sp. | reverse complement strand
GCAGCCCTACCTGCCAAGCCCGCCGGCGCTGCCGACCGCGGGCCGCCACCTGGTCTACCTCGACGTGTGGGACCGCGAGCTGACCCACCTCGAGCGGCCCGATCTGGTCGAACCGGCGCTCGGCGTCGAGACCAGTTCGCGCCGGCAAACGGTGTGGCAGGTGCGCGTGCTCGACGGCGACGCCGCCGGCGCGACCTGCGGCTCGCCCGACGCCGACCTCGCCGGCTGGTCGACGCTGACCGCGCCGTCGAGCGGGCGCCTGACGACCGGCACCTTCGACGTGGCGCCGGAGAAGGACCCTTGCGAGCTGCCCCCCAGCGGCGGCTACCGCGGGCTGGAGAACCAGACCTACCGCGTCGAGATCCACGACCCCGGCGCGCCCGGCGGCGGCGCGACCTTCAAGTGGTCGCGCGACAACGCGAGCGTGGGCAGCCGGGTCGCGAGCATGGTGTCGGCCGGCGAGCTGGAATTGCAGTCGCTCGGCCGCGACGAGGTGCTGCGTTTCAACACCGGCGACTGGGTCGAGATCACCGACGACGTGCGCGAGCTGTCGCAACGCTGCGGCGAGGTTCGCAAGATCACCGTCAACGAAGCGGCGCGGCGCATCAGCTTCACGCCCGCATTGCCCGCCGAGATGCGGCCGGCGGCGTTCCCGGACGCCGACTTCCCCGCCAGCCGCAACCTGCGCGTGCGCCGCTGGGACCAGAAGCACCAGGTGCTGCGCACGGCGGCCGGCGGCACGACCGCCCCGTTCCAGGACCTGGACGCCGGCACGAGCGGCGTCATCAGCGTGCCGGCGGCCGGCACCACCCTGCTACTCGAGAACGGCGTGACGGTGAGCTTCGCGTCGACCGGCGCGAAGGGCTTCAAGGCCGGCGACCACTGGGTGTTCGCCGCGCGCACGGCCGATGCGTCGGTCGAGCTGCTCGACAACGCGCCGCCGCGCGGCATCCACCACCACTACGCGCGGCTCGGCCTGTGGGACGTGGCCGCCGGCACCGTCAGCGACTGCCGCACGCCGTGGCCGCCGCGCGGCGAAGGCCACGACTGCAGCTGCACCGAGTGCGTGACGGCGCAGTCGCATGCGAGCGGCCAGTTCACGATCCAGGACGCGGTGAACCGCTTGCGCGACACCGGCGGCACCGTCTGCCTCGGCGTCGGCCAGTACCCGCTGCGCGAGGCGGTGAGCCTGAACGGCGTGCGCGCGCTGCGCATCCGCGGCGAGGGTGCGGCGACGCTGCTGGTCACCCCAGGGGCGGCGTTCAGCATCACCAACGGCATCGCGCTCGCGATCGAGGACCTGGCGATCCTGTCGCTCGGCCGCGCCTCGGCGATCGGCGTGCGCACCGCGCTCGGCCTCACGCTGCAACGGCTGATCGTCGCGGTGCTCGGCGGCAACGATTCGCGCGGCGCGGCGATCGCGCTGTCGGGCGCGGTGGCCGGCGTGACGATCCGCGACAACGCGCTGATCGCGCCGGTGGCGGTGCAGGCGCTCGACGCGGGCGGCAACGACGAGGCCGCGGCGAAGTTCCTGCTCACCGCCTTGCTGCGCATCGAGGACAACGTGATGTGGTGCGAGCGCGAGGCGGTGGCGCTGCGCGGCACGGTGATGCATCTGCTCGCCACCCGCATCGGCGGCAACGAGATCCTCGGCTGTCGCGCCGGCGCGATCAACCTGCTCGGCCTGTGCGGCGCCGGCGCGTCGATGAAGGTCTGCGACAACAGCCTCAACGTCAACGGACCGGGCATCACCGCCGGTGTCGACGGACTGTGGATCGAGGGCAACAAGCTGCTCGCGTCGATGCAGCGCAACAGCCGCGTGCTCAACGGCGCGGGCATCGCGCTGCGCACCGGGCTCGACCCGACCGGCGCCGACGAATGCCAGGTCCTCGCCAACCAGGTGAGCGGCTTCGAGGCCGCGGGCATCCTGATCGCGTCGCCGACGCGGGAGTTGATCGTCAAGCTCAACATCGTCCAGCGCTGCGGCAACGGCATCGTGTCCGAGGACGAGGCCCAGGCGGCCAGCGTGTCGATCGAGAACAACCACGTCAGCGACATCGGCAGCGCGCGCGAAGGCGGCGCGCGCGAGGTGGTCGGCATCGGCGTGCTGCGCGCCGAGGCGGCCACGGTGGCGGGCAACACGATCCGCCGCATCGGCCAGCAGGC
>DASXQQ010000066.1:0-6302 GCA_036507085.1 Piscinibacter sp. | reverse complement strand
GCGGCGGGTGGGGCCACCGACCTGCTCGCGCGCATCATCGCGCAGCCGCTGTCGCAGGCTTTGGGCGCCACCGTCATCGTCGAGAACCGTGCGGGTGCAGGCGGGTCGACCGGCATGGCCGAAGTGGCGGCGGCTGCGCCTGACGGGCTCACCATTGGCATGGCGACGGTGTCGACGCATGGCGTGAACCCCGCGATCTACAAAGGGCTGCCCTACGACGCGCAGAAAGACTTCAGGCCGGTGGTCGGGCTCGTCACCTCGCCCAACGTGATGGTGGTTCATCCGGGAACGCCGGGCCGCGATCACGCGGAGTTCCATCGGCACCTGAAGGCCAACCCGGGCAAGCTCAGCTTCGCGTCTGCGGGCATCGGCTCGCTGGGCCACATGCTCGGCGAGCTTTACAAGAGCACGACCAACACCAACCTAGTGCATCTTCCGTTCAAGGGCGCGGCACCTGCCAAGGCCGAGGTGGTGGCGGGCCGCGCCGACGTGCTCTTCGACAACCTGCCATCGTCGATGGAGGCGGTTCACTCGGGGCAGTTGCGTCCGCTCGCGGTGTCGGCATCGCAGCGGCTCGTCTCCTTGCCGCAGGTGCCCACCTTCGCGGAACTCGGGCTCTTCATCAACAACGACCCGTCGTGGTTCGGACTCGTCGTTCCGGCGAGAACGCCGCTGGCCCAAGTCGCCGTGCTGCACAACGCGACCATCGACGTGCTCAAGCGGCGCGAGGTGCTCGCCAAGCTCGTCGCACAAGGCATGGATCCGTGGTCGGCCGGTCCGGACCAGTTCGCGCTTCGCATCGACAAGGAGATTCGCAAGATGCGCAGCGTCGCCCGCCTGGCCAAGATTGCATTGACCTCCGCTTGACGAGGGCGAAAGCGCGCTGTCCTTCCTCGGCGGAATGATTCATCGACGCTTCTTCGCTTCCCCGATTGCACTGCGCGAACAAGAATTCTTCTTCCGCAACCCATGCAATCACCATGCGAATTCGAACCGCGATCGGCCTCCTCTTGTCTCTCGCCTGCGGCCTGGCGCAGGCCGAGTCGTATCCCGCCAAACCCATCCGGCTCGTCGTGCCGTTCGCGCCGGGCGGCGCCACCGACATCATCGCGCGCATCGTCGCCGAACCGCTGGGCAAGACGCTCGGGCAAAGCGTCATCGTCGACAACCGCGGCGGTGCGGGCGGCGGCATCGGCATGGCGGAAGTGGCGCATTCGGCGGGTGACGGCTACACGATCGGCGTGGCCACGGTGTCCACGCACGGCGTGAACCCCGCGATCACCAGAAAGCTTGCATACGACGCGGAGAAGGACTTCAAGCCGGTGACCGCACTGGGCACCACGCCCAACGTGATGGCCGTGCACCCGAGCGTGCCTCACAAGACGCACGCCGAATTCGTCAAGTACCTCGGTGAGCATGCAGGCAAGGTCACCTACGCGTCGCCGGGCATCGGATCGCTGGGCAACATGCTGGGCGAGCTCTACAAGAGCACCACCGGCACGTCGATGATCCACATCCCCTATCGCGGCGCAGGCCCTGCGAAGAACGACGTCGTTGCGGGCCAGGTGCAAGTCATCTTCGACAACCTGCCATCGTCGCTGGGGCTGATCCAGGCGGGGCAGCTCAGCGCCGTCGCGGTGGCGTCGCCACAGCGGCTCGCGAGCCTGCCCAACGTGCCGACCTTCGGCGAATTGAAGCTCGACGCCAACAACGACCCGGCATGGTTCGGCCTCGTCGTCCCCGCGAGCACACCCGACATCATGGTCACGAAGATCCACGCCGCCGTGCAGACCGTGCTCAAGCGGCCCGACGTTCGCGCGCAACTGGCGGCACAGGGCGTCGAGCCGCTGGGCAACACGCCCGAGGAATTCAAGGCGCAGATCTCGCGCGAGATCGCGAAGATGAAGGTGGTCGCGAAGACCGCCAAGATAGAGATCGAGTGATGAGCGACGTGATGACGCTCTTCTCGGGGGTGAGCTCCGTGGTGCTCGACTCGCCGCACAGCGGCACCGAGTATCCCGTGGACTTCGATCACGCCTGTGACCGGAACGTCCTGCGGCAGGCCGAAGACACTTACGTCGACTGGCTCTACGCTTTCGCGAAAGACATGGGCGTGAGCCTTCTGTGTGCCAGGTTCCCGCGCAGCTACCTGGACGCGAATCGGGGGCTGAACGAGATCGACAGCGAGCTCTTCGACTCGCCATGGCCGCACGACACCGTGAAGTCCGAGAAGGTGCGGCTGGGCAAGGGCCTCGTCTGGCGCCTGACCGATGACGGCGTGCCGATCTATGACCGCAAGCTGACGCACGACGAAGTGTCCCGGCGCATCGCGCGATGTTGGCACCCGTATCACGCTGCGCTGGCCAACGCGATCGATGCCGCACATTCCATGCACGGGCGTTGCACGCATATCAACTGTCACTCCATGCCTTCGGTGGCGGGCTCGCATGCGACCAGCTACCCAGGCATGGTTCATCCGGACATCGTGATCGGCGACAGAGACGGCTCGACGGCGCGGCCGGGCTTGGCGATCTGGGTGGCGCGCTTCTTCAGCGAACGCGGCTACTCGGTCAGCGTCAACAACCCCTACAAGGGCGTCGAGTTGGTGCGTCGCTACAGCGACCCACGCGCGGGACGCAACTCACTGCAGTTGGAAATCAACCGGAAGCTCTACATGGACGAACGCACGCTGGCGTTGGAGCCCGGGCACGTCCAGCTGCAACGCGACCTGCGGGACTTGGTGTTTCAGCTGGAGACCGCACCCTCTGAAGGCATACCGATGACTCACCGCAAACCCACGCCATTGCTTCCTCGCGGGCGAGAACTCTAAATCCGTTTCTTAACGTCGCTGCGCGAGGTTACCTGCGACGCAACGGCCAGATGGACGTTGCGTCGTTACTCCAGCTTGGCGCCCGACTGCTTGACCAGGCGCTCCCACACCGGCAGCTCGCGCTTGTAGGTGGCGGCGAAGGCCTCGGGCGTGCTGGCCTTCAACTCGAAGCCCATCGCGGCAATGCGCGCCTTCACGTCGGGCTGCTCGCTGGCCGCGCGCAGCTCGTCGGCAATGCGCTGCACCACGGCCTTCGGTGTGGCGGCCGGCGCGGCCACCGCGAGCCAGCCGGTCACGCGGTAGGCCTCGTCCTTCAAGCCCTGCTCCGCCAAGGTCGGCACGTTGGGCAGGACGGCGATGCGGTGTTCGCCGGTGACGCCGATCACCTTGATCTTGCCGGCGTCGATGTGCGGCTTGGCCTGAAGCGCGCTCGCGTAGGCCATCTGGATCTGGCCACCGATCAGGTCCTGCATCATCGGCGCCTCGCCCTTGTACGGCACATGCGTCATGTCGGCCTTCTGGGTGTCGCTCATGTGCGCGCCGGCGAGGTGCGGGTAGGCACCGATGCCATAGGAGCCGTACGACAGCTTGCCCTTGTTGCGGCTCATGTACTGCAGCAGCTCGGGTGCGGTGTTGGCCGCGACGCTGGGGTGCACGACCAGCAGCAGCGGGGCGGTCGCGATCTGCGACACCAGCACGAGGTCGCGCTGCACGTCGTAGGGCAGCTTCTCGTAGAGGAACTGGTTGGTCAGCAGCGAGTTGCTCAGCGACAGCACCAGCGTGTGGCCATCGGGCGGCGCCTTGGCCACCGCGTCGGTGCCGAGGATGCCGGCCGCGCCCGCCTTGTTGTCGACGATGATCGCCTGGCCGAGGCGCGGCGCCATCTTCTCCGCGAGCAAGCGGGCGAGGATGTCGGTTGCGCCGCCCGCAGCGAACGGCACGACGATTCGAATCGGCTTGGTCGGATAGCTTTGCGCCTGGGCGGGCGCGCCGACGCCGATCGCGGCCGCGGCAAGCGCGACGGCCCAGAGGCGGCGGGTCAGGGAATGGCTCATTGTCTTGTCTCCTTGGCGTTCAACGCCGGGTCAGCTGGGTCGGAAAAGGCAGGCGTTCCAGCGCCTGCCGCAAAGAAGCTTCGATGCGGTCGGCGCCGCCGGCATCGAGCACGACCGCGACACGCTGGTCGCCGTCGGTTTCGACCTGCACCGGCGCGGCGACGCCGAGCTCGCGACACAGCGTGTCGGCGAGCGCGCGAACCACCGCCGCCGCGGCCATCGCGCGCAATTCGGGCTTGTAGATCTTGCCGACGTTGGTCAGCGGCATCCGCCCGATGATCGTCACGCTCTTCGGCCGCGCGGGCGCCTCGTCGACCCGGCCGGCGGTGAAGGCGAGCAGCTCGGCCTCGCTCGCCGACGCGCCGGGCACGAGCGTCGCGTACGCGACCGGCAGCTCGCCGGCATAGGCATCGGGCGCGCCCACGGCAGCGCACAGCTGCACGGCGGGATGGGCGCTGAGCGCGTCCTCGATCACCTTCGGGTCGATGTTGTGGCCGCTGCGGATGATCAGGTCCTTGGAGCGGCCGCTCAGGTGCAGCCGGCCTTCGCCGTCGAGCCAGCCGAGGTCGCCGGTCGCGAGCCAGCCGCCGGGCGTGAAGACCTTCGCGTTGTCCTGCGCGTCGACGAAGCCGGAGAACAGGTTGGGCGACTTGAACAACAGCATGCCGGGCTCGAGCGCCGGCAGGTCGCGCTCGGTGGCGCCGCCTTGCTCATCGAGCGCGACGATGCGCAGCTGCGAGTGCGGCAGTCGAAAGCCGACACAGCCCGCTGGGGCAATGACGCCCGGCGGCGTGATGCTCGAGATGCCGGCCATCTCGGTCATGCCCAGGCTTTCGTGCACGTGCAGGCCGAACAGCTTCTCGAAACGTGCGGCGAGCTCCGGCGACAGCGGCGCCGCGCCGGTGCGGCAGTAGCGCAGCGACGAGATGTCGGCGTCACCCACCGGCACGTTGGCCAGTGCCGCCAGCACGGTGGGCACGGCCGACAGCACGGTGGCGCGGTGCTTTTCGACCAGGCGCCAGTAGTTGGCAATGACCTCGCGGTTGCGATACAGCGCTGTCGTCGGGATCACCACCTCCATGCCGGCCGACAGCGCGGCCAGCGAGCCGGGCAGCACGCCGGCGACGTGGAACAGCGGGAAGCCGTTGATCGCCACGTCGGCGGGAGTCGAGCCTTGCAGCTGGACGCTGGCCCATGCGGTGAAGACCTGCGCACCGTGGCTGTGGCGCGCGAGCTTGGGCGCGCCGGTGGTGCCGCCGGTGTGGAAGTAGGCGGCGATGTCGTCGCGCCCGATCTCGCGCCCGCTGAGCAGGCGATCGGCGGGCTCGCGTGAACGCAGCGTGGCGAAGTCGGCCACGCCGTCGGGCAGCGCCGCAGCCGCGCTCTCGTCGTGCGGTGCGACGCGCAGCACCGCGGCGAGCGTCGGCACCTGCGCGCGGATGCGCATCGCCTTCGACCAGATGCCCGACTCGTCGTCCGCGCCCCAGGCGATCAGCACCTTGACCCGCCCCGCGTTCATCAGCGAGACAAGCTTCTCGTCGCTGAGCAGCGGGTTCAGCGGCTGCACGATCGCGGCGGCCTCGCCTCCCCACAACGCCAGGTGGTATTCGAGGCAACCGGGCAGCAGCACCGCCACCGCGTCACGCGGCTGCACGCCGAGCCGGTGCAGCAGGTTCGCGGTCTGGTGGATGCCGGCCAGCAGCTGCGCATAAGACCAGCGGATCGGCACGTCGTTCGGGTCGGCGCTGCGCAGGAAGGTGAGCGCGGTCTTGTCGCCGAAGGCATGGGCCGAGTTGCGGAAGATCTCGTAGGTGCTGCGCACTGGCAAGGCCTGCTCGAGCGGGACCTCCTCGAGCCGACGCACGTCGGTCAGGCTGCGGACCGGGAACGACGGGGCGAACGGCGCGGACGGCGGATGCATGGCGCTCTCCTCAGTGCGAAGCCGATGATGCGCCGGCGCGGGGCAGGCGCGCCAGGGCGCGATGCATGTCGTGCTCGAAGCGCGCCACGATCGCGGCCAGCGGCTCGATGCGGTCGACGAAGGCGAGCGAATGACCGGCCGCGAGCAGGCCCTTGGACCAGTCGCCGCTCACGTAGGCGTTGCGCCCGATCTGGCCCGACACGAGCGGCATCAAGTCCTGGATCGTGACGTTCGGGTTCTCGGCCTCGATCGCCTTCACCGCGGCGGTGGTTTCGTTGCGCAGCGTGCGCACGGTGTTGCGCAGCGACTGCATGCACAGCTCGGTGTCGGTCGGCTGCGCGTCGATCAGCCGGCGCTTGTAGTCGGGGTGGGCCCAGATCTCTTCGGCGACGACGAAGCGCGTTCCGACGACGACACCCGATGCGCCCATCGCCAGCGCCGCGGCGAGTTGCGAGCCGTGGCCGACACCGCCGCCGATGAGGTACGGGATCTCGAG
>DASXQQ010000065.1:0-2015 GCA_036507085.1 Piscinibacter sp. | reverse complement strand
GCCTGTTCGCGCACAGCGACACGCGCACCCTGTTCGACGAGATCGTTCTGATCGCGCCCGACGGCCGCGTCGTCGCAACCGATCCGCCGCAGCAATCCCCCGTGCCGGTGAACCTGGCGGACCGCGATTTCTTCCGCCAGGCGCTCGCCAGCGGCGAGGCGGTGACGTCGGCGCCCTTGCTGGCGCGCACCAGCGGCCGGCCGGTGGTGCGGCTGGCGGTGCCGGTGAAGGATGGGAGCGGCCGGTCGATCGCGGTGCTCGCGGCGGGCATCGACCTGCTCAAGCCGAAGGTGCTCGGTCACATCGCCGACGCGCACATCGGCTCGACCGGCTACTACGCCATCGCCACCCGCGGGGACCATCCGGTGTACGTCATCCACCCGGACCGCCGGCGCGTGCTCCAGCCGGCCCCGCCGGTGCTCATCGTCGACCCCACCGAGGCCTGGGACACCGACGTGGTCACCCGCAAGCTGGTGCGCGGCCCCGGCTGGGAACTGCGCGCGGTGCTCCCCGCCGAAGAGGCGTTCGCGCCGCTGCACCATGCCCGTCAACGGCTGCTGCTGCAGATGCTGCTGCTCGCGCTGGCGAGCGGCGTGCTCGCCTGGTTCGGCAGCGACGCGCTGCTGCGTCCACTCGGGCGCCTGCTGGCCGCGATGCGCACGCTGCGCGCCAGCCCCGGCGCGGCGATGAAGCTCGACCTGCACGGCAGCGACGAACAGGGGGAGCTGGCACGCGAGTTCGATGCGTTGATGCGCGAGCTGCACGAACGCCAGGCCGAGTCGGCCGCAGCGGTCGACGCGTCGCCGCTCGGCCTGTTTCGCACCGACCGCGAAGGCCGCATGACCTACGTCAACGAGGCCTACCTGCGCATGCACGGGCTGGCGCGCGAGGACGCGGCCACCGGCTGGCTGACGCTGCTGCGCGAGGACCTGCGCGCCAAGGCCTGGGCCAACTGGCAGCGCACGGTGCAAAGCGCCGAGCCGCTGCAGGTGCTGCAGCGCGTTCGGCGCGCCGACGCAACCGAAGCGGTGCTATCGGTGCGCACCGCGCCGATCATCGTCGACGGTCGAGTCGTCGGCCATGCGGGCACCTTGTCCGACATCACCGAGCGGGCGCTGGCCGAGCGGGCGCAGCGCACGCTGACGGTGATCTTCGACGCCACCACCGACTACGTGGTGCAGGCCGACCGGCGCGGGCGCATCACCTACATGAACCCGGCGAGCCGGCGCCACAACGGCCTCGCGCCGGACGCGCCGGTGGGCCACCTGAGCTATGCCGACCTCAACCCGCCCGAGATGCTCGAACGCTACCGCCGCGAGATCGTGCCGACGGCGCTGGCGCAAGGCGTGTGGGTCGGCGAGACGATCGCGCTCGACCTGTCGGGGCAGCGCACAGTGTGCTCGCACATGCTGATCGCGCACCGCGACAAGCGCGGCCGGCTCGAGCATTTCTCGGCCATCATGCGCGACATCTCGGTCGAGAAGGCCGCGGCACAGGCGCTGGCGCGCAACGAGCAGACGCTGCGCTCGCTGGCCGACACGATGCCGGCGATCGTTGCGGTGATCGACCGGCAGCAGCGCTACCGCTTCGTCAACGCGAGCTTCGAACGCTGGTACCAGGTGTCGCGCGACACCATCGCCGGGCGCGCGGTGCGAGACGTCATCGGCGAGCCCGAATACCGGTACAGCGAACCCTACATCGAGCGTGTGCTCGCGGGCGAGGACGCGGTCTACGACAAGGCCTTTCACGAACGCGACTCGCGCCGTCACCTCGAGGTCCACTACACGCCGCTGCGCGCCGCCGACGGCAGCGTCGACGGCTATGTCGTCGTCGCGCACGACATCACCGCGCGCAAGGAAGAAGAGCAGCGGCTGCGCGAGCTGACGCGCGTCGACCCGCTGACCGGGCTGCTCAACCGCAACGGGTTCGACGAGCACCTGCGCGAATGCGCCGACCGCGCGCAAGCGGACGAGGAACTGCTGGCGCTGCTGTACATCGACCTCGACCATTTCAAA
>DASXQQ010000064.1:0-18806 GCA_036507085.1 Piscinibacter sp. | reverse complement strand
AATTCATTGGCAGAAGGCTCCGAACTTTCTGTGACAGCGCTGGCGGCCCCGCGGGACACGCGTACGCCCTGCGCGGGCGGGGCCCATCGGTAAACCTAGCGAGTGTAGCGGCGAAGCCAGACCGCCTGACCACCCTCAATCAGGGGAAACCGCCCTGGCGCCACGCCGCCGCGGCGCTCGCGCGTGAAGTTCTCCACGTGTAAGCACGGTCAGCATTTGATGCCGACATGCAGCGCCACCACGCCGGCGCTCAGGTTGTGCACGTCGACATGGCCGAAGCCGGCCGTTTTCATCATCGCCTTCAACTCGGCCTGGCCGGGATGCATGCGGATCGACTCGGCCAGGTAGCGGTAGCTGTCGGCGTCGCCGGCGACGAGTTGGCCGATGCGCGGCAGGACCTTGAACGAATACCAGTCGTAGGCCTTTTCCAGCGGTGCGGCGACCTTGGAAAACTCGAGCACCAGCAGCCGCCCGCCGGGGCGCAAGACCCGGTTCATTTCGGCCAGCGCACGCTCCTTGTGGGTCATGTTGCGCAGGCCGAAGGCGACCGAAACGAGGTCGAACTCGGCTGCGGCGAAGGGCAGCGTCTCGGCGTCGCAGAGGGCGGTCGGCAGCACCAGGCCCTCGTCGAGCGCCCGGTCGCGGCCCTGGCGCAGCATCGCTTCGTTGATGTCGGTGTGCACCACCGTCCCGCGGGTGCCGACCTGCTTGGCGAAGGCGCGCGCCAGATCGCCGGTGCCGCCGGCGATGTCGAGCACGCGGTCGCCGTCGCGCACATGGGCCACCGCCACGGTATAGGCCTTCCAGGCGCGGTGCAGGCCCATCGACATCAGGTCGTTCATCACATCGTATTTCGACGCAACCGAGTCGAACACGCCGCGCACGCGCTGCGCCTTTTGCGACTCGTCGACCTGCTGGAAACCGAAGTGGGTCTGACTCATCGCGTTCAGTGGTGGTGGCCGCAGGCCGCGCCGCCGGCGCTCGCCATCGGCGCGTCGCGCTCGACACCGGCTTGCTCCAGCCGGGCTTCGTACTTCTGCATCAGTTCGCCCTGCTGCGAGCCGAGGAAGTACAGGTAGTCCCAGGAATAGATGCCGGTGGCGTGGCCGTCGGAGAAGGTCGGCTGCACCGCGTAGTTGCCCACCGGCTCGAGCGACACCACGTCAACGTTGCGCTTGCCGGTCTGCAGCACCTCCTGCCCCGGGCCATGGCCCTGGACTTCGGCCGACGGCGAATAGACCCGCATCAGCTCGAACGGGATGTGGAACTGCTTGCCGTCGGAGAAGCCGACCTCGAGCACTCGCGATTGCTGGTGCACGGTGATCGACGTCGGCAGCGGGGTTTGGGGAGTCAGGCCGGCCATGGGGTCCAGGTGAGTAAAGGAGCGGGCCGCTCCAGTGTAGCGAACGCCTGCGTCGATTCAGCGGCGCGTCAGAGCGTCGACGACACGGGCATCGAGTTCGGGCAGCGCGATCCGAGACGGCTGGCCGCGCCGCCTGGCACATCGCGCTGCTTGGCACCCCAGATCGGGTGCGGATAGTGGCTGTCCCAGTCGAAGCGGGCGACGACGCTCCACGCGCACGACGCGCCAGTCGGCGTCTCGCCAGCGCAGCAGTCCCCCGTCGGTGTGGCATAGCTCACAGTCCATGCGATGAACAGCAGAAATCATGGGCCGAGCATACCCGCGGCGGGTCCTTAAGCGTCAAGAGTGGGCGCCAACCGCCGTAAACCGCACAGACGCCGGAGCGCCAAGGGAGGAACCTTGCGCAACGATGCAACGCAACGTTAACAAGGAGTCCGCGTGCGCGCCCTGGATCTGCTGCTCGCCCAGCCGCCGTTGGTCGGCGGTGCCGGCCTGCCCCTCACCTCCCCTCATGACCTGACGCGAGCGTTGGCCTGGGCCCTCGCGCTGGCGCTGTGCGGCATGGGCCTGCTCGCCGCGGTGCTGCTCGCAGTGCTGCGCCGCGGTCCGCGGCGCGCCACCGAAGCGACGCACCGACCGGTTCGCGCCGCGCCGGTGGCCGACAGCCTCACGCAACTGCCTACCCGCGTGCAATTCGAGGAACAGCTCACCGCCGCGGTGGCCGCCTGCGACGTGGCACAGCAGCGCCTGGCCCTGTTGTTCATCGACCTCGATGGCTTCAAGCCGATCAACGACACCTTCGGCCACAGCGACGGGGACCGGGTGCTGCAACAGGTGGGCGAACGCCTGCGCTCGATCTCGCGCGCCGAGGACACGGTGGCGCGCGTCGGTGGCGACGAGTTCGTGCTGCTGGTGACGGGCCACCCGTCGCAGGAGGCGGTGGCGCAGGTCGCGACACGCCTGATCGAGGGTCTCGGCCGCCCCTACACCATCGAGGACCGCGACATCGCCATCTCATGCTCGGTGGGCATCGTGTTCTATCCCGACAGCGGCGGACGCGCCAAGCTGCTCGCCCGGGCCGATGCGGCGATGTACGCGGCGAAGCGCTCCGGCGGCTCGTGCCACTGCTTCTACTCGCCGGAGATGGACGCCGACGCGCACGAGCAGTTCGATCTGCTGCGCGGCCTGCGCCAAGCCCTCGAACACCACGAGATGGAGCTGTACTACCAGCCGAAGATCGACGCGCGCAGCGGCAAGGTCACCGCCGCGGAGGCGCTGCTGCGCTGGAAACACCCGACGCGCGGCCTGGTGCCGCCCAGCGTGTTCATTCCGATCGCCGAACGCTTCGGGCTGATCGGCCCCCTGGGCAACTGGGTCATCGAGGATGCATGCCGCCAGGCGCGCGTCTGGCGCGACCATGGCCTGCGCATGCGCGTGGCGATCAACCTGTCGGCGCAGCAGATGCGCCAGGAAGACATCGTGCAGCGCATCGAGAGCGCGCTCGAGCGGCACCACATCCACCCGTCGCTGCTGACCTGCGAAATCACCGAGTCGGTGGCCATGGAAGACACCCGGGCCACGCAGGAAACCTTCCGCCGCCTGGGCGAAGCCGGCATCCATTTGTCGATCGACGACTTCGGCACCGGTTATTCGAGCCTGAGCTACCTGCGCAGGCTGCCGGCGGAGGAGCTGAAGATCGACCGCAGCTTCGTGATGGACCTGGAAGGCAGCGCCGACGCGCGCGCGGTGGTCGATGCGGTGGTCAAGCTGGCGCACGCGCTCGGCCTGCACGTGGTCGCCGAAGGCGTGGAGAGCCCGCGCCAACATCAGATCCTCGTCGAGATGGGTTGCGACGAGCTGCAGGGTTACCTGTTCGCCAGGCCGATGTCGGCGCGCGCCCTGCTGCAGTGGGCGATCGGCGACAAGGCGCAGTCTGCGTCGTTCCGGGAGTCGCTGTTCGGCGAGACGCTGTTCGGCGATTCGCTGCCGACGGAGCGCGCATGAGTTCCACGACCCATGAACCGGCAGCCAATCCGGCGTAGCCTCGGGAGCCGATCATGAACATGTCTTCCACCACCCTCCTCATCGCCCTGGGCGCCACGCTGCTGGGCGCAGGCGTCGCCTTCGCACTGGCGTGGACCTTCTACACCACGCGGCTGATCGAGGCGAACAGCCGCGTCGAACGGGCCCTCAAAGGGCGGCACGAGGCCCGCGACCTGCTGCGGCAGGCGCGCCGCCAGATCGAGATCCTGCGCAAGGAGCTCGAGCTGGCCCGGCGCCTGCGCGCCGCACCGTCGCATCCGACTCCCGTGCCGGTCGACGACCTGCGCGATGACACGCCGACCATCGTGCTGCGCGGCCCCGCTTCGGGCTACGCGGACACCTTGCCCTTCGTCGCCTGAGCGTCCTCAGAGGCGAGAGCTTCTTCGCGATATCCAATTTCCGTTCGCACTTCAGACCAGCACGCGCTCGATGCCGCCGTCGTTGGCCTTGGCCACGTAGTCCGGCATCCAGTCCTCGCCCAGGACGAGCCGCGCCATTTCGACAACGATGTAGTCGGCCTCGAGCAAGCCGTTGGTGAGGTCGCCCGTGTAGCGCGACAGCCCCTGCAGGCAGCTCGGGCAGGAGGTGAGGATCTTCACCGGGCCCTTCGCGCCCACGGCGCCGGTCGCCCGCAGCGCCGCTTCGTCACGGCGCAGTTCCTCTTCCTTGCGGAAGCGAATCTGCGTCGCGATGTCGGGCCGCGTAACGCCCAGCGTGCCGCTCTCGCCGCAGCAGCGTTCGCTCTTCCTCACGTTGTCGCCGACCAGCGCCTTCACCGTCTTCATCGGCTCCTGCAGCTTCATCGGGCTGTGGCAGGGGTCGTGGTACAGGTAGCCTCCGGCGCCGTTCGCGCCATTCAAGGTGATGCCCTTTTCGAGCAGGTACTCGTGGATGTCGATGATGCGGCAGCCGGGGAAGATCTTGTCGAACTGGTAGCCCTGCAGCTGGTCGTAGCAGGTGCCGCAGCTCACAACCACCGTCTTGATGTCCAGGTAGTTCAGCGTGTTGGCCACGCGGTGGAACAGCACCCGGTTGTCGGTGATCATTTTCTCGGCTTTGTCGAACTGGCCGGAGCCGCGCTGCGGGTAGCCGCAGCACAGATAGCCCGGCGGCAGCACCGTCTGCACGCCGGCGTGCCAGAGCATCGCCTGGGTTGCCAGGCCCACCTGCGAGAACAGGCGCTCCGAACCGCAGCCGGGGAAATAGAACACCGCCTCGCTGTCGGCGCTGGTCGCCTTGGGATCGCGGATGATCGGGACGTAGTCCTTGTCCTCGATGTCGAGCAGCGCGCGCGCGGTTTTCTTCGGCAGGCCACCGGGCAGCTTCTTGTTGATGAAGTGGATCACCTGCTCCTTGATCGGCGCGGTGCCCACCGTCGAGGGCGGCGCCGCCACCTGCTTGTTTGCCAGGCCGCGCAGCAGGTCGTTGGCCAGGCGCTGCGCCTTGAAGCCGAGGCCCACCATCGCGCCGCGCACGAACTTGATCGTCTCCGGGTTGGTGGCGTTGAGCATCAGCATCGCCGCCGCATTGCCGGGACGGAAACTCTTCTTGCCCATCTTGCGCAGCAGGTTGCGCATGTTCATCGACACGTCGCCGAAGTCGATCTTCACCGGGCAGGGGCTCAGGCACTTGTGGCAGACCGTGCAGTGATCGGCCACGTCCTCGAACTCCTCCCAGTGCTTGATGCTCACGCCGCGGCGGGTCTGCTCTTCGTAGAGGAAGGCCTCGACCAGCAGCGAGGTCGCGAGAATCTTGTTGCGCGGGCTGTACAGCAGGTTGGCGCGCGGCACATGCGTCGCGCACACCGGCTTGCACTTGCCGCAGCGCAGACAGTCCTTCACCGAGTTCGCGATCTCGCCGATGTCGCTCTGCTGCATGATCAGCGACTCGTGGCCCATCAGGCCGAAGCTCGGCGTGTAGGCATTGGTCAGGTCGGCCTTCAGCGACCCATCGCGCAGCAGCTTGCCCTTGTTGAAGCGGCCCTCGGGGTCGACACGCGCCTTGTAGGCAGTGAAGCCGGCCATCTCGTCGTCGGTCAGGAATTCGAGCTTGGTGATGCCGATGCCATGCTCGCCGGAGATCACGCCATCCAGGCTGCGCGCCAGCTTCATGATGCGCGCCACCGCTTCATGCGCGGTCTGCAGCATCTCGTAGTTGTCGCTGTTGACGGGGATGTTGGTGTGCACGTTGCCGTCGCCGGCATGCATGTGCAGGGCCACCCAGACGCGGCCGCGCAGCACCTCGTCGTGGATCTTCTGGCACTCGTCGACGATGGGCGCGAGCGCAGCGCCGGCGAAGAGGGCTTGCAACGGGGCGCGGATCTGCGTCTTCCACGAGGCGCGCAGCGTGTGGTCCTGCAGTTGCTCGAAGAGTGTGCGCGTCCCGTCGGCGGGCCTGTCGTCCAGCTGCGTCAACCAGTGCTGCCACAAGGCGCGCACCTCGCGCAGCAGCGCTAGCGCCTGCTGCACCCGGTCTTCGAGCAGCTCGGCCGACGCGATCTCGCCGGCATCGTCGCTCTTGCCCAGCGGCAGCTGGCCGCGCTCGAAGAATGCTTCCAGCGCATCGGCCAGCGCGAGCTTGTTGCGCAGGCTCAACTCGATGTTGATGCGCTCGATGCCCTCGGTGTACTCGCCCATGCGCGGCAGCGGAATCACCACGTCTTCGTTGATCTTGAAGGCGTTGGTGTGCTTGCTGATCGCCGCGGTGCGCTTGCGGTCGAGCCAGAACTTCTTGCGCGCTTCGGCGCTGACTGCGACGAAGCCCTCGCCGCTGCGCGAGTTGGCGATGCGCACGACCTCGCTCGTGGCGCGTGCCACCACGTCGGCGTCGTTGCCGGCGATGTCGCCGACCAGCACCATCTTCGGCAGCCCGCCGCGCTTGCTCTTGGTCGCGTAGCCCACCGCCTTCAGGTAGCGGTCGTCCAGATGCTCCAGCCCGGCGAGGATCGCGCCGCCAGCCTTGGCTTCGGCGAACATGAAGTCCTTGATCTCGACGATGGACGGCACCGCGTCCTTCGCGTTGCCGAAGAACTCGAGGCACACGGTGCGCGTGTGCGCCGGCATCTTGTGCACCACCCAGCGCGCACTGGTGATCAGGCCGTCGCAGCCTTCCTTCTGGATGCCCGGCAAGCCGGCGAGGAACTTGTCGGTGACGTCCTTGCCGAGGCCTTCCTTGCGGAAGGTCGTGCCGGGGATGTCGAGCCGCTCGGTTCGCTCCAGCGTCTTGCCCGAGGCGTCGAAGTAGCGCAGCTCGAAGCTCGCCACATCGACGTCGTGGATCTTGCCGAGGTTGTGATTCAGCCGCACCACCTCGAGCCATTTGGCCTCGGGCGTGACCATGCGCCATGAGGCCAGGTTGTCGAGGGCGGTTCCCCACAGCACGGCCTTCTTGCCGCCGGCGTTCATCGCGATGTTGCCGCCGATGCACGAGGCCTCGGCCGAGGTCGGGTCGACCGCGAAGGCGTAGCCGGCGCGCTCGGCGGCGTCGGCGACGCGCTGCGTCACCACGCCGGCCTCGGTCCAGACGGTCGCCACCTCGCGGTCCAGGCCGGGCAAGCGAAGCGTCTCGACCTCGGTCATCGCCTCGAGCTTCTCGGTGTTGATGACCGCGCTGTTCCAGGCGAGCGGCACCGCGCCGCCCGTGTAGCCGGTGCCGCCGCCGCGCGGAATGATCGTGAGGCCGAGCTCGACGCAGGCTTTGACGAGCCCCGTCATTTCCGCCTCGGTGTCGGGCATGAGCACGACGAACGGGTATTCGACGCGCCAGTCGGTGGCGTCGGTGACGTGCGACACGCGGCTCAGGCCGTCGAACTTGATGTTGTCGCGGGCGGTGTGCTTGCGCAGCACCTTGGTCGCGCGGCGGCGCAGGTCGGCCACGTCGTTGAACTGCGCGGCGAACGAGTCGACCGCGGCCGACGCGGCCTGCAGCAGTTCGCCGACGATGCGGTCGCGCTCGGCGTCGGCGGCCGGCGTGCGGCGCTTCTGCACCTCGGACAGGCGGTGGTGCAGAGCGTCGATCAGCAGCTTGCGGCGGCGCGGGTTGTCGAGCAGGTCGTCCTGCAGATAGGGGTTGCGCTGCACCACCCAGATGTCGCCCAGCACCTCATAGAGCATGCGCGCCGAGCGGCCGGTGCGGCGCTCCTGGCGCAGCCGGTTCAGCACTTCCCAGGGGCGCGCGCCGAGCAGGCGAATGACGATTTCGCGGTCGGAAAACGAGGTGTAGTTGTAGGGGATCTCGCGCAGCCGGGGCGCGTCTTGCGTCAGGTCGGCCGCGCCGGCGATTTCAGTCAGGGTGGTGGGTGCGTTCATCGAGGGTCGAGCCGCTGGCGGGCTCGTTACTGCACTTAAGGGCGAATCGTACCGTACGGGGGTGCGCAAGCCGGCTCGGCGGGTTATCCCGGTTGCTGCGCCCCGCCTTCCACGACATAAACAGCCGTGTCACACGACCCTCAGACACTGGCCGGGCGGCCACGAGCCGCACGGTCCACGCATGGAGTCCGCATGAAAATCAAGTCCCTCGCGCCGGCTGCGCTCAGCCTGGCGTTCGTGCTTTCCTCGCCGGCGCAGGCGCAGGTGGAAATCCAGTGGTGGCACGCGATGGGCGGCGCCCTGGGCGAATGGGTCAACGACCTGGCCAAGGACTTCAACGCGAGCCAGAAAGACTACAAGGTCGTGCCCACCTTCAAGGGCACCTACGACGAAACGCTGACCGCGGGGATCGCCGCCTTCCGCGCCGGCAACGCACCGCACATCCTGCAGGTGTACGAGGTCGGTACCGCGACCATGATGGCCAGCAAGGGCGCGATCGTTCCGGTGGGGCAGGTGATGAAGGAGGCCGGCCTCAAGTTCGATCCGTCGATCTACGTGCCGGCCGTGGCCGGCTACTACACGGCCCCCAACGGGCAGATGCTGAGCTTCCCGTTCAACAGCTCGACGCCGGTATTCCACTACAACAAGGACGCGTTCAAGGCCGCCGGCCTCGACCCCGACAGCCCGCCCAAGACCTGGCCCGAGGTGGCGCTGGCCGCCGCCAAGCTCAAGGCCAGCGGCCACAAGTGCCCGTTCACCACCAGCTGGGTCAGCTGGACCCAGCTCGAAAGCTTTTCCGCCTGGCACAACGTGGAGTTCGCGACCAAGCGCAATGGCTTCGGCGGGCTCGACACGCGGCTCGCCTTCAATACGCCGCTGCACGTGCGCCACATCGAGAACCTGGCCAACATGGCCAAGCAAGGGCTGTTCGTCTACAAGGGGCGCGGCAACGCGGCGGACGGAACCTTCGTGTCCGGCGAATGCGCGATGGCCACCGCCACCTCGGCGCTGTACGGCAACATCAAGCGCAACGCCAAGTTCGCCTCCGGTATCTCGACCCTGCCCTACTACCCCGACGTGGCGGGAGCCCCACAGAACACCGTGATCGGGGGCGCCAGCCTGTGGGTGCTGTCGGGCAAGAAGGCGGCCGAGTACAAGGGCGTCGCGGCATTCTTCACCCACCTCTCCAAGCCCGAAGTGGCCGCCGCCAGCCACCAGCGCACCGGCTACCTGCCGGTGTCGATCCCGTCGTTCCAGCTCACCGACAAGAGCGGCTTCTACAAGCAGAACCCGGGCACCGACATCTCCGTGACGCAGATGATCCGCAAGACCACCGACAAGTCGCGCGGCATCCGGCTCGGCAACTTCGTGCAGATCCGCACCATCGTCGACGAGGAGATGGAGCAGGTCTGGGGCGGCAAGAAGAGCGCCAAGGAAGGGCTGGACGCCGCAGCCAAGCGCGGCAACGAGCAGTTGGAACGCTTTCAAAAGGCTAACAAGGCCTGACCGTGGCCGTCGAGAAACGAGTTCGCTTCAAGAGTTGGTGGTTGCCCTGGGTGCTGATTGCGCCGCAGATGGCCATCGTCCTGGTGTTCTTCTTCTGGCCGGCCGGTCAGGCGGTGTACCAGAGCGTGTTGCAGCAGGACGCGTTCGGTTCCTCCACTGAGTTCGTCGGGCTGGAGAACTTCACCCGCCTGGTCAAGGACGAGACTTACCTCGCATCATTCAAGACCACGGCGGTCTTTTCGGTGCTCGTTGCAGTGTGTGGGCTGACGATCGCGTTGATGCTGGCGGTGATGGCCGACCGCGTGGTGCGCGGCGCGTCGATCTACAAGACCCTGCTGATCTGGCCGTACGCGGTGGCCCCGGCGGTGGCGGGCGTGCTGTGGCTCTTCATGTTCGCGCCATCGGTGGGCATCGTCAGCCATGCGCTGCAAGCGATCGGCATCGACTGGAACCATGTTCTGAACAGCGACCAAGCGATGGGCTTGATCGTCATGGCTGCGGTGTGGAAGCAGATTTCGTACAACTTCCTGTTCTTCCTGGCCGGGCTGCAGTCGATACCGAAGTCGCTGATCGAGGCCGCCGCGATCGACGGCGCACGGCCCTGGCGGCGTTTCTGGACCATCGTGTTCCCGCTCTTGTCGCCCACCACGTTCTTCCTGCTGGTGATCAACATCGTCTACGCCTTCTTCGACACCTTCGCGATCGTTGACGCCACCACCCAGGGCGGGCCGGGCAAGGACACCGCGATCCTGGTCTACAAGGTCTACTACGACGGCTTCAAGGCCCTCGACCTCGGCGGATCGGCGGCGCAATCGGTGGTGCTGATGGTCATCGTCATCGCGCTGACGGTGGTGCAGTTCCGCTACGTCGAGAAGAAGGTTCAATACTGATGGTCGAGCGACGCCCTGCCCTCACCGTGCTGTCGCACCTGGTCCTCATTCTCGGGGTGATCGTCGTCGCCTTTCCGGTCTATGTGACCGTCATCGCGTCAACCCAGAGTGCCGAGCAAATCCTGCAGAGCCGGCCGATGTCGCTGGTGCCTGGCAACCACGTCGTGCAGACCTACACCCAGGCGCTGTTCGGCGGGCTGGGCGAATACGGCAGCACCCGAACGCCGGTCGGCCGCATGCTCTGGATCAGCTTCGTCATGGCGATGGTGATCTCCATCGGCAAGATCGCGATCTCGCTGCTGTCGGCGTTCGCGGTGGTGTATTTCCGCTTCCCGTTTCGCAGCCTGTGCTTCTGGATGATCTTCATCACGCTGATGCTGCCGGTGGAGGTGCGCATCTACCCGACCTACAAGGTGGTGTCCGATCTGGGCATGCTCAACAGCTACGCCGGCCTCACCGTGCCGCTCATCGCCTCGGCCACGGCCACCTTCTTGTTCCGCCAGTTCTTCCTCACGGTCCCCGACGAACTGGTGGAGGCCGCGCGCATCGACGGCGCCGGGCCGATGCGCTTCTTCAAGGACGTGCTGTTGCCGCTGTCGGCAACCTCGATCGCGGCGCTGTTCGTGATCCAGTTCATCTACGGCTGGAACCAGTATCTGTGGCCGCTTCTGGTGACCACCACCGACGACATGGCCCCGGTGGTGATGGGCATCAAGCGCTTGGTCGCTGGCGAGTCCTACACCGAGTGGAACCTCGTGATGGCCACCGCGATACTCGCCATGCTTCCGCCGGCGATCGTCGTGCTGAGCATGCAGAAGTGGTTCGTCAAGGGTCTCGTGGACGCAGAGAAGTAAGCCAGGAACCAAGGGCAAGCATGGGTGCCATCTCCATCCGCAAGGTCGTCAAGCGCTACGGGCTCGGTCACAAGGCCAACCAGGTGATCCACGGCGTGGACGCCGAGATCGCCGACGGCGAGTTCGTCGTCATCGTCGGCCCGTCGGGCTGCGGCAAGAGCACGCTGCTGCGCATGGTCGCCGGGCTGGAGGACATTTCGGACGGCGAGATCGCGATCGGCGGGCGGGTCGTCAACGACACCGAGCCCTCCGAACGCGACATTGCGATGGTGTTCCAGAACTACGCGCTCTACCCGCACATGAGCGTGTTCGACAACATGGCCTATGGCCTGAAGATCGCGAAGGTGCCGGTGGCCGAGATCAAGACGCGGGTCGACAAGGCGGCCCGGATCCTCGAGCTCGGCGCGCTGCTTTCGCGCAAGCCGCGCGAGCTCTCGGGCGGGCAGCGCCAGCGCGTCGCAATGGGCCGCGCGATCGTGCGCCAGCCGCAGGTCTTTCTGTTCGACGAGCCGCTGTCCAACCTGGACGCCAAGCTGCGCGTGCAGACCCGGCTCGAAATCCAGAAGCTGCACCGCGAGCTCGGCGTCACCTCGCTGTTCGTCACCCACGACCAGGTCGAGGCGATGACGCTCGCGCAGCGCATGATCGTGATGAACGCCGGCCGCATGGAGCAGATCGGCACGCCCGAGGCGGTCTACCAGCGACCGGCGACCACCTTCGTCGCCGGCTTCATCGGCTCGCCGCCGATGAACCTGCTGCGCGGCCAGGCCGACGGCAGCCGCTTCACACTCGCCGGCCAGGCGCTCGCGCTGCCGGTGTCGGCGCCACGCGGCGGCGAGCTGATCCTGGGTCTGCGGCCGGAACACGCGGCGCTCGCACGCAACGGCGCAGCGGGCTGGCCGCTGAAGGTCGAGATGATCGAGATGCTCGGCGCCGAACGGCTGGTCCATGGACGCGTCGGCGACGCCCCATTCACCGTGCGGATCGACGGCACGCTGCACCCGCCGCAGCCCGGCGACCTGGTGCACGTGCGCATGAACGGCGATCATCTGCACTGGTTCGATGCGACCAGTCAACAACGCGTGTGAGCAAATGACAGCGCCCTGGCCCTACCCCTTGTGGATCGCGCACCGCGGCGCCGGCAAGCTCGCGCCGGAAAACACGCTCGCCGCGTTTCGCGTCGGCGCGGGCCACGGCTATCGCGCCTTCGAGTGCGACGTCAAGCTCAGCGCCGACGGCGTACCCTTCCTGCTGCACGACACGACGCTGCAGCGGACCACCGACGGCCACGGCGTCGCCGGCCAGCAGCCGTGGAGCGAACTCTCGCGGCTCGACGCCGGCAGCTGGCACAGCCGCGCCTACGCCGGCGAGCCGATCGCGCGCTTCGACGCGGTGGCGCGCTACTGCCTGCGCAACGGCTTCGCGCTGAACATCGAGATCAAGCCGAGCCCCGGCACCGAAGACGAGACCGGCCGCGCGGTCGCGCGCGAGGCCGCTCGCCTGTGGGCCGATGCGGCCATGCTGCCCTTGCTCAGCTCGTTCCAGCCGGCGGTGATCGCCGCGGCCCGAGCGGCCGCACCGCAGTTGCCGCGGGCGTTGCTGTTCGAAGGGCTGCGCGACGGCTGGCTCGACGAAGCCCGCGCGCTCGACTGCGTCGCCGTCGTCGTCGACCACCCGTCGCTCGACGCGGCGCTGATCGCGCACGTCCATGCCGCCGGGATGCGCGCACTGACCTACACGGTGAACGACCCCGCACCCGCGCACGCCCTGCTCGCCGCAGGCATCGACGGGATCGTCACCGACGCGGTCGATCGATTTTCTCCCGGCAGCGCGGTTCAGGGCTGAGAACGACGGGTCACGTCGCGTCCATCGCGGCGATCGGCCGCACCTCGGCCTCGGCGCCGATCCATTCGTCGGCACTTTCCGCCTTCGGCAGCACCTTCACGCCGCGGATCACCGGGTGGCGCCAGGCCAGCAGCGCGAGCAGCAGCGCCGAGACACCGGAAAACGCGAGCGCCGCACGCAGCCCGACGTGCTCGCCCAGCCAGCCTCCCAGCAGCGCGCCCGGGCCGGCGGGGATCAGGATCAGCCAGCGCATCGTGCTGGTCATGCGCCCGAGGAGCGGCTCGGGCGTCACGGCCTGGCGCAGCGCGAGGAAGTTGATGAAGATCAGCACCGCGCCGGCGCTGAACAGCAGCAGCATCAGCGCAAACGCCGCGACGCCGACGGCGTTCGCCGGCGCCACCGACAGCATCAACCATCCGCCGCCGCACACCGCGAAACCCAGCACCAGGCACGGCCCCGGCCCGACGCAGCGGCTGATGCGATTGCCGAACACGCTTGCGATGATCGTGCCCACGCCCATGCCCATGTAGCTCAGGCCGACCGCCTGCTCGTTCAAACCGAGCGTGCGAGTGGCAAACAGGATCTGCACCACGATCGCCGCGTGGTTGCACATCTGCCAGGCGCCCACGGCCACCGCCAGCGAGACCAGCAGGCGCTGGCTCATCACGAAGCGCACGCCGGCGCGCAGGTCGCGCCAGAAGTGCGCGGCGGCGAACTCCGGCCGGCGCGGTTCGTGGATGTGAATGCCGCGCAGGATGGCGGCCGAGACGATCAGCAATCCGGCGTCGACCAGCAGCGCGAGCGGTGCGCCGACGAGCTTGATCAGCGCCCCGGCCAGTCCGGGCCCGGCGACTTCGGACCCCGAGGTCGCCAGTGCGTTCTTCGCATGCGCCTCGACCAGCCGCTCGCGCGCGACCACCTGCGTGAGCACGATCTGCGCCGCGCTGCCCGCCGTCGTGTAGATGGCGCCGATCACGAAGCCGACGACGTACAGCCAGTGCATCGACAGCCAGCCCCTCCACCACGCGAAGGGCACGCTCGCGACGACGACGGCGAGCGAGACCTCGCCGACCACGTACACCGGCAGCTTGCGCACCCGGTCGAGCCAGACGCCCGAGGGCAGTGAGAACAGCACGAACGGCACGATCTCCATCGCGGTGAGCAAGCCCATCTGCGTCGGCGTTGCGTGCAGCATCACCGCGGCGGTCAGCGGCAGCGCGAGCATCGTGACTTGGCCACCGAACGAGCTGATCAGGATCGAGCTCCACAGCCGCCGGTAGACCGCGTCGCACAACAGGTCGCCGGCAGGCAGCGCGAGCCGCTGCGCCAGCGCGTCTCGCCAACCTGCGAGCCAATTCTTCATTCTTCGTCTCCTCTTCGACTTCTCTCGGCGGGCACCGGTGGGTGCCCTGATGGATCGGTGGATCCAGGCAGCGGAGGAAAGGACGAATAGACCGATTCTTCCGCTGATCTCTCAGCGGAACTTCGGTTGGAAGCTTGACGCCGGGAGGGCTAGAACGCGACAGCGAACGGACGGTTCGCTGCGCCACCGCAGTGGACCCATGACACGCCGACGACCAGCGCGCCGCAGGCTGCGGCCTGTTTGGGGCTGGGTTGACGAGTGGACATGGGCGGTGGCTCGGTTGCGGATAGGAGCGCGCATGCTAGCAGCCGACCGCGTCACGCGGCAAGGGGACGCACCCCCTACGTTGCATGGCGCCGACGCACGATCCCGGACTAGCGCCTCGAGCGAAAGTTGATGAGCACAAGTCCCGTTCGGGCTGAGCTTGTATTTCCGATCGTCCTGAGCTTGTCGAAGGAAGCCCAGTAGGCATGCCACCGGCCCTTCGCGACAGGCTCAGATGGGCGAACGGCCTAGTGGCATGCGATTGGCACTGTGTGGTACTTAAGTGGTTATACCAAGTGACGAATTGGTCTTATCTCGACGACAGTGCCTGCACCAGACTCATAGAGACCACCAATAGGACCACTTCCCTCAGTTGCGTGTTGTGTCGAGTGGGGAGACCCTGGCCAGGGAAGGCCGTGCCTCGTTCGTCGTCGAGGCCGGGCGAGGAAGAGTTCCGTTTCGAAGAAGTGCGTCTGGACCACGCGGCCCGACAACGTGTCTGGCCGGACCCCTACTTGTCCCGCAACGGAGATGGACAACATGCCCCTTGACCGAACCGCACGCAGCCACAAGATGCGCGTGCTTTCCGCGCTGACTGCCGCCTTGGCAGCCACATCGATCTACGCCGCCACCTACCCGGCCTGGAAACCGGACACCTTCTACGCCGCCGGATCGCTGGTCACCTACAACGGCCGAAACTACCGCGCGCTCGTTGATCAGGTCGACTACACCAGCACCGGGTGGAATCCGACCACCCAGAGTCTGTGGAGCGATCTCGGCCCGAGCGATGCACCTGCACCTGCACCTGCACCTGCACCTGCACCTGCGCCCGCTCCCGCCCCGGCGCCGAGCCCCGCACCCAGTCCCGCTCCAAGCCCGGCACCGGCACCGGCTCCCGCTCCCGCTCCCAGCTGTGCTCCCGATTGGAACAGCAGCACCGCCTACACCGGCGGCGCCACGGCCAGCGTCACCGGCGTGAACTACAAGGCGAACTGGTGGACCCAGGGGCAGAACCCATCCACCAACAATGGCCCGGCGGGCAGCGGGCAGCCGTGGACTGGGGTCAACACCTGCAGTGCGGCACCGGCTCCTGCACCGGCCCCGGCCCCGTCTCCCGCACCTGCACCTGCACCGGCCCCGGCCCCGGCGCCCGCGCCCGCACCCGCCCCTGCACCGGCGCCCGGTCTACCCCCTGAAGCGAAGAGTGCGAGCCAGACGGGACGGGTCTATGTGGGCTACTACCCGACCTGGAGCGACAACTGGTTCGAGGCCACCGGCAAGACGCCCAGTGAGGTCTACACGCTCAGCAAGTTCGCGCGCATTCCCGCCAACTACACCCACGTGATGATCGCGTTTGCCGACCCGAACTTCTGGTGGAACGGCATCGCGTCGAACAGCTGGTCCGGCACCGGCATCTCGTTCAACTCGGCGCCCAAGGACATGAAGGCGGCGATCGACGTGCTGCACCAGCGCAACATCAAGGTCATCCTTGCGGTTGGTGGCGTCAATTACGGCAACTGGACGGCGCTCGCCGCCGAGGGCCAGGCCGGCGGCGGCACGATCACCAACGCCTTCGCGCAGATACTGCGCGATCTCAACATCGACGGCCTGGACGTCGACTACGAGGCCGACGCCGATGTTGACCGCTATGCCAACGCCACCAAAGCTTTGCGCCGTGCGGTGGACCTGGCCGGCGGCGGCCGCGTGCTCACGGCCGCAGCATGGTCCACCGGCGCGGATTGCACGTCGGCGACCGGCGGCGATGCAGCCTGCGCCGGCAAGCTGTCGTACTGGGGCGGCAGCGCCGGCCGCGAGCGCCTGCTGGTGTCGAGGTACCCGAGCGTGGCCGCCGGACTCGACATGATCAACGTCATGTCCTATGACGCTCGCTTCGAGCACTACGATGGCGTGGCGGGCTGGACGCAGTACCGCAACCTGTTCCCGTCGCGCACGATCGTGTCGATCGGCCTCGAAAGCTCGCCCGAAGGCTGGTCCGGCGCGAACCTGGTGGTCAACGACGCCGACGCGCAATGCGAGGGCTCGCGCATTCTGCAAGACCAGTACGGCGCCACCCTCAACCTGCCGTACTCGGTGCAGCGCTACACCGGCGCGGTGGTCGCGAGCACGAGCCCCAACCGCAATGCACGCGACGGGGCGATGCTGTGGTCCATCCTGAAGCCGGCCACTGGCAACTGCGGAACGGCGGCACTGGCCTCGCCGGGCACCATCGGCAAGAAGGCGGCGCAGACCTTCGGCTCCGTCGACGACCCGGTGCTGCAGCAGGCCGAGTGGAAGTAGCAGTGAACCCGCAGTGAAGGGGACGGCGCTCACCGGCGCCGCAACAATGGAAACGCCGAGGCTCGAGCCCTCGGCGTTTTTACTGTGCGCCCCGGTCGCGCTCCGCAATACCGGCGGCGGTCGCTTCCGCGACTGACCATCGTCCGCTTGCACACCGGACGCGAGCGGCGGACGATGACTTCCTGGTTCGACAATGGGGAGTCACCATGAATCTCTCGGGCATCGCCGCTGGTGCACAACGGGGCACGAGGTCCCGCTCGCACTGGCTCGCGGTCATCGTGGCGGCTGCGCTCGCGGCGCTCGCGTGGCATGGGCCGATCGCCCAGTGGGCCAGCTATCACGACTTCGCCGATGGTCGCGCCTGGCTCGGCGTCCCGAACGCCGCCAACGTGCTGAGCAACCTGCCGTTCGCGCTGATCGGCGCCTGGGGCGTCTGGCGCTTGTCGCTGTTCGGCGCAGCAGCGCCTGCGGCGCCATCGCAGCGCGCATGGGGGTGCTTTGCGCTCGCGGTCGCCTGCACCACGTTCGGCTCGGCGGCGTACCACTGGGCGCCGAGCGATGCGTCGCTCGTCCTCGATCGCCTGCCCATCGCCTGGGCCTGCGCGGCGCTGTCGTGCGCCTTGCTCTCCGAGCGGGTCGATGCGGCGTGGGGCCGCGTGTCGGTGCTCGGCGGCGCCTTCGCAGTCGCCACCGCGTCGGTGCTGGCCTGGTGGCTCACCGGTGATCTGCGCGCCTATGCGGCGGTGCAGTTCCTGCCGATGCTGCTGGTCCCGGCCGCCCTCGCGCTGAGACTCGCGCCAACGTCCGAGCGGACATTGACTGCCAGTGAATGGTGGACGGTACTCGGCCTGTACGGCCTGGCGAAGCTGATGGAAGCGGCCGATGCGACGGTGTTCGACGCGCTCGGCCTCGTCAGTGGCCACACGCTGAAGCACCTGCTCGCCGCGGGCGCAGCATGGTGGCTCATTGCCTCGGCGATCAACTCCGGTAGTCGGCGTTGATCTTCACGTAGTCGTAGCTCAGGTCGCAGGTCCACACGGTCGTGCTCGCGTCGCCGCGATGCAGGTCGACCCGCACCGTGATCTCGCTTTGCTTCATGACCCGCTGACCGTCCTCTTCGCGGTAGGCCGGGTGGCGCCCGCCCTCCTTGGCCACATGCACGTCGTCGAGAAAGAGATCGATCTCGGTCTGGTCGAGGTCGTCGATGCCGGCGTAGCCGACGGCGGCGAGGATGCGCCCGAGGTTGGGGTCGCTCGCGAAGAACGCCGTCTTCACCAGCGGCGAGTGGGCGATCGCGTAGGCGACCCGCCGGCATTCGTCTTCGCTCGCGCCGCCGTCGACCTGCACGGTGATGAACTTGGTCGCGCCTTCGCCATCGCGCACGATCGCCTGCGCGAGCTGTTGCGACACCTCGATCACCGCGTCGCGCAGCAGCGCGCCGGCGGCGGAATCGAGCCGGGTGATCGGCGCATGACCGGCCTGGCCGGTGGCGATCAGCAGGAAAGAATCGTTGGTCGAGGTGTCACCGTCGATCGTGATGCGGTTGAACGAGTCGTCGGCCGCTTCGCGCACCAGGCGCTGCATCAGCGCCGGCGCGATCACCGCGTCGGTCGCGACGAAGCCGAGCATCGTCGCCATGTTCGGCCGGATCATCCCGGCGCCCTTGGCGATGCCGGTGACGGTCACCGTCTTGTCTTCGATCTGCACCTGGCGCGACGCCGCCTTCGGCAGCGTGTCGGTGGTCATGATCGCTTCGGCCGCCTGCGCCCAGTGATGGGCGTCGAGGTCGGCGAGCGCCGCCGGCAGGCCGGCTTCGATGCGGTCGTTGGGCAGGCTTTCCATGATCACGCCGGTGGAGAACGGCAGCACCTGCTCGGGCGAGATCTCGAGCCGGCGCGCCAGCGCAATGCAGGTCGAGAAGGCGCGCACCAGGCCGTCTTCGCCGGTGCCGGCGTTGGCATTGCCGGTGTTGATCAGGATCGCGCGTGTGCCGACGTTGGCCGCCAGGTGCTGGCGGCACAGCTGCACCGGCGCGGCGCAGAAGCGGTTGCGGGTGAACACCCCGGCGACCTG
>DASXQQ010000063.1:0-1750 GCA_036507085.1 Piscinibacter sp. | reverse complement strand
CGGCCGACGATGAACTTCTGCAGGTTGCCGCCGGACAGGCTCTTGGCGGTCGCGTCCGGGCCGCCGGCCTTGACCTTGAAGCGCTCGATCAGGTGGCGCGCCAGCTCGGCCACCTGCGGGGTGGCGATCCAGCCCGAGCCGCTGACCGCCTCGGTGCGTGTGAGCAGCGTGTTCTGGGCCAGCGACAGCGTGGGCACCGCGCCGCGCCCGAGCCGCTCCTCGGGGACGAAGTGCAGCCCGTCGCGGCGCCGTCGTCGCGGCGAGTGCCGGCCGATCGGCTTGCCGAACAGGCGGATCGCATCGGGCGCGGCGCGCGGGTCCTCGCCCGACAGCGCAGACATCAGCTCCTGCTGGCCATTGCCCGACACCCCGGCAATGCCGACGATCTCGCCGGCGCGCACCTCGAAGCCGATGTCGTGCAGGTTCATGCCGAACTGGTCCTGCTTGTCCAGCGACAGGCCGCGAACCTGCAGCACCGCCTCGCCCACGCGCGCCTGCACATGCTGCAGCTGTGGCGGCTCGGCGCCGATCATCAGGCGCGACAGGCTGGCGTTGCTCTCCTGCGTGGGGTCGACCTCGCCGGTGACCTTGCCGCCGCGCAGCACCGTGCAGTGATGGCACAGCGCGCGGATCTCGTCGAGCTTGTGGCTGATGTAGAGGATGCTGCAGCCTTCGCTGGCGAGCTGGCGCAGCGTGACGAACAGCTTGTCGACGGCTTGGGGCGTGAGCACCGAGGTCGGTTCATCGAGGATCAGCAGCTTCGGCTTCGTCATCAGCGCGCGCACGATCTCGACGCGCTGGCGTTCGCCGACCGACAGCGTGTGCACCGGGCGCAGCGGGTCCACGTCCAGGCCGTAGACCTTGGCGACCTGCGTGATGCGCTGCGTGACCTCGGCCAGCGACAGCGTCTTCTCCAGCCCCAGCCACACGTTCTCGGCCGCGGTGAGCGTGTCGAACAGGCTGAAGTGCTGGAACACCATCGAGATGCCGAGGTGGCGCGCTTCATGCGGGTTGCGGATGTCCACGACCTCGCCGTTCCAGCGGATCTCGCCCTCGTCGGGGCGGACGGCGCCGTAGATCATCTTCATCATGGTCGACTTGCCGGCGCCGTTTTCGCCGAGCACGGCATGGATCTCGCCGGGCTTGACGCGCAGGTTCACGCGGTCGTTCGCCTTGACGGCGGGGTACTGTTTGCTGATGTTGACGAGTTCGAGGCGAAGCATCGTGTTGTCTCCTGGAAGCTTCAGAGGGAAAACAGGCGAATCCTTGATCGGGCGTTGAGGCCGTCCGTTGGACGGCATGCTTTAACGCACAGCTCCCCCGCGCCCCCTCCGAGAGGGGGCTCCAGCATGAATGACGGGCCGGCCTTGCGGCCGGCAACACCTCGCATGTCGCACAGCGTCTTCGCCGCGATCGACTTCGCCAAGGGCCCTGTCAAACAAACTGGAGCCCTCCTCGCGGAGGAGGGCTGGGTGGTGTCGTCGACCAAGCTGGAGCCCCCTCTCGGAGGGGGCGCGGGGGAGTCGTGTGGTAAGTCATGCCGTCCAAAGGACGGCTGAAGCCCACCCTACAACTCGCTTGCGGGCCGGGGACCTCAGAACTCGACGTTGTCAATGAGCCGCGTGCCGCCCAGCTTGGCCGCGCCGAGCGCGACCCATTCTTCGCCGGCGCTGGCGCCGGCAGTGGGCACGCCGAGGTCGGCGCGGCGGCGCACCGTCAGGTAGTCGGGTTGCCAGCCGCTCGCGCGCAG
>DASXQQ010000062.1:0-6861 GCA_036507085.1 Piscinibacter sp. | reverse complement strand
AGACCGGCAAGCGCGACGTCGGGATCGTCGCGCTCGAGCCCATCGGCAACTATGCGGTCAAGCCGGTGTTCTCCGACGGCCACGAGACGGGCATCTACTCGTGGGACTACCTGTACCGCCTCGGCTCGCAGGAGCGCGAGCTGTGGCAGCGCTACGAGCAGCGCCTGGCCGAGGCCGGCGCCGACCGCGACGCGCCGATGGCGTCCAAGGGCGGCGAAGGCTGCGGTCACCATCACTGAGGGCACACCGATGAGCAGGACGCACTTCGGATTCGAGACCGTGGACGAAACGCAAAAGGCGACGCGCGTGCGCGGCGTGTTCGACTCCGTGGCCGGCCGCTATGACCTGATGAACGACGTGATGTCGCTCGGCATGCATCGCGCGTGGAAGGCGTACACGGTCGCGGTGGCCGATCTGCGGCCCGGCCAGAAGGTGCTCGACATCGCGGGCGGCACCGGCGACCTGGCGCGCGCGTTCGCGCGCAAGGTCGGCCCCGGCGGCGCGGTGGTGCATACCGACATCAACGAGGCGATGCTGCGCCAGGGCCGCGACCGCCTGCTCGACGAGGGCCTGGTGCTGCCCACCGCGATCTGCGACGCCGAGATGCTGCCTTTCGCCAGCGGCGAGTTCGACATCGTCTCGGTGGCCTTCGGCCTGCGCAACATGACCCACAAGGAGCGCGCGCTGGCCGAGATGAACCGTGTGCTGCGCCCGGGCGGGCGGCTGCTGGTCCTGGAGTTCTCGAAAGTCGCGAAACCTTTGGAAAAGGTGTACGACTGGTACTCGTTCAACGTGCTGCCCCGGCTGGGCCAGTGGGTGGCGGGCGATGGCGAGAGCTACCGCTACCTGGCTGAGTCGATCCGCATGCACCCGGGCCAGCAGGAACTGAAGGCGATGCTGAAGACGGCCGGATTCGGACATGTCGACGTGCACAACCTGACCGGCGGCGTGGTCGCGCTGCATGTGGGCATCAAGTGTTGACCCCCGCGACATAGGGGGTAGGGCCCGCGACCGAGGAACTCGGCGCCGCGCGACGGATCAGTGAAGCACCGACGGCAGGATGGTCATCGGTGGATGCGAACATTTCACTGTTTGCACCTCGCCGTGGCTGGCAAGCCCCCCCTGTCTTGGGGTGGCAGAGGCCACCTGCCACGCAAGTACACTCATACTCGGTCGATCCTCTGCACACGTCGACGTTGGGGAGTCCAAAGGCAATGCATTTCAATGACAACGATCGCAAGCTGATCGCCTCGCCCATGGCGCTGCGCGTGGTGGCCGTCACCGCCATCACGCTGGTCGCGCTGCTCGCCGGCTGCGGCGACAAGAAGGCCAAGGCGGCATCACAAACCGCTGCCAAGGTCAACAAAGAAGAAATTACCGTTCACCAGATCAACTTCGTGCTGCAACAGCAGCGCGGGCTGCGGCCGGAGACCACCGATGCAGCCGGTCGTCAGGTGCTCGAACGCCTGATAGACCAGCAACTGGCGGTGCAGCAGGCTGCTGACCTGAAGATCGATCGCGATCCGCGCGTCGTGCAGCAGATCGAGGCAGTCAAGCGCGAGATCATCTCGCGCGCCTATCTCGAGAAGGTCGGCGAGGCCGCCGCCAAGCCCTCCACCGAAGAGATCAAGAAGTACTACGCCGACAAGCCCGCACTGTTCAGCGAACGGCGCATCTACAGCCTGCAGGAAATTGTGATCGAGGCCAAGCCCGAGCAGCTGGAAGGCTTGCGCGCCAAGCTGGTCGCTACGAAAACGATCAACGAGTTCGTCGACTATCTGAAGGCCAACGACTTCCACTTCACCGGCAACCAGAGCGTGCGTGCCTCCGAACAGCTTCCGCTGTCCAGCCTGGACAATTTCGCGAAGCTCAAGGACGGACAGTCGGTGTTCCAGATCACGCCCACGGGCGCGCAGGTCATCGTGCTCGCGGGCTCGCGTTCGCAACCCATCGATCTGGAACGCGCCAAGCCGGCGATCGAGCAGTTCCTGCTCAACGAGCGCAAGCGGCAGCTGATCGACAAGGACCTGAAGGAGCTGCGTGCGACGGCGCGCATCGAATACGTCGGCAAGTTTGCACAAGCGCCGGCCTCGGCACCGTCCACGCCCCAAGAGGGCGCCGCGGCCGCTGCCGCGCCGGCCTCGGCAAGCGACGCGCTCGATGCTGCGGCCATCTCCAAGGGACTCGGGGGTAAATGATGATCGTCCGACGCAGCTTGAACGTGTACTGGTGGGTCTTGCTGGCGCTGTTGTCGCTGCTTTCGCTGGGCGCCAATGCGCAGGCCGCCAACCCGGAATACCGCCTCGGCAGCGGCGACACGCTGCGCATCACGGTGTTCCAGAACCCGGATCTCTCGCTGGAGACGCGGGTCACCGAATCCGGCGTCATCTCCTACCCCCTGCTGGGCAGCGTGCGTGTCGGCGGCCTGACGGTCACGCAGGCCGAGCAGGCCATCGCGGTGGGGCTGCGCACGGGCAACTTCGTGAAGCAGCCGCAGGTGTCCATCGCCATCCTGCAGGTGCGCGGCAACCAGGCCAACGTGCTCGGGCAGGTGAACCGCCCGGGCCGCTACCCGATCGAGGTGGCCGACATGCGGCTCACCGATCTGCTGGCCGTGGCCGGCGGCACGGCGCCGGCCGGCGGCGAGACGGTGGTCGTGAACGGCACGCGCAACGGCAAGCCCTAT
Source organism: Piscinibacter sp. (assembly GCA_036507085.1). Taxonomy (GTDB): domain Bacteria; phylum Pseudomonadota; class Gammaproteobacteria; order Burkholderiales; family Burkholderiaceae_C; genus Albitalea. The sequence goes on along the minus strand of DASXQQ010000062.1, from coordinate 4,175 downwards.
CACGCCGAGATCGATTTGCCCAGCGTCTTTTCGCCCAGCGGTCGCGCGCAGGACATTCTCATCCAGAACGGCGATGCGGTCTGGGTCGACCGGGCGCCGATGGTCTTCATCTACGGCGAGGTGCAGCGGCCCGGTGCCATGCGGCTGGAGCGCGGCATGACCGTCATGCAGGCGCTGGCCACGGGCGGCGGCCTCAACCAGCGCGGCACGCAGCGCGGCATTCGCGTCCACCGCCGCGCAGGCGACAAGGTGCAGGTGATCCAGCCTGCGTTGGACGACAGGCTCCAGGACGGTGACGTGGTCTATGTCCGCGAGAGCCTGTTCTGAGCGAGGGGCGCCATGAGTCTCGGACAATTCCTTTCCATCTTGCGTGCACGCTGGGGGGTGGCGGCGCTGGTGCTGTTCATCACCGTGGGCACCACGATGGTGATCAGCCTGCTGCTGCCCAAGCAGTACAGCGCCACCGCGTCGGTGGTGGTCGACATGAAGCCCGATCCGGTCGCCGGGGCCTTGTACCCGCCGGGCATGCTCGCGCCGGCCTACATGGCCACGCAGGTCGACGTGATCCAGAGCACGCGCGTCGCGCAGCGCGTGGTGCGCAACCTGAAGCTCACCGAAAGCCCCGAAGTGCGCAGGCAGTGGCAGGAGGCCTCCGAGGGCGAGGGCGACATCGAGCAGTGGCTGGTGGGCACGTTCAAGAGGCTGATGGACGTGAAGCCTTCGCGCGAGAGCAACATGATCAACGTGTCGTATCGCTCGCCAGACCCGCGCTTCGCGGCGGCACTGGCCAACGCTTTCGTGCAGGCTTACATCGACACCACGCTCGAGATGCGCGTCGACCCGGCGCGCCTGTACTCCAGCTTCTTCGATGTGCGCGCCAAGGAAGCGCGCGAGACCCTCGAGAAGGCCCAGGCGCGCGTCTCGGCCTTCCAGCGCGCGAAGGGGATCATCGCCACGGATGAACGCCTGGACGTCGAGAACGCCAGGCTCAACGAGCTGTCGACGCAACTGGTGATGTCGCAGGCCTTGTCGGCGGAGTCCTCGAGCCGGCAGGCACAGGCCCAGGGCGCGTCCTCCGACCGCATGCAGGAAGTGCTCAACAACCAGCTCGTCGCCAGTTTGACGGGCGACCTGTCGCGAGCCCAGGCGCGACTCAAGGAGCTCGGCGCGCGCCTGGGCGACGGCCATCCGCAGGTCATCGAGGCCAAGGCCAGCATCGCCGAGCTGCGCGGCCGCATCGACGCGGAGACCAAACGCGTGACCGCCGGCGTCGGCGTGACCAACTCGATTTTCCGCAATCGCGAAGCGCAGATCCGCGCGGAACTGGAGGCGCAGCGAGCCAAGGTGTTGCGCATGAAGCAGGTGCGCGACGAGAGCACCGTGTACTTGCGCGACGTCGAGAACGCGCAGCGCGTCTACGACGCCTTGCTGGCGCGCCTGAACCAGGCCAGCATGGAGAGCCTGACGACGCAGAGCAACATCTACGTGCTCGCGCAGGCGCAGCCGCCGCTCCAGGCATCGTCGCCGAAGGTGTTGTTGAACACGCTGCTGTCGATCGCCATCGGTGCCATGCTGGCCGTGGGTGCGACCCTGGTGCTCGAGCTGCTCGACCGCCGGGTGCGAGCACTGGAGGACGTCTCCACCGCCTTGGGCTTGCCGGTGCTCGGCGTGATGCCGCTGCCGGCTGGCCGCCGCGCGCTCGGCGGCCGGCGCATTCCGTTGATGCAGCAGCGCCTGCTGGGCGCGCTGCCTTCGCCGCGCAAGGGGCAATGATGGCCAAGTTCAGCTACTCCACACCGCAAGGTTCCGGTGGTGCGGGCGCCACTGCGTCGATCGAGAAGGCCACGTCGATTCACGACCGCTCGATCGGCGCGATCATCAGTGAGACGCGCGACCTGTCGGCCGAACAGGTCGAGCAAATCCTCGCCTACCAGCGCGAGAAAGGTGTGCGTTTCGGGGAAGCGGCGATCGCGCTCGGCTTGGCCAGCGCCGACGACGTGCTGATGGCGCTGGCCGAGCAATTCCACTACCCCTACGCGCCGGAAGAGCGGCGCAAGCTGAGCCCCGAGCTGGTGGCGCTGAACCAGCCCTTCTCGCACCAGGCCGAGGCATTCCGCGCCATCCGCACCCAGGTGATGATGCGTGTGTTCGGCGAGGGCGAATCGCCGCGTCGAGCGCTCGCCGTGGTCAGCCCCAACAGCGGCGACGGCAAGACCTTCTTCGCCGCCAACCTGGCCATCACGCTGGCGCAGCTCGGCGGCCGCACCCTGCTGGTCGACGCCGACCTGCGCGGCCCGCGACAGCACATGGTCTTCAACATCGAGAACAGCGCCGGCTTGTCGAGCATCCTGTCGGGCCGGCTCGAGTCGCAGGTCATCCAGCAGATCCAGGGCGTACCGAGCCTGTTCGTGCTGCCCGTGGGCGTCGTGGCGCCCAATCCGCTGGAGCTGATCGAGCGGCCGGCCTTCGGCCTGCTGCTGCGCGAGCTGACGGCGAAGTTCGACCATGTCATCGTCGACACGCCGGCGGCGGTCTACGGCGCCGATGCGTCGGTCATCGCTGCGCGATGCGGGGCCGCCCTGGTGATCGCGCGCAAGAACGCTTCGCGCATCGGGGCGCTGCAGGATCTGGTGGAGATCCTCGCCGAAACGCCGGCCAAGATGGCCGGCGTGATCATGAACGAGTACTGAGCGCGATGTCGTCGATGCTCAGGCCTTCGATCGTCGGGCAGGAGAAACCCATGCCGCCCGCGCTGCTGCCGGCGGCATTGGTTGCTCTGGGGCTGATCGTGATGTTCACGCCCGTCTTCGTCATGCTCGCCCACACCGTCTGGAACACCGACGAACAAGGCCACGGCCCGATCATCCTCGCGCTCGTGGTCTGGTTGCTCTGGCAACGCCGCGAACGCTTCGCGGCCGCCGTCGCGCAGGCCACGCCGGCGGGCTTCTTCGGCTGGCTCTGGCTGGTCTTCGGCCTGTGCCTGTATGTGCTCGGTCGCGTGCAGTACATCGTGATGTTCGAGATGGGCTCGATCATTCCGCTACTCACCGGCGCACTGGCAGTCACCTTCGGCTGGCGCATGGTGCGCATCGCGGCCTTCCCGATCTTCTTCCTGCTGTTCGCCGTGCCGCTCCCGGGGCCGCTGGTGGACATGCTGACACAGCCACTGAAGCAGGGGGTGTCGTGGGTTGCCGAGCAGATCATCTATGCGGCCGGCTACCCGATTTCGCGCACCGGCGTGATCCTGATGGTCGGGCCTTACCAGCTGCTGGTGGCCGACGCCTGCGCGGGCCTGAACTCGATGTTCACGCTGGAGGCCTTGGGTCTGCTGTACATGAACCTCGTCGGGCACACGTCGAAGCTGCGCAACGTGCTGCTGGCCATCCTCATCGTCCCGATGAGCTTCGGCGCCAACGTGATCCGCGTGATGGTGCTGGTGCTCGTCACCTACCACTTCGGCGACGAAGCCGGCCAAGGCATCGTGCACGGAGCGGCTGGCATGCTGCTGTTCACGGTGGGGCTGGGTCTGATGTTACTGCTCGATTCGGCGCTCGGGCTCCTCTTCCGGCGCGAGGCCAAGGCATGAAGCTGCGCGCCCTCGCTCGCCCGCTCGCGGTGCTGGCCTTGATGCTGTTCGCTTCGGTGCTCAGCGTCGTGGCCGTGCCGAGCGCGAAAGTGTCCAACACCCGCCCAAGCATCGACCTCGAGCGCGCGGTGCCCAAGGAATTCGGGGATTGGCGCATCGATCCCTCGGTGGTGCCGCTGCCGCCCACGCCCGACCAGGAACAGAACCTGCGGCAGACCTATGACCAGATCCTCAGCCGCACCTACGTCAACCGCCGTGGCCAACGCATGATGCTGTCCATGGCCTACGGGTCGAGTCAGTCACAGCGGCTGCGCGTGCACCGCCAGGAGGTGTGCTACACGTCGCAGGGCTTCAAGGTCACCGGGCTTGAGCGCACCGTGGCGCGAATCCTCGGCGTCGATGTGCCGCTGACCCGAATGGTGGCCACTCAGGGATCGCGCATCGAACCGGTGATCTACTGGTTCACGATGGGTGACCAGGTCGTGCTGACCTACTTCCAGCGCGAAATGGCGCATTTCAAGCACGTGCTGTCGGGCTATCTGCCCGATGGCTATCTGGTGCGCGTGTCCAGCCTGTCGCCCGACGGGCC
>DASXQQ010000061.1:0-12088 GCA_036507085.1 Piscinibacter sp. | reverse complement strand
TCTCCGGCGAGTTCATCGATGTACTTCTCGGCCTGCGGCCACGGGCCGAAGCCGGAGGCTGGATTCAGGTGGCCGACTTCCCCGAGGTCGTCCAGGCGGCTGCCCCAGGCGCGCGCCAGCTCGGCGACGCGCTCGAAGCGAGCCAGCGGGTCGTTGCGGCTGGCGGCGACGATGCTGAAAAAAGGATGGCGCTCGCGCGGCACCGGCAACCAGCCTCGGGTTTGCAAGGCGTCGAGCGTCGGATAGCCTTCCGGCATCGGCGTGTCGAAGTCGGGTGGCGCGGCGAGCAGCGCGCCGGCGACGGCACGCTGGGTCTGTCGGGCCCAGTGCGCGAGCATGATGCAGCCACCGCTGTGCGCCACGACGATCAGCGGGCCCTGGACGGCCTGCGCCGCGCGCTCGATGGCGGCCACCTTCGTCGCACAGTCCAGGTCTTCGCGGCCCATCGGCTGCACGGCGGCCACCGCCCGGCCGGCGGCGCGCAAGCGCGCTTCGAGCAGCGTCTGCCAGTGCTGCGCGACAGCGTCGCGCAAGCCCGGCACGATGAGGATGCACGGCTCGCGGGTCATCAGGCAGCCTTGCGCAGGTAGCCCTGCAGCCCCGGCCTGGCATTGGGCGCGAAGCCGTTTTGCGCCAGCGTCTCCTCGATGCTGTCGTAGAACACGCCGATCTTGCAGATCTCGCGCGCTTCCTTTCCGGTGGCGATCTCGCGGCCGAATTCGCGCGACAGGCGCACCAGCTGCTCGATCTGCCTGACGGTGCTCATCTTGGCCTTGCGGTCCTGCGTCCAGAGGTTGTCCTCGATGCCGCAGCGCACGTGCAGGCCCATCGCCATGCCCATCATGTTGATCGGCAGCACGTTGCGCATGCTGCTTTCCACAGTCAGCATCGCGCCGTCGGGCACGGCGCGCAGGAAGTTGGCGAGGTTGTAGATGTTGGGCGCGTCCATGCCGCCGCTGATCGCCACCCAGTTCATCACCAGGGGCCCCATGTAGACGCCGCGGCGGATCATGCGCTCCACCGTTTCGAAGCTGTTGATGTTGTAGAACTGGAAGGCGCTCTGGATTCCGGCTGCGCTCAGGCGGCGCACATGCTCTTCGGCCCAGCCGGGGCCCGAGGGAACGACCATCTCGCGGTAGGCGTTGTACGTCTGCGGATCGGCCATCGAGGTCCCCGCGTAGTCCGCCACGTCCATGTGCTCGAGCACGTTCATCTGCGTGGTGTTGACCGTGACCGTGACCTGGTCCGGCTTCGGATCGAGCTCGGCCAGCATGTGCCGCGTGTCGTCGGACAGCCACTTGGCCGCTGCCCCGTCGGTCTCCGGGGCGAAGGAGATCGAGCCGCCGACCTGGATGATCATGTCGGGGACGGCCCGGCGCACGCCGGCGATGAGCTCGTTGAACTTGGACAGGCGCTTGCTGCCCTTGCCGTCGAGCTCGCGCACATGCAGGTGCAGCACCGTGGCGCCGGCGTTGTAGCAGTCCACCGCCTTTTGCACCTGCTCCTGCATCGTGAGCGGAATGTCCTCGGGGAAGTCCGACGGGATCCATTCGGGGCCATAAGGTGCGGCCGTGATGACGAGCTTGTCCTGGTTCTCGGGAAAGAGTGAGCCGTCGAGGAAGTTCATGGGTTTGCTTTCGGTGGTCGGAGATCGGTGGAGGATCAGAAGGGCTTGTCGCCGACGATTCCGGCGCGCTCCATCTTGCGGTGGCAGGGCGGGTAGTCCATCACCGCGTAGTGCTGCGTGCTGCGGTTGTCCCACATAGCCACGCTGCCCGGCTTCCAGCGCCAGCGCACCTGGTACTCGGGGATCTGCGCCTGGCTGATGAGGTACTGCAGCAGCTGCGAGCTGCCCTGCGTGAAGTCCTGGCCGTAGCGCACGTTGGCCGGCGTGTGGAAGTTGGTGAAGTGGGTGGCGAAGCCGCTGACGAACAGGATCTTCTCGCCCGTTTCCGGATGGGTGCGCACCACCGGATGTTCGGCGTCGGGAAACTGTGCCTTCAGCGCCAGGCGCTTTTCGATCGGCATCGCGGCGCCGAAGGTCGCCTCGATGCTGTGGCGCGCGCGCAGGCCGGCGATCTGCGCCTTGACGTGCTCGGGCAGCCGCTCGTAGGCGAGGACCATGTTGGCCCACATCGTGTCGCCGCCCACCGGGGGGCACTCGACGCAGCGCAGCACGCAGCCGAAAGGCGGGCTCTCCCGCCACGTGCCGTCGGTGTGCCAGGCGTTTTCGTAGCGGTCGTTGGGCTGGTCGGGTGACTTGTAGATGCGCACGAGGCCGGGGTGCTCGGGGTCGCTGCCCGCCACCGGGTGGTCTTCGAGCTCGCCGAAGTGGCGGGCGAAGGCGACGTGTTCGGCGCGCGTGATGTCCTGGTCGCGAAAGAACAGCACCCGGTGCTTGAGAAGAAGCGCGCGGATCTCGGCCACGAGGCCGGCATCGCGCGAGGCCGCGCCGAGATTCACATGGCTGAGCTCGGCGCCGATCGCGCAGGTCAGCGGTTCGACCTTGATCGAGTCGGGCAGCGAGGCGGCGCGCACGAAGGCGGGCGATGCAGGGGTATCGATGGTCATGCTCTTGTCTCCGAGGGGGTGGACTGTTCAGCGACAGCCGTCGTTGAACGCAAGATTAGGCGGTGCACCCCAGCGCGGCCCCCCCATCGCAGAGGGGGGTCGCGATCTACGGCTCGGATTCCAGCAGGCCCAGGATGCGTGCGCGCGACACCACCTGCTTGCGCGTGCCGGCGTCGAGCTTGGCGAAGAGGTTCTTCATGTGCCACTTGATCGTCTCTTCGCCCACCTGCATGGCCAGCCCGATCTCCTTGTTGGACAGATTGCGGGCCACCAGCTCCAGCACTTCGCGCTCCTTCGGCGTGAGCGCCATGCTGGGCGTGGAGCGGGTCTTTGCGGCCTGGCGCGCCGGCTGCGTGTCACGCACGGGCGCGGCCAGCGCGCCGGGCAGGCCGGTGCCTGCATCGGCATCGCGCGCGAGCGCTTGCTGCGCCCAATCGCCCAGCGCCGGGTGGGCGTCGGCGAAGACACGCTGCAGGCCGTAGGCGCGTGCCAGGTCGGCGGCTTCGCGCAGGAGGCCGAGCGACTTCTCGCCGCAGCGGTCGAGCGCCAGCGCGAGCAGGCCGGTCAGCTCGATTTGCAGGCGGCCGAGCTTGAGCTCGCGGGCCAGCGCAACGCCCCGCGTCAGCGGCTCGACGGCGCGGCGCCACTCGCGTGCCGCGATCGCCGCGTGCCCCTGCGCCACGTCCCGCAGCAACGCCGCATTGCGCCGCCACAGCCGCCCCTGCGGCAGCGCCGGATCGGCCAGCAGTGCGTCGATCCGCTCGCACAGGTCGCGGCAGGTTTCGGGGCGGAAGCGGTGCGAATGCAGGCGCACCTGGTCAGCCAGGCTGGCGATGCGCAGGCGCGGCAGCCGGCGTGCGACACCCACGGCTTCGAGCGCACCCAAGAGTTCGAGCGCGCGGTTTTCAGCGTCTTCCGCGCCGGCGATGCGGGCCATCGTGCGGAAGCCGAGCAGCACCGTCTCGGGCAGGCCGCTTCGTTCCAGCACGTCGAGCCGGTTGGCGAGCAGCGCGGCGGCCTCTTCGGGCAGACCGCGCTCCCAGAGGGCCGCGGCGAGCAGGCTGGCCAGCATGCAGGCGAAGGGGCTGCGGCGGCCGAGGTCGCCTTCGGCCCGTGCCAGCGTCGGCCGCAGCAGCTTCTCGGCCAGCAGCACCTGGCCTTCCCACAGGTAGGTCAGTCCGATGACGAATTCCCCCCAGCGGCTGATGTAGCCGAGCCCGGGTTCGAGGTCGGTGTGCGGCGCCTGCTGCTGGCGCAGGCGCGCGAGCGCGGGTTCGCCTTCGAGCAGGGTGCGCAGAGCCGAGCGGTTGGCGTGCACCTGCAACAGCATCGGGTCACGCAGCGGGGGATCGCGGCTCCAGGGGTCGTGCAGCTCGGCGAAGCGATCCGGTTCGTCGGCGTACACGGCCGCGCCGCTGAGGATCAGCGCGCATTCGCAGCGCAGCGCATCGTCGACGCCGGGCTGCGCCAGGATGCGCTCGACCAACCGGCTCGCCTCGTCGTGGCGCTCGCTGAGCGCCAGGGTCCACGCCGCCGCCAGCAACAGGCGTGGCCGACGGTCCAGCTCGGCAGCAGGCAGCCGGACCAGCCAGTCGAGCACCGCGCCCTGGTGCCCGCGGGCCATGAGCGCGTCGTACAGGCTGCGTTCGGCCAGCTCGTAGGCCTTTTCCGCCTGTCCCGAAGTCAATGCATGGCGCGCGGCTGCATCCACGAAGCCGTTTTCGGCCAGCCAATCGGCGGCCCGCGCATGCAGCGCGGCCTGCTCGTCGGCGGGCAGGCTGCGGAAACGACGACGCAACTCGTCGCGCGCCAGGGTATGCATGCGCAGCCAGTCGCTCGCCTCGCTGGCGACGAAGACTGGCGTGTCGCGTGCCATGCGGGCCAGCCGCTCGGGCGCGGCGTCGTTCGGCACGACGGCGCTGCACAGCGCCGGGTGCAGGTTGTCGAGGATCGCGATCCGGGTGAGGAACGCGACGTCGGCGGGGTCGAGGTTGGCGAGCAGCAGGTTCACGACATGGTCGCGCAACGCGCTGCCATGGCGCGCCATCGCCGAGACCTCGGCCTGCGGGTCGCTTCCGGTGGCCATGACCGACAGCGAGAGCTGCAGGCCCAGCGGCCATCCTTCGGTCAACTCGTGCAGGCGCGCTATCGCATCGCGGTCCACGCGCGATCCGAAGCGCGCGTGCACCAGCTCCATCGTCTCGTCGAGCTGGAAGCGCAGCAGCTCCGGGGAGACCAGGGTGCATTGCCCGTAGTCGATCAGGTCGTCGATGTTCAGATGGCAATCGGTGCGGGCGGCAACCACTGCTCGCAGGTTCGGCGGCGCGTTGCGAAGCAGATACCCCAAGGCGTCGCGGGCGGGGGGTGGGAGTCGGTCGGCCTCATCGACGATCAGCACCACGTCGAGCGCGCTCTGCGCGACCTCTGCCACCCATGTCGTGACGCCTTCGAGTCCGCCGGGAGCCACGTCCTCGAGCAGCGTGTGGCCGAAGGTGGGTCGTCCGGCGGCGACGCGCACGGCCAGCGACAGCGCATGCACCAGCCGCGGCGGGTCGTCCTGGCTCTGCGCCGATAGCCATGCCACCACGGAACCGCGCGCGAGGTGCTCGCGCCGCCACTGGGCCAGCAGGGACGTCTTGCCGAATCCGGCCGGCGCCTGGACGAGGACGACCGGCTTGTCGAATCGCTCGTTGTCGGCCTGCAGGCGTCGCCGGGCCACGTGATGCCGCGGTACGCGCGGCGCCGTGACCTTGAGCACGAGGTCGTCGGCGGGGCCGAAGCTGTGGAGTGAAGCGGGGGAGGCCACGGGATCTGCATCCAAGCGTCGGTGTCGATGGAGAAGAGTGTGCGCCGAGTCTCCCAAGGCGACGACTTGCAGACCATGGTATCCGTCGGCCCGCCGCCCAGCTTTCGGGATTGCCCTCTCCGAGACGATTCTCGACTTCGGCGAGCCGCTCTTCAGCCAGCTCGACGCTGCTCTGCCGCTCGACGCGGTCCAGTCCATCTTCAAGATCGTGATCATGGTGTGGAACCCACACGTCATGTCGATGCCGCGCTGGGGACAGCCGCGGTTTCTCACGGACCTGAATGAACGGATGCACGATCCGCAAATCCCACCGGAGATGGTCGATGCAATGCGAACGCTGTCGCAGCGGCGGCTCGAACGGTTCGCTAACGACGGTCGCGCGGTCGGGGAATGGAGCCTCGTGACGGAGGCGGGCGAGTGGCGACTGCGTTGCGACGCTCGGGTGCCGAACGATCACTGATCGAGCCTCATGCAGGCGACCCACAATGCCCGCATCACAGAGCGGTGAGCGCGCATTGGGCTTGCCCGCCTGGTCATCCTTTGACAGGGTTTCTCCTCTGCGTCACAGGAGGCACCCATGGCTGCGACCCGCACTCCCGGCATCACGATCGGCGCTGACGGCCGGTTCTTCATCGACAAGCGCCATCGCGGCATTCGCATCGGTGTGCGCGTGGGGGCGACGAGCCAGGAACAGGCCGAGCAGCGCCTGCGAACGGAGATGCAGCAGGTCGACATTGACCTTGCTCGACGGCCCTACGCGCGGCCGACCTTCGCCGACTGCGCGGGCCGCTATCTGACGCAGTCGCAGAACATGCGCAGCATCGAAGCCATTCGCATCCATGTTCGACTTCTGGTGCAGCACATCGGACACTTGGAGCCTCATCAAGTGCACGACGCGACGCTGGCGCCGTTCATCTCCGCACGCATCTCCGAGGGCGCCTGCGCTACGACGATCAACCGAAGCCTGGAGGTGGCGCGCACGATTCTGCATCGCGCAGCGCGCTCGTACCGCGACGAGTTCGGTCGGCCTTGTTTTGAGGCATTACCGCCGCTGATCGCCATGCTGCCCGAGTGCGAGCGGCCGCCCTACCCCATTACCTGGGAAGAACAGGATCGCTTGTTTCCGAAGCTGCCGGCGCACTTGGCGCGCATGGTCCTGTTCGCGGTCAACACAGGGCTTCGTGACAGCAACGTGTGCGGCCTCGAGTGGAGTTGGGAGGTACCCGTGCCAGAGATCGGCCGGAGCGTCTTCGTCGTGCCCGCCGCAGCCTTCAAGTCGAAGCGTCCGCATGTGGTGATCCTGATCGACGTCGCATGGTCTGTCATCGAAACGCAGCGAGGCGCGCATCCCGTTTGGGTGTTTCCTTATCGAGGTCGGCACGTCGGCACGATGAACAACACAGCTTGGCAGCAGGCGCGGCGAGAAGTTGGGTTGCGCGGCGTGCGCATTCACGACCTGCGCCACACATTTGCTTGTCGCCTGCGCGCCGCGGGAGTATCTGCCGAGGACCGGGCGGCTTTACTCGGACATTCCAACCAAACGATGGTCGGCCACTATGCGAGTGCCGATGTCGGTAGATTGCTTCGCGAGGCGAACCGAGTATTGAATCGCCACGAAACTAGAACCGTCCTGCGTGTGGCAAACGGGTAGAAAAACCAAGACCCCCTGTGGACAACTGGTCCCACAGGGGTCCCACGGTTACGTGGAGGACTTGGTTTTCGCGTGCAAGTCCTTGATTAGTGGCGCGGCTGGCAGGATTCGAACCCACGACCCCTTGGTTCGTAGAATTTGGAAAACTTCAATCGCGACAAGCACTTACAGCATAGTGCCTGTGCTATTGTTTTTCCAGTTCCGGCCTCGTAAGCCCTTGATCCGCCGACTTCCCGCTGCGATCAATAGCACAGCAGAACGGGCATATCAGAAGGTGCACCTGACTTGCCCAATGCTCAAACCCCACTACTGGCCAGACCCCATGCACTGCCGAGCGCCGTCGCGAACGCACGGCAGTTGGAGGCATCGAGGATAGCCAGGAGATCCTCCCTGGGTACCGGTGGATTCTCGAAGCGCCGGAGCATTGCGTCCAGCACGTCGGCGACGGCGGGCTGCACGGCCAGCAGATCCTTCAGGACCACACCGGGCCGCACGGGTTGGACCAACGTGTCCCGGAAGGCCGCCTCGGGCAGATGCCTGATGTTGCCGGTGACGAGAAGCACGGGCTGGTCGCCGTAGCGTCGACTGAGCTTCAGCGCGCCCGCCGCCACGTGTGCGTCTTTCGAATCGGTCTTGCCTTCGAACTCGGGCTCGAGGGCTTCGCTGCCCGGCACCAGCGCGTCAGGAAACGCATTGCGCATGTCGCGCAGCAGCTTGTCGACGGCCGCCGGCGTGATGCCAAATTTCGGCTTGAGCAGGTTTCGCTGCACCTCGGCCAAGACCTGCTCGCCCCAGTGCACGCGAACGAGTTCCGCGTCGGCCAAGTCCAGGATCACGGCGCGCAAGTATTCCGGGAGGAGGACGTTGGCGTCCAGGTCCAGGTACAGCAGTGGCACCTGGCCGGGACTGACCAGGGGCCCGGGCTTCGCGGCCCTCGCGGCCGCCATTACGCCTGTTTGGCGACCCAGCGTCGCTTGGACTTCGACTTGGCCGCGTGGAGCTCGCGGGCCCGAAGGTCCTTCGTGACCTCGGCCATGTCATCGAGCGCGGCACGGCGCGCCGACCGCATCTCCTGGTGGAGGCGTTCCACCTCGGCGGCAGGAATACGGCGATGGCCTGACTGCGTGCGCTCGACCCCCTCGAACTCGCCATCGTCGACGAGCCGAGCGACGTAGGGGCGACTCACGTTGAGGCGGTCCGCCGCCTGCTGCGTCGTCAGCATCTGCGGCTCGGCTTCGGGCAACGGTTCGTTCGACGCCGGCCTCACTCGCATGAGGACCGACCGAGCGTCTTCCGGGTCCGGTGCGTACTCCACGATGAGGCGGCGGTCAGCCAATCCGTGCGGGCGAAACCGTACCGTCTCGACGTGGACGAGGCCGAACTTGGCGAGCTGTTCACGCAGCTTCCGGGCGTGCGTGGCCATCTCGGCGGCAGCGGCCTTGCCAACCTGCCGACCGACAAGCTCCGCCGATGCTATCTTGCCTCCAGGCTGCGTCTTCGAAGCAGGAGCTTTCTTCGGGGAAGGACCTCGTGGCGTCATCGGCTTGAGGGACTTTCTAACCGCTTTGGCAACCGGCTTCGACGTCGAGCCCAACGCCGCACCGCTGAGGGCGCGCAGGATGGTCCCTTCCAAGGATTGGATGTTGCCCGTTGGCTTGGGGGTCGGTTTGCTCGCGCTCATGGCAGCAAGATAACACACTCACCAAAATATCGAAAATCTCGAAATGCTCATCCAGCCCTTTTCGGGCACCGGTCGCGACAAACGACGGCGTGGCCGATCGTCCAGCCTTCGCATGGTTGACAACGCCGCCGCACGCAATGCACTGCGCCGAGGGCAACGCGAGTCAAGCCTGCTCGGACGCGCCCGACTCCTTCAGTCCGGTCAGCGGAGTCAAGAGCAGTTCCTGAACATCCGAAGGCGCTGCAACGCGACTCGCCAAGTTCGGCCAAAGCTCGATCGGCGGTGCCCGCACCACGTCGATGCTCAAGTTCACCACGTGCAAGTCATCGTTGAGATGCTCTTTCCGCCCGCAATGCTGCGCCCTGCATGCCCTGCGAGGCCAGCATTCCCTCCAGTGGCATATGCGGCCGATGTAGCCTTCCGAGTCCGCCAAAAAGATGTCAGCGCCGCTGTTGCGGGTCTGAGCCCTTCCTTTCAGTGTTCGTCCAGCAGTTGCCAGCCGCGCAAGGTCAACGTCATCGGTGACGGAAACCAGGACATCGGCGTCCTTGGGATTGGCCTTCATCGTTGCTAGCGAGCCGACAAGCGCGATTCTCGTGACGCCCGGGATGGTGCTTGCCGTCCGGACAAAACGCAGGACTTCGCGCAGCAAGAACTCGCGCAGCGGGGGCAGTCCTTCACTCATCGTGCCTCACACAGAGCTTTTGTCTGGCCGGAAAACAAGCACTACGCTGCAGCATCCTCATCCGAATTGTCGCGCCGGCACGGGCGCTTCAAAAGGCATAGCCGCGCGCAAGCCAGTAGTGCCAATCCTCGACGGCTTGGCACGTCTGCTCGTCGCCTGAGTCGCATTTGAGCTGCCCCAGAGGCACTGCCAACTTCGCCTTCGATCGAGTCACGACGACCAGAACCTCCGACATGCATTCATCCTCGGAGGCCATGCCGACGATGTTGACTCGTTCGCCGACCTTCAGCGGCGAGGACTGCCGCTTGACCATGCAGGAAGCCGCAAACGGCATGCGCAGCTTCCCCTCGAGGTAGTAATACCAGCTCATCGCCCGTTCGACGCTGTCGTAGGCATCGACGATGACTTGTTCGACGATCCGATGCTCTCGGTCCGACTGTTCGCGAGGCCTACCCATTCGAAGTCCCTCATCCCAGGCGGAACAACGCCCGCAACGCTTCGGGCGGCAGCTGACCGACCCACGTCTCGCCCGTCCCCACGGCCATCTCCGCCAGCTCGCGCTTCGAGCGGATCATCTCGTTGATGCGCTCCTCGAACGTACCGCGCGTGATGAAGCGATGCACCTGCACGTTGCGCTGCTGCCCGATGCGGTAGGCGCGGTCGGTGGCTTGTGCTTCCACGGCCGGGTTCCACCAGAGGTCGAAGTGCACCACATGGCTCGCCGCGGTCAGGTTCAGCCCCGTGCCGCCGGCCTTCAACGACAGCAGGAACACGCGCTCGCCGCGCTCGCCCTGGAACCGCTCGACCATCTGGTCCCGCTTCGCGCGCGTCACGCCACCGTGGAGGAAGAGCGGCTCGTGGCCCAGGCGCTCGCGCAGCATGCGCTGCAGCAGATCGCCCATCTCGCGGAACTGCGTGAACACGAGGACCCTCTCCTGCGCGGCGTGGATCTCCTCCAGCAGGTCGAGCAACCGCTGCGCCTTGCCCGATTCGTCCGGCTCCGCGGCCCCTTGCTTGAGGTAGTGCGCCGGGTGGTTGCACACCTGCTTGAGCGCCAGGATCATCTGCAGCACCAGTCCCTGGCGCCTGAAGGTGTCCGACTCGCCAGCGACGCTCTTCAGCCCTTCGCGCACGACCGACTCGTACAGCGCCGCCTGCTGGCGGCTGAGCGTGCAGAACTGATCCTGCTCGACCTTGTCCGGCAGGTCGCTGATGATGGACTTGTCGGACTTCAGCCGCCGCAGCATGAACGGCGCCATCACCCGGCGCAGCTGCTCGGCGGCCGCCGCGTCGCGGTGGACCTGGATCGGCGTGGCGTACTCGCGCGCGAAGTGGGTCGGACCGCCGAGGTACCCGCGCTGTGCGAAGTCCATGATCGACCAGTATTCCGACAACCGGTTCTCCACCGGCGTGCCGCTCATCGCGACGAAGCCGCCGGCCGGGATGCTCTTGACAGCGCGCGCCTGCGCGGCGGCCGGGTTCTTGATGTTCTGCGCCTCGTCGATGACCACGAGGCGCCAGCTCATGCCTTTCAGCAGCGCCTCCTCGCTGCGCGCCACGCCGTAGGTTGTCAGCAATACGTCGGGCCTGTCCTTGGTCAGCTCGCGCTTGGCGCCATGGAAGATGTTCACGCGCAAACCCGGCGCAAAGCGCTCGATCTCCTTCTGCCAATTGGTCAGCAGGCTGGTCGGCACGACGACCAGTGCCCGCGCTTCGTCGAGCGCGCCGTCCTCCTTCAGCCGCTGCAGAAGCGCGATCACCTGCAGCGTCTTGCCCAGGCCCATGTCGTCGGCGATCACGCTGCCCAGGCCCAGCCGTGCGTTGCGCCACAGCCAAGCGTAGCCGCGCTGCTGGTACGGCCGCAGCGTGGCGCGCAGGCCTTTCGGCAGCGGCACGTCGGAGGTGTTCGTGAGCTGCTGGAGAAGCTTTTCGGCCGCCTTGTTCAGCCCGACGGGTGCGCCATCGACCTCGCCGGCCAGCGCAACGCGCAGCAGCTCGCTCCCGGACACGGGCGCCGGCCGCGCCATGCGCGCGCGCAGCTGTTCGATCTCGGCCGGGTCGAGGTAGACGTACTGGCCACGGAACCGCACGACGCCGGTGGCCTTGCCCAGCAGGCGCTCGAATTCCGCCGGCGTGATGCGGTCGTCGCCCAGCGAGACCTTCCAGTCGAACGAGAACAGGTCGTCGGTCTTGAGGAAGCCCGCTGCGCTGCCGCTCTTGGCCTTGATCTGCATCGACAGGCGCGGGCGCAGCAGGCGCTCGAGCGTGCGCGGCAACAGCGTGCGGATGCCCACTAGGCGCAGCGCGGGCAGCGTGTCGAACAACAGAGCCGGCAGCGCCTGCGGCGACACCGCGAGCGGCTTGCGCGCGCCCGCGCGCACGTAGTCGTTCAACGCTGGATGGAATTCGGCCAGCATGGCCACCGTCTGCAACACGGCTGACCGCCGATCGGCCCACGCGGTCGCGGCGAGCACCTTGGCCAGCGGCGTGGGCGTGTGCAGCGTCGCTGCGTCCTCGGCCACGGCGAGCGACAACGCGAAGCCCGCGCCGGCGTCGTCTTCGTCGACGCGCAGCACCGGCGTGTGCGCCTGGCGCGCCAGGTGCAAGCGGGCGAGCCAGGCGTGGATGCTGCCACCCACCGCTCCTTCACCGGGACCGTCGAAGCGAGCTCGACCGCTGGAGAAGAACAGCCCC
>DASXQQ010000060.1:0-5280 GCA_036507085.1 Piscinibacter sp. | reverse complement strand
GTCAGCGGGATCGCACGCGGCGCCACGCTCGCCGCGCTGCGCGCACACGGCTGGCGGCTGAAGCAGGGCGATGCCTTGCTGCAGGCGCCGGCGCACGCCGTCGAGCACGCCCGCGAAGTCGGCGTGCAGGACCTGGTGGTCATCGCGGTCAAGGGACCGGCACTGACCGCCGTGGCGCAGGCCATCGTGCCCTTGCTCGGGCTCGACACCATGGTCCTGCCGGCGATGAACGGCGTGCCGTGGTGGTTCGGCCAGGGCGTGGCGGCGCTCGGCGCCGAGCCGCTGCAAAGCGTCGACCCCGGTGGCGTGATCGCGCAAGCGATCCCGCTGCGCCACGTCGTCGGCTGCGTCGTGCACGCCGCCAGCTCGGTGCCCGAGCCGGGCCTGGTGCAGCACAAGATGGGGCAGGGCCTCATCGTCGGCGAGCCGGCCGGCGGAAAGAGCGAGCGCGTGCAGCGTGTCGCCGACCTGCTCACGCACGCCGGCTTCGACGTCACGCACTCGACGAATGTGCGCTACGACATCTGGTACAAGCTCTGGGGCAACATGACGATGAACCCGGTGTCGGCGATCACCGGCGCCACCATCGACCGCGTGCTCGGCGATCCGCTGGTGCGCGCGTTCTGCACTGCCGCGATGCGCGAAGCCGCGACCATCGGCGCCCTCATCGGCTGCACGATCGAGCAGACCCCGGAAGACCGCCACGCCATCACCGCCAAGCTCGGCGCCTTCAAGACCTCGATGCTGCAGGACGTGGAAGCCGGCCGCGTGATCGAGCTCGATGCCATCGTTGGCGCGGTGCAGGAGATCGGCCGACGCCTCGGCCTCGCGACGCCGAACATCGATGCGCTGCTCGGGCTCACGCGCTTGTTTGCCCGCGTGCACGGCCTGTACCCCGAAGGCGCTTGAGCGGGCATCATCTTCCACGACGCGACATGAGCGGCAGCACCGATCCGATCGCTCCCGGCGCGGTGGTCCTTCGACAGTTCGTCGGTGCCGACGACGACGCGCTGCTCGCGCAAATCGAGCGCGTGCAGGCCGAGGCGCCGTGGCGTTGCATGGTCACGCCCGGCGGGTTGCTCATGTCGGTGGCGATGACCAATTGCGGAGCGGTCGGCTGGGTGTCGGATCGCCGCGGTTACCGCTACGACCCCATCGATCCGGCGTCGGGCCGCGGCTGGCCCGCGATGCCCGACGCGTTTGCGCGCCTGGCACGCCGGGCCGCGGCCGCCGCCGGCTTCGCAGCCTTCGAACCCGACGCCTGCCTCGTCAACCGTTACGAACCGGGCACCCGGCTGTCGCTGCACCAGGACCGCGACGAGCGCGACTTCAGCGCACCCATCGTGTCGGTGTCGCTGGGCCTGCCGGTGACCTTTCTGTTCGGCGGCGCCACGCGCCCCGAGCGCGCGCAGCGGGTCCTGCTGTTCCACGGCGACGTCGTCGTCTGGGGCGGCGCTGCCCGGCTCGCCTTTCATGGCGTCGCGCCGCTGAAGGACGGGCAGCACCCCAAGCTCGGGCGACAGCGCGTCAATCTGACGTTTCGCAAGGCGCTGTGACAACCCCCTGTGGGTGGCCTGGAAAACGCAAGCGGGTCTATCCTGCGTGCAAGCCTCGTGCGGATGGGTCACATCATGAAGCTCATCACCTGGAACATCCAGTGGGGACGCGGCGTCGATGGCCACGTCGACCTCGACCGCATCGTCGCCCACGCGCATCGCGTCGCGGATTTCGACGTGCTGTGCCTGCAGGAAGTGTCGGCCGGTTATCCGGAGCTGCCCGGCTGCGATGGTCGCGACCAGTTCCAGGCCTTGTCGGCCCGGCTTCCGACCTACACCGCGATTGCCGGCGTCGCCACCGACACGCCGCGCCCCGGCGGCGGGCGGCGCGCCTTCGGCAACATGATGTTGTCGCGATGGCCGGTGCTGCAGGTGTTCCGCCACCTGTTGCCGTGGCCCGCCGACCCCGCGGTGCTGAGCATGCAGCGGGTCGCGATCGAAGCCACGCTCGACACGCCGCTCGGCCTGCTGCGCGTCACCACCACCCACCTCGAGTACTACTCGGCGCTGCAGCGGCGGGCGCAGGTCGAACGCCTGCGCGAGCTGCACCGCGAAGCGGTCGGTCAGGCGCGTGTCAAGCGGCCGGGCGACGCGGCCGATGCGGCGTTCGCCCCGGTGCCGCGCGGCGCCGCGGCCATCTTCACCGGCGACTGCAATTTCCGCCCCGACGCGCCCGAGCGCGCGCGCCTGCTCGCGCCCATCGACGACGCGACGCCGCCGTTGCGCGATGCGTGGGAGATCGCCCACCCGGGCCAGCCGCACCCGCCCACTGTCGGCCTGTACGACAAGGAACAGTGGCCCGGCCCGCCGTTCACCTTCGACTTCGTCTTCGTCAGCGAGGACCTCGCGCCGCAGGTGCGCAACCTGCACGTCGACGCCGAGAGCGACGCGTCCGACCACCAGCCGCTGCTGCTCGAACTGGGGTGACCGCCGAGCGTTCTCCTACACTTGCCGCGCAACCACGGAACCCGATGATGAAGATCCTGCTGCTCAACGGACCCAACCTGAACCTGCTCGGCACGCGCGAACCGCAGGTCTACGGCGCGACGACGCTGGCGGAGGTCGAGGCCGACTTCCGCGCCCAGGGCGCCGTGCTCGGTGCCGAGATTGACTGCTTCCAGAGCAACCACGAAGGCGCGCTGATCGACCGCGTGCACACCGCGCGCACCGACGGCACCGGGTTCATCGTCATCAATCCGGGGGGACTCACCCACACCAGCGTCGCGCTGCGCGACGCGCTGGCCGGCGTCGCGATCCCGTTCATCGAGATTCACATCAGCAACGTGCACAAGCGCGAAGCGTTTCGCCACCACTCGTATCTGTCCGACCTGGCCGCCGGCGTGATCGTCGGGCTCGGCGTCGCGGGCTATCGGCTTGCGCTGCAGGCGGCAGTGGAACGGCTGCGCGGCTGAGCCGCCCGGCGATCGGCCGGCCGGTGCCGCTCACGCATCAACGGGGTGTCTTGCGTGCCTGCGCCTTCTTGACAAGTGCCTTGGACACGCCGGCCGGCATGACCGGCTCGACCAGGGCCACCTTTCCCGGCGGCGGCGAGCCCTCGGATGTGAAGTCGGCCTTTTGCGCCTCGAGCGCCTGCAATCGGCGGATTCGCGAAGGGGACGGGTAAGACATGGTGCTTCCTTGACGGCACTCGCCAAAGGGCGGGCGGATGCGCACATGCTCGGCCCCGCGGTCCCGCCGCGTCTGTGCGCCAGCGTACGCAGTGGTGGGGGTCGAACCGGGGTCAGCCGAGCAAGCTGTCGAAGCTCTCCCGGTCGGCGCGGTAGCACCCGCAGGCAGCGGCCTCGAGACCGGTGCGGTCGAGAACGGTGACCTCGCCACGGTGGTAGGCGATGAGTTGCCGGTCCTGCAAGGCGGTGGCCGCCGTGGTGATGCCGGCGCGCCGCATGCCGAGCATGCAGGCAAGGAACTCGTGGGTCAGGTGCAAGTGCGGCGAATGGGCGCAGTCCTGGGTCATCAGGAGCCAGCGCGCCAGCCGTTCATCGACCACGTGGAAGCGTGTGCAGCCGGCGGATCGGGCCGTCTGGGCCAGTCGCATGCACAGGTAGCGATTGATGCGGCGCTTCAGGCTCGGTTCGCGCGCCAGTTCGGCCCGCAGCGCGATGGCGGTCATGCGCCACGCGAGGCCCGCGCCTTGCACCAGGCAGCGGTAGGGCGTGGTGTCCACGCCCAGCGCCAGCGCAGCGCCAAGCATGCCCTCGTTGCCGACCATACCGACCTCCAGACCGACGTGGCCGTGGACCGGTGTGATCAGCGAGACGAAGCTGCTGGTCGGAAAGTAGACGTGCCGCACCGTGTCGCCCGGCTCG
The DNA here is from genome assembly GCA_036507085.1 of Piscinibacter sp. Classification (GTDB taxonomy): domain Bacteria; phylum Pseudomonadota; class Gammaproteobacteria; order Burkholderiales; family Burkholderiaceae_C; genus Albitalea. Next base: position 1,397 of record DASXQQ010000060.1, on the reverse strand, counting down.
TACAGAACCTGCGACTCAGCCAGCTCGACCGATTCGCAGGAGGCCAGCACTCGCGCCGCGACGCGCCTGGGCAGCGCGGCAATGAAACGGCTGACCACGGGGGCCGGGGATTCGGATGTCATGGTCGGGAGTCCTGGCTCAGGTCGCCATGCGGTCGGGCAGCAGCCGGTCCGATTCACGCTTGACCACGGCGTAGCACTCGCACACCTGCGTCTCCAGCTTCGGCCGGTCCAGCACGGTGATGCGCCCGCGGCTGTAGCGGATGATCTCGGTGCGCTGCAGCCTGCCCGCCGCTTCGGTGACGCCCTCGCGGCGCACGCCGAGCATGTTGGCGATCAGCTCCTGCGTCATCACCAGTTCGTTGCCTGGCAGCCGGTCCAGGCTCAGCAGCAGCCAGCGGCACAGCTGCTGGTCGAGTGAATGGTGGCGGTTGCACACCGCCGTCTGCGCCATTTGCGCGATCAGCGACTGCGTGTAGCGCAGCAACAGATGCAGCACCGGCCCGGCGGTGTCGAACTCCTGCTTGAGGGTGCGCGCATTGACCCTGAAAGCGTGGCCGGCACTTTGCACGACCGCGCGGCTGGGCGTCGTCTCGCCGCCCATGAAGAGCGACACGCCGACGATGCCCTCGAACCCCACCACCGCGATCTCGGCCGACGCGCCGTTTTCCATCACGTACAGCAGTGAGACGATGGAGGTGGTGGGGAAGTAGGCGTGCGACAGCGCGGTCCCCGACTCATAGAGCACCTGCCCGAGCGGCAGCTCCACCAGTTCCAGATGGGGCTGCAGGCGCGCCCACGCATCGTCGGGCATCACTTGGAGCAGGCGGTTCTGCCTCGACTGATGCGCTGTGGCTTCGGACTGTGCGGCCGGCATGGCGGTTTTCATTCGGGGTGCGGTTCAACCCTCTGGTTCCACGCCAGCACCAGGGCTTGCCCGCGCTTGCGCTCGGTCAGGTCCCGCGTCAGCCCGCGGTAGCCCAGGAATTGGTCCTCGTCGTCGAAGGCGGGGCCGCCGCTGATGCCGATCCAGCGCACTTCGCCGCTGCGGTCGACCCAACTGAGCTCGAGATCGCGGATGCTGGAGCGCCAGTCCATCTGGATCCGGCATTGCCGCCAATCGGCGTCGCTCATGTTGTCGAACGCCAGTTCCCAGAGCGCCTTCCCGACGAGGCCGGCGGCATCGGTGCCGGCTTCGCCGATGGCGGCGCCCGAGTGGGCCACGAAGCGGTGGTGCTCATCCAGCTCCCAGCTCCCTTCCGAGCTCAACTCGACCAGGCTGCGCCAGTACACCTCACCGTGGCGCAGTATGTCGTGCGCCTGCGGCAGCAAAATGGCGCGACCGCTCGCCGGGTCGATGATGGCGTCGACCTCGCCCGCGTCCAGCGCTTGCAGCGT
>DASXQQ010000059.1:0-2385 GCA_036507085.1 Piscinibacter sp. | reverse complement strand
CAACCTCGAGTACGCGCCGATCTGCGAGGTGATGGGCCGCGTGTTGTGGTCGGCCGAGGCGTTCAACTGCTCGGCGCCGGACACCGGCAACATGGAAGTGCTGGAGCGCTACGGCAGCGCCGAGCACAAGAAGCGCTGGCTCGCTCCGCTGCTGGACGGCAAGATCCGCTCCTGCTTCGCGATGACCGAGCCCGACGTGGCGTCGAGCGACGCGACCAACATCGCCTGCTCGATCGTGCGCGACGGCGACGAGTACGTGATCAACGGGCGCAAATGGTGGTCGTCGGGCGCGGTCGACGCGCGCTGCGAGGTGTTCATCCTGATGGGCAAGACCGACCCCGACAACCCGGACCGCCACAAGCAGCAGTCGATGATCATCGTGCCGCGCAGCACGCCGGGGGTGAACGTGCTGCGCCCGCTGCATGTGTTCGGTTACGACGACGCGCCGCATGGCCACGCCGAGATCGTGTTCGAGAACGTGCGCGTGCCGGCGAGCAACCTGCTGCTGGGCGAGGGCCGCGGCTTCGAGATCGCGCAGGGACGCCTCGGGCCGGGGCGCATCCACCACTGCATGCGCACCATCGGCATGGCCGAGCGCGCGCTCGAATTCATGTGCAAGCGCACCCTGTCGCGGGTGGCCTTCGGCAAGCGCATCGCCGAGCAGGGCGTCACGCTCGAGCGCATCGCCGAGTCGCGCATCCTCATCGACCAGGCGCGCCTGCTGGTGCTGAAGGCGGCGGACATGATGGACCGGGTCGGCAACAAGGCGGCGCTGAAGGAGATCGGCATGATCAAGGTCGCCGCGCCGGCGATGGCCTGCAAGGTGATCGACTGGGCGATCCAGGCGCACGGCGCCGGCGGACTCAGCACCGACTTCCCGCTCGCCTACGACTATGCGCAAGTGCGCACGCTGCGCTTCGCCGACGGCCCGGACGAGGTGCACCGCAACCAGATCGCGAAGCTGGAACTGGCGCGCTATCGCTGACAGCGTCCCCGTAGGGTGGGCTTCAGCCCACGCGTCCCGCGCGAACAATGAAAACCGTGGGCTGAAGCCCACCCTACAAGCCATGCGCTGACAACGACCACACGGAGACCCCACGTGAGCGAGTTCCCCTGGATCAAGTCCTACCCCGCCGGCGTGCGCTGGGATGCGCCGCTGCCGACGATGCCGGTACCGCAGATCCTCGACAGCGCGGCGGCGCAATGGCCCGAGCGCAGCGTCATCGACTTCATGGGGCGCCAGTTCAGCTACCGCGAACTCGACCAGCTCACCGACCGCGCCGCCGCCGGCTTTCAGCGCCTCGGCGTCGGACCCGGCGTGCATGTGGGCCTGTACCTGCCGAACACGCCGCACTACATCGTCTGCTTCTTCGGCGTGCTGAAGGCCGGCGGCACCGTCGTCAACTACTCGCCGCTCGACGCCGAGAAGGTGCTGGCGCACAAGGTCGAAGACAGCCAGACCGACATCATGGTCACGCTGGACCTGAAGGCGATGATTCCGCAGATGGATCGGCTGCTCGGCACCACCCGCTTGCGAAAGCTGGTGATCGGCACGCTGCCGGAGATGACCGGCGCGCCGGCGCTCACGCGCGAACACATGCTTCAGGCCGGCCAGCTCGTCGAGGTGCCGGCGGACGAGCACCATCTCAGCTACGCCGAGCTGATCGCCAACGACGGCAGCTACCGGCACCACGACATCGGTGACCCCGACGAAGCCGTCGCGGTGCTGCAGTACACCGGCGGCACGACCGGCCAGCCGAAGGGCGCGATGCTCACGCACGGCAACCTGAGCAGCGCCTGCAGCCAGCTCTGGACGGTTGTCAGCGGCGAGCCGCGCGTGCTCGAGGCGGGCCAGGAGCGGGTGCTGGTGGTGCTGCCACTGTTCCACATCTATGCGCTGTCGGCCTGCATGCTGTTCGGCGTGCTGATCGGTGCCGAGCTGGTGTTGCACGCGCGCTTCGATGTCGACGCCGCGGTGCGCGAGATGGCCAACAAGCGCATCACGGTCTTCCCCGGCGTGCCGACGATGTACACCGCCGTGCTGCACCACCCCGGCATCGGCCGCTTCGACCTGCGCTCGCTCAAGCACTGCGGTTCCGGCGGCGCGCCGCTGCCCCTCGAAGTGCAGCAGCAGTTCGAACGGCTCACCGGCTGCGTCATCAGCGAAGGCTGGGGCATGACCGAGACCTCGCCCACCGGCACCTTCACGCCGATCCACGGGCTGCGCAAGGCGGGCTCCTGCGGGATCCCGGTGCCGGGGATGGAGCTCAGGCTGGTCGACGTGGCCGACGCGTCGCGCGAGGTGCCGCCGGGCGAGCGCGGCGAGATCTGCGTGCGCGGGCCCAACATCATGAAGGGCTACTGGAAGAACCCCGAGGCCACCGC
>DASXQQ010000058.1:0-2095 GCA_036507085.1 Piscinibacter sp. | reverse complement strand
GGCCTGGATCTCGTCGCGCGGCAGGTGGCGGCCGAAGGTCTTCTCGATCTGGTTCTCGATCGGCAGGCCGTGGCAGTCCCAGCCCGGCGTGTACAGCGCGTCGAAGCCGGCGAGCTGGCGCGCCTTGACGATCATGTCCTTGAGGATCTTGTTGGCCGCATGGCCGACGTGCAGCTGGCCGTTGGCATAGGGCGGGCCGTCGTGCAGCACGAACTTCGGGCGCCCAAGCCGCGCGTCGCGCAGTTGCTTGTACACGCCCTGGTCGTCCCATTCCTTCACCCACGCCGGCTCGCGCTTGGCGAGGTCGCCGCGCATCGGGAACGGGGTATCGGGCAGGTTCAGCGTGGCGCGGTAGTCGGTCTTGTCGGTCATGGGCGGGACCTGATTGGTTGCGTGCCCGCTGCGGGGCAGCGAGGCAGCGAGCCGGGGGCGGGGAGGGACGCGTGGATCCCCGCCTGTGCGGGGATGACGTCCGTCAAATTCGGTCGCGCGTGGTCTGGCGACGCGTGGCGGTTTGCCAACGCGGCAAGGCGGGGCGGACAGTACACAATGGCATGGCCTTGATTCTAGCGGGCTCATCGTCATGACACCGTGCTGCCGGCGCTCACTTGCAACCCTCTTGCTGTGCTGCGTTGCAGGCGCGAATGCGGCCGACGACGAGCCGGCCCCGCCCGAGGCGCCGCCCCAAGCGCCAGCCGCGGCGGCGAGCGCGCCCGCCACGCAATGGGAAGGCGCGATCGGCCCGGTGCTGTCGCTGTCGCCCGAGTACCAGGGCGCGGCGCGGCGCAAGGTCTCGGCCATGCCCGGTTTCTACCTGCGCTACGGGCGACTGAGCATCAGCAACGCCAGCGGCTTCGTGAATCGCCGCAAGGACGACGTGTTGCGCGGCCTCGGGCTCGACGTACTGCAGCAGAAGCGCTTGCGGGTCAACCTGGGGCTGCGTGTCGATGCCGGCCGGCGTTCGAGCGACAGCGCGACGCTGGCCGGCATCAGCAACGTGCGCCGCACGCTGCGCCTGCGTGCGTCGACCACCTGGCAAATCGACGACCACTGGAAGCTCGGCGCCGGCTGGACCACCGACCTGCTGGGCCGTGGCGGCGGGCAGCTCGTCGACCTCGGGCTCGGCCATGACCTGCGACTGAGCGAGCGCACGACCTGGAACGTGGGCGGCGGCCTGAACTGGGCCAGCGGCCGCTACATGCAGAGCTACTACGGCGTCACCGCGGCCGAATCGGTGGCCAGCGGCTACCCGGCCTATGCGCCGGGGGCCGGGCTGCGCGACGCGTCGCTGGGCACGTCGTGGCGGATGGAGATCAACCCGCGCTGGACCGGGTTCTGGGGCGGCTCGGTGGGCCGCCTGCTCGGGCCGGCGGCCGCGAGCCCGCTGACGAAGTCGACGCGCCAGTGGTCGCTCAACGGCGCGCTGGCCTGGCGCTTTTGAGAGCCGTCCGAAGGACGGCATGCTTTAACGCACAGCTCCCCCGCGCCCCCTCCGAGAGGGGGCTCCAGCACGTTGGACGGCTCACCCCAGCCCCTCTCCGCGAGAGGGGCTCCAGCTTGCTTGACAGGCCGGCCTGCGGCCGGCAACACCTCGCATGTCGGACAGCGTGTTCGCCGCGATCGACTTCGCCAAGGCCCTGTCAAACAAACTGGAGCCCTCCTCGCGGAGGAGGGCTGGGTGGTGTCGTCGAACATGCCGGAGCCCCCTCTCGGAGGGGGCGCGGGGGAGTCGTGCGTTAAAGCATGCCGTCCTTCGGACGGCATGGTTTCCCTTCCTTGCGAGCCGCCGCGCATCCCTCAGGCCCGGTGCGTCGCGAACCAGGCGCGCGCGTCGGCCTCGTCGCGCGCAATGCCGTCCTGCAGCGCCGCGATCGATTCGTAGTGCCGCTCGTCGTGCAACTTGTTCAGCAGCTCGACCCGCACGCAGCGGCCGTAGCCGCCCTCGTCGGCCAGCGATTCGGGCCATTCCAGGCAGTGCACCTCGAGCAGCACGCGGCCGGCGTCCTCGACCGTCGGGCGCACCCCCAGGCTCGCCACGCCGGGCAGGGCGCGGCCGGCGACAAGCCCTTGCACCTCGACCACGAAGATGCCCATC
>DASXQQ010000057.1:0-1618 GCA_036507085.1 Piscinibacter sp. | reverse complement strand
GCTCGGCGGCAGCGACTCGCCCACATGCGCGCGCCCGCGCGGCGCGCGCTCCACGAGCACGACGCGATGGCCGAGCTGCGCCAGCCGGATCGCGCTGGCCGACCCGGCGGGCCCGCCGCCGATGACACAAACGTCGACCGTGTTCATCGGTGGGCCGGATGCAATCCGCGCGCCCCCCTCACCCCAACCCTCTCCCCCGAGTACGGTGGAGAGGGAGCCTGAGTGCTCCCTCTCCCGCCTGCGGGAGAGGGTTGGGGTGAGGGTGGGCGCGATGCATCACCGTCTCGATGTCAGCGGAAAAGATCGGGCCGCCGCTCAGCGATGCGCACATAGGCACCCAGGCAATGGGCGAGCCAGCCGCGAATGAAGTCGCAGGCGACGCGGCCGCGGTTCAGCACCTCGTGGTGGCAACCGCCGCCGCACAGATAGCGCGCCCAGCAACTGCGGCAGGGCTCCTGCGTATCGACATGGCGCGTGGACAACCAGCGCTCGCGCGCGGCGTCGTCGATACCGTGCTGCAGGTCGCCCATCGCGGCGCGCGGGTCGCCGACGAAGCGGTGGCAGGCGCTGTAGGCGCCGTCGGCCGAGACGCCGAGGTAGCCGGCACCCGCACCGCAGGGCAGCGGCCGGTGGGTGCCGCGGTGCAGCTCCTGCAGCGCGGCCAGCATGTTGGAGAACGGGTACGGCTCGCCGCGCACGACATGGCGCTCGAACGCCTGCGCGCAATCGATCATCTGCGCGAGCAGCGCATCGAGTTCGCCCGCGGACAGCTGCAGCGCGGCGTCGCGGGCCGCGAGGCTGGGCGAGAAGCCGACGCTGTGAAAGCCCAGGCCGATCAGGTGTTCGAGCGTCGCGCGCAGCGCGGTGTGGCGCGGCGTGACGGTGACGCGGGCGCTGGCCTCCATGCCGCCGGGTTCACCCGACGCGGCCAGCAAGGGCGCGAGGCGCGCGACGATGCGGTCGTAGCTGCCGCCGCCGCCGCGCGTCGGCCGCAGCGCGTCGTGCAGCTCGCGCTCGCCGTCGATGCTCACCGTCACCGCGAAGCGATGCTGGGCGAGGAACTGCGCATCGTCGGCCGTCAGCGCGGTGGCGTTGGTGGTGATCGCGAAGCGCATCGCGATGCCGCGTTCGGCGGCGAGCGCAGTGGCGTGTTCGGTCGCGCGCCGCAGCACCGGACGGTTCAGCAAGGGCTCGCCGCCGAGGAAGGCGAGGCTCGCGCTGCCGCCTTCGGGCACGCGGGCGAGCAGCGCATCGATGGCGTCGCGCGCGACATGCCACGGCATGTGTTGGGGCTCGCCACCGAAACTGCCGCCGTCGGCATAGCAGTAGCCGCAGGCGAGGTTGCAGTGTTCCGACACGGCGAGCGCGAGCGCGTTCACCGTCGGTGGCGCCAAGGCGCCGTCGATCGCCGGGGTGCCGAGCAGGCCGAGCGAGGCGAGCAGCTCGCGCTCGGCCGCGCCGCCGCCGCTGCGCGCTGCCGCATCGAGCCGCGATTCGAAATCGGCCGGCACGTCGTAGACGCGCGAGCCGTCGACCAGCAGCGCGTGGTGGCCGTGCTCGGTGTCGAAGCAGCGCGCCTCGGTCGGACCGCTGAATGGGCGACGCTTCAGCGAGGCCA
>DASXQQ010000056.1:0-21229 GCA_036507085.1 Piscinibacter sp. | reverse complement strand
TCGACGACACCACCCAGCCCTCCTCCGCGAGGAGGGTTCCAGTTTGTTTGACGGGGCCCTGGCGAAGTCGATCGCGGCGAAAACGCTGTGCGACATGCGAGGTGTTGCCGGCCGCAAGGCCGGCCCTGTCACTCATGCTGGAGCCCCTCTCGCGGAGAGGGGCTGGGGTGAGTAGTCCAACATGCTGGAGCCCCCTCTCGGAGGGGGCGCGGGGGAGTTGTGCGTTACGTCATGCCGTCCAAAGGACGGCCTTAAAGGCGATCAAGGATTCACCAGCTTCACACACCATGACCGAGCACCTCAACTACATCGGCGGCGAATGGCTCGCCGGCAACGCTTTCACGCCGAACCTGAACCCGTCGGACCTGGCCGACACCGTCGGCCTGTACGCGCGCGGCACGGCCGCGCACGTCGATGCCGCGGTGCGTGCTGCACGGGCCGCGATGCCGGCCTGGCAGGGCTTCGGCATCCAGGCACGTGCCGACGCGCTGGAGCGCATCGGCAACGAGATCCTCGCGCGGCGCGACGAGCTCGGCGCCCTGCTCGCGCGCGAGGACGGCAAGACCCGGCCCGAAGCGGTCGGCGAGGTCGCGCGCGCCGGCAACATCTTCAAGTTCTTCGCCGGCGAATGCCTGCGCACCGCGGGCGAACTGCTGCCGTCGGTGCGCCCCGGCATCGGCATCGAGATCACGCGCGAGCCGGTGGGCGTGGTGGGCATCATCAGCCCGTGGAATTTTCCGATCGCGATTCCCGCCTGGAAGGTTGCGCCGGCGCTGGCCTACGGCAACTGCGTCGTCATCAAGCCGGCCGACCTGGTGCCGGGCAGCGCCTGGGCCCTCACCGAAATCATCTCGCGCGCCGGCCTGCCGGCGGGCGCGTTCAACCTGGTGATGGGCACGGGCCGCGAGGTCGGCCAGGCCCTCATCGAGCATGCCGGCGTCGATGCGGTGAGCTTCACCGGTTCGCAAGCGGTCGGCCGGCAAGTGGCCGCGGCCTGCGTCGCGCGCGGCGCGAAGGTGCAGCTCGAAATGGGCGGCAAGAACCCGCAGGTCGTGCTCGACGATGCCGACCTCGCGGTCGCGGTGGAGCTGTGTGCGCAGAGCGCGTTCTTCTCCACCGGCCAGCGCTGCACAGCGTCGAGCCGGCTGATCGTCACGCAAGGCATCCACGACCGCTTCGTCGCCGCGCTGGCCGAGCGCATGGGCAAGCTGAAGGTGGGCCACGCGCTTGCTGCCGGCACCGACATCGGGCCGGTGGTGTCGATGGCCCAGCTCGAGCAGGACATGCACTACGTCGAGGTCGGCCGCGGCGAGGGTGCCAGACTCGTCACCGGCGGAGAGCGCGTCGTACGCGAGACCGAGGGCCATTACCTTGCGCCGGCGCTGTTCACCGAGACGCTGCCCTCGATGCAGATCAACCGCGAGGAAATCTTCGGCCCGGTGGCGAGCGTGATCCGCGTGCGCGACTACGACGAGGCGCTTGCCACCGCCAACGACACGCCCTTCGGCCTGTCGGCTGGCATCGCGACCACGTCGCTGAAACACGCGACGCACTTCAAGCGCCACGCGCAGGCGGGCATGGTGATGGTCAACCTGCCGACCGCCGGCGTCGACTACCACGTGCCCTTCGGCGGCCGCAAAGGCTCGAGCTACGGACCGCGCGAACAGGGCCGCTACGCGGCGGAGTTCTACACGGTGGTGAAGACGGCGTACACCTTGGCCTGACGCAGCACGGCGCGCGTCAGAAGCTGCAGTTCAACGCCAGCCACAGGCCGGGCCGACCGCGAATCTCACCGCCCGGAAGACCCGTGCCGAGCGTGCGCCGTGCGCCGCTGGTGGACCGCAGGTACGTCGCGCAGTCGGTGGCGTCAACGCCGAGCGATCGCACCGCCTCGGTGGTGCCTTCGAAGCGAATCCGCAAGGCACGCGGGCCCCGGGTGAATCCGGTCGACGGCATGCGAACGAGCTCGACTGAATCGAGCAATCGAGGCAGCGTGATGGCGTGCCCGGGCCTCGCATCGGCGACGGTGGGGGCCTCTTGCGCGCTCGCCGCGCCGACGCCGAGCCACAGTGCCCATGCCGCGATACCGCCGCGAATGAGTGAGCTGTGAACCATCGTCGTCCGGCACGCAGTCATGATCGTCACCTCGGCCGCCCCGCGCGGCATTGCGACTATCCCGCGCAAGTCCTGTGCCGCGGGGTTTTGGGGGCCGAAGGACACGAGTCGGCGGCGTCGCCGACACTGCTGGATACGACATGCCCGGCGAAGTGACAGTCTCTGCAAGCTGCGATCGGATACAGCGTTTCAAGATGATGCGGGTGGTTGCGTCCCGTGTGAAACGAAATCCCTGACGAGGACCACGGCGACCGCGGGTTTACTCCTTGTCGGCCGGCATGAAGCCCGGGCGATGTGTCGGCGTCGAGCCGCCGCTCGCCGCAGCGCGCCTGCCGTGCAGCTTGCGTGCAAACCAGCCCGACAAGTCGTCGAGGTAGGAATACGCCACCGGCACCACCACCAGCGTCAGCAGGGTGGAGGTGATCACGCCGCCGATGATCGCGCGGCCCATCGGCGCCTGGATCTCGCCCCCGTCGTTGAGCGCGAGCGCGAGCGGCAGCATGCCGAAGACCATCGCCGAGGTCGTCATGATGATCGGCCGCATGCGGATCAGCCCCGCCTGCAGCAGCGCATCGGCCACGCTCGCACCGGCCTTGCGCGCATGGTTGGCGAAGTCGACCAGCAGGATCGCGTTCTTCGTCACCAGGCCCATCAGCATCACCAGGCCGATCATCGAGAACACGTTCAGCGTCGAGCGCCAGAACAGCAGCGCCAGCATCACGCCGATCAGCGCCAGCGGCAGCGACGCCATGATCGCCACCGGCTGCAGGAAGCTGCCGAACTGGCTCGCGAGCACGATGTAGATGAAGATCACCGCCAGCACCATCGCGCCGAGCATCGCGGCCATCGCCTCCTGCTGCTCGCGGGTGTGGCCGCCGATGTCGAAGCTGTAGCCCGGCGGCAGCTCGGTTTGCTTGACGAGCTTCTGCACATCGGCGCCGACGTCGCCGGCCGGGCGGCCCTGCACACCGGCGAAGACGGCCTCGCGGCGCTGCAGGTTCTGGCGCCGGATCACGTCCGGGTTGACCACCGGCTCGATGGTCGCCACGCTGTCGAGCGTGATCGGCGTGCCGTCCTTCGCAAACGCGACCGGCAGCTGGCGCATCTGCTCGACGCGTTCACGCTGCGCCTGCGGCAGGCGCAGCAACACCTCGACCTGCTCGCCGTCGGGCGTGGTCCACCAGGTCGCCACGTCGCCGTTCACATAGGCGCGCAGTGAGGCCGCGAGCTGCGGCGCGGTGAGCCCGAGCTCGCGCACCGCGCCGGGCTTCAGCCGCACCGCGTAGGCCGGCAGGCCGGGCTTGGCCGACAGGTCGACGTCGACGATGCCCGGAATCTTCTTCACCTTCTCGGCGAAATCCTTGGAGATGCGGATCAGCCCCTCGGCATCGTTGCCGAGGATCGCGACGTAGATCGGCCGGTCGAAGCCGACCGCCACCTCGATGCCGGGGATTTTCGCGATCTGGTCGCGGATCGCGTCCTCGACCTGTTTTTGCGTGCGCTTGCGCTCGCTGCGGTCGACCAGGCCGATGTTCAGCGTGGCCTGGCCGCGCCCGACCGCGAAGCCGTTGCCCTGCCCGCCGACGTTGGCCGAGACCGACTTCACCTCGGGAAACGCGGCGACGATCTCCTCGACCTGGCGCACCTTGGCATCGCTGCGGTCCAGGCTCGAGCCGATGGCCATGCGCAGCGACAGCTGGGTGAAGCTCTGGTCGGTCTGCGGGATGAACTCGCTGCCCACCAGCGGCGCCAGGGCCAGCGCGCCGACGAAGCTGGCGAGGCCCACCAGCAGCACCACGCCGCGCGGCGTCATCGCGGCCGCTCGCCAGTGGCGCTCGCGCGTCGCGTCGCGTCGGCCATCGGCGTCGAAAGGATGGGCATAGACCGGCAGCGGGAAGCGATAGCGCCGCGCCGAGAACGCCCATCGGATCAGCTTCTCGTAGACCGTGTGCAGCACGTCCAGCGCACGGTCGGTGCCGCGGATCAGATGGCGCACAACCGGCCAGTTGCGCGCGCGCACGCCCGGCGGGTCGCGCCACACCGACGACAGCATCGGGTCGAGGGTAAAGCTGACGAACAGGCTCACGAGCACCGCCACCGTCACCGTGATGCCGAACGGAAAGAAGAACTTGCCGACGATGCCGCCCATGAACGCGACCGGGGTGAACACCGCGCAGATCGCGAAGGTGGTGGCCATCACCGCGAGTCCGATCTCGTCGGTGCCCTCGCGCGCCGCGCTGAAATGGTCCTTGCCCATGTGCACATGGCGCACGATGTTCTCCCGCACGACGATCGCATCGTCGATCAGCAGGCCGATGCACAGGCTCAGCGCCATCATCGTCATGAAGTTCAGCGTGAAGCCGAAAGCGTAGACGGCGATGAAGCTGGAGATCACCGCGATCGGCAGCGTGAGGCCGGTGATGATGGTGCTGCGCCACGAATGCAGGAACAGGAACACGATGGCCACCGTCAGCAGCGCGCCTTCGATCAGCGTGTGCTGCAGGCCGCGCAGCGACCCCTTGACGAAATCGCTGTTGGCGTAGATGAGGCGCAGCTCCATGTCCGACGGCAGCAGCTTGCGGATCTCGTCCATCGCCGCCTTCACCGCGTCGCCGGTGGCGACGATGTTGGCGTCCTGCTGCTTGAAGATGTTGAAGCTCACCGCGCGCTGGCCGTTGATGCGCGCCAGCGAGTCGGGCTCCTTCTCGCGCTCGACGAGCGTGCCCAGGTCGCCGAGCGTCAGCGGCAGCCCGCCGTGGCGGCCGACCACCACGTCGGTGAACTGCTTCGGGTCGCGCACCCGGCCTTCGACGCGCAGGATCGCGTCCTGCGCCGCGTCGGTCAGCAGGCCCACCGGCTGGTCGGTGTTGGCCTCGCGCAGCGCGGCGCTGATCTGCGCCGGCGTGATGCCGTAGGCGCGCAGCCGCGCCGCGTCGAGGTCGATGCGCACCTCGCGCGTCGCGAGGCCGTTGATGTCGACCCGCGCGACGCCCTCGACGCGCTGCAGCCGCTTGCCCACCGTCTGCTCGCCGGCGATCGACAGCTCGCGCGCGCTGCGCGTCTTCGACAGCAGCGCCATCACCACCGCGGGCTGGCTGTTGTCGTTGTCGAAGCGGGCGATCGTCGGCGCCTTGGCGTCCTTCGGAAACGCCGCCTGAATGACACCGAGCCGATCGCGCAGGTCCTGCATCGCGCGGCCCATGTCGGCGTTCAGCGTGAACTCGACCTGGCTCTGGCTGCGTCCCTCGAAGCTGCGCGAGGTGATGCGCTTGACGCCGGCGATGCTGTTCAGCGCCTCCTCGACCTGCTTGGTGACCTCGCGCTCCACCGCTTCGGGCGACGCGCCCGGATAGGCCACGTCGATGAAGGCGATCGGCGGCGAGACGTCGGGCATCTGCTCGACGCCGAGCTTGCCGTAGGCGAACAGGCCCAGCACGCACAGCGCCACCATCACCATCGTGGCGAAGACCGGGTTGTTGATCGAGACGCGGGTGATCCACATGGCGCGCTCCCCTTACTTGGCCGTGATGGCCGACGAGGCGGAGGCCGACGCGACCGGCGCGGTGCGCGCAACGACGACCGCCTTCGCCCCTTCGCGCAGGTTGTCGAAGCGCGCCGCCAGCACCTGGTTGGCGGCGCTGAGGCCTTGCAGCACCTCGACGCGGCCCTCGCGTTCGTCGCGCCGCCCGGTCGTGACGGCACGGCGCAGCAAGGCGCCGTTCTCGATCACCCACACATGGTCCTGGCCCGACACGCTGCCGATCGCCGTCACCGGCAGCGTCATGCGCTGCGCCGGGTCAGCGAGCACGACCCGCGCCAGGGCGTACTGGCCGGCGCGGAAGGTCTCATTCGGGTTGGCCAGTTCGATGGTGACGCCAATCGAGCGTGTGCCGGCTTCGGCCGCCGGCGCGATGCGCGCGAGGCGGCCGGTCACCTCCCGGTCATGCCCTTCGATGCGAACCTGCACCGGCATCCCGGGCGCGAGCAGCGACACCTCGTGCGTGCCGACGCTGCCCGCCAACTCGAGCCGCGACAGGTCGACGATGGTCAGCACCTGCTGCTCGACGCTCAGCTTCTCGCCCGGCACGACGTGACGCTTGTGGACGAGGCCGGAGATCGGTGCCACCAGCGCCGCGTCGCGCAGGCCGACGCGCAAGGTGTCGAGCTGGGCCTGGGCGGCGCGGGCCTGCGCCTGCGCCGTCTCGAGCGCGGCGCGCGAGCTGTCGAGCGCGTTCGGCGAAATGAATTTCTGGTCGGCGAGGCGCTGGTTCGACGCGTGGGTGCGCTCGGCCTGGGCCAGCTGCGCGCGCGCCGATTCGAGCATCGCGTTGCGCTCGGCCAGGCGGCTGTTGAGCTCGGCCAGGTCGATGTTGCCGAGCACCTGCCCCGCCTTGACCCGGCTGCCTTCGTTGACGCTGAGCGAGAGCAGCGTGCCCGCCGCCTTGGCGCGAACGATCGCGGTCGAGGGGGCCACCAGCGGGCCGGAGAAGTCCAGCGCCAGCGGCATGCTGGCGAGCGCGGGCTGAACGACCTCGCGGGCGGTGAACTCGAGCCGCACGTCGGGCGCCGGGCCCTTGTCGGCCTTGCCCCGCGCCACCCACACCGCGGCGGCGATGCCCACCACGACGGTCAATCCCAGCCCACCCATCCACCAGCGTTTGCCCATGTGCAACTCCTCTGTTTTTCGCTCTTGTGAAGCGGTGGCAGTGTAGGAGGCAGGACGGCCGGGGAACATCCCCCATGCGACAGGCTGCAGATTCCGGGGGGCAGGCTGCGCTGCCGCTGTGTCAGGCGTGCCCGATCACCGGGTGCGGCTCGTAGCCGGCTTCGAGTTGCGCCAGCTCCTCGGCCGTCAACGCGAGCTCGGGCGCCTGCGCCGCCTGGTCGAGCTGGTGCAGCTTGCTCGCGCCGATGATCGGCGCCGTCACGCCCTTGTGCAGCAGCCACGCATAGGCCAGCGTCGCGTTGCTCACGCCCTTGGCGGCGGCCAGCGCGGCCAGCCGCTCGACGGTCGCGAAGTCACTCGCGCGGTAGTAGTACTTCTGCGCGATGTCGTCGGTCTGCGCGCGCGAGGTGGCACCGGCGCTCGCGTCGGCGGGCTTGCGATTCCCGGCGAGAAAGCCGCGCGCCAGTGGGCTCCACGGCAGCAGTGCGACGCCCTGGTCGCGGCACAGCGGAATCATCTCGCGCTCTTCCTCGCGGTAGGCCAGGTTGTAGTGGTTCTGCATGCTGACGAAGCGCGTCCAGCCATGCGCCTTCGCCACCTGCTGCGCCTTCGCGAACTGCCAGGCCCACATCGAGCTCGCGCCGAGGTAGCGTACCTTGCCGGCCTTGACGAGGTCGTGCAGCGCCTCCATCGTTTCCTCGATCGGCGTCGCCGCGTCCCATCGATGGATCTGGTACAGGTCGATGTAGTCGGTGTTCAGGCGCTGAAGGCTCGCGTCGACCGCATGGAAGATGCGCTTGCGCGACAGGCCGCTGCGGTTCGGCCGCTCGACGGCGCTGTCGCCGGCCGCCTTGTAGTCCATGTCGACCGGAAAGTACAGCTTGCTCGCGATGACGATCTCGTCGCGGCGGCAGAACTCGCGCAGGAACTTGCCCGTCAGCACCTCGCTCTCGCCGGCCGAATACATGTCGGCGGTGTCGAAGAAGTTGATGCCGAGTTCAACCGCATGCTTGACCAGCGGCCGGCTCGCCGCTTCGTCGAGCACCCAGGGCCGCCACTGCGGCGTGCCGTAGGTCATCATGCCGAGGCAGATGCGCGAGACGGTGAGGCCGGTCGATCCGAGGCGGGTGGTTTGCATGGCGCGTTTCCGTCAACTCGGGCGGCCGTCGGCGGGGATGCGCGGCGTCGTCACCGACACGTCGCCGCACTGCGCGCGGTGACGCAGCGCGTGGTCCATCAGCACCAGCGCGAGCATCGCTTCGGCGATCGGCGTCGCGCGGATGCCGACGCAGGGGTCGTGGCGGCCGAAGGTCTCGACGATCACCGGCTGGCCCTCGATGTCGATCGAATGGCGCGGGCTGCGGATCGAGCTGGTCGGCTTGATCGCGATCGAGACGGTGATGTCCTGCCCGGTCGAGATGCCACCGAGCACGCCGCCGGCGTTGTTGCTCATGAAGCCCTCGGGCGTGAGCTCGTCCCCGTGCGTGGTGCCGCGCTGCGCGACGCTCGCGAAGCCGGCACCGATCTCGACGCCCTTGACCGCATTGATGCCCATCATCGCGTAGGCGATGTCGGCGTCGAGCTTGTCGAACAGGGGCTCGCCCCAGCCCACCGCCACGTTGCGGGCGAGCACGGTGATGCGCGCGCCGCAGCTGTCGCCGGCCTTGCGCAGCTCGTCCATGTAGGACTCGAGCTGGGCGATGTCGCTGACGTTGGGCGCGAAGAAGGGGTTGTTCGGCACGTGGTCGAGCGACTCGAACGGGATCGCGATGTCGCCGATCTGCGTCATGTAGCCGGCGAAGCGGATGCCATACTGCTCGCTCAGCCATTTACGCGCCACCGCGCCGGCGCCGACCATCGGCGCGGTCAGCCGTGCCGAAGAACGCCCGCCGCCGCGTGGGTCGCGAATGCCGTACTTGTGCCAGTAGGTGTAGTCGGCATGACCGGGGCGAAAGGTCTGGACGATGTTGCTGTAGTCCTTGCTGCGCTGGTCGGTGTTGCGGATCAGCAGGCAGATCGGCGTGCCGGTGGTGCGGCCTTCGTAGACGCCGGAGAGAATCTCCACCGCATCGGGCTCGTTGCGCTGCGTTACGTGGCGCGAGGTGCCGGGGCGGCGGCGGTCGAGTTCGGGCTGGATGTCGGCTTCGGACAGCGTCATGCCAGGTGGGCAGCCGTCGATGACGCAGCCGATCGCCGGCCCGTGCGACTCGCCGAAGTTGGTGACGCGAAAGAGGTGACCGAGGGTGCTGCCGGACATGGTGCCGGCATTGTAGGGTGGGCTTCAGCCCACGGCGTTCAGTTCGGCGCCGACGTCTGCTCGTCCCTCGGCTCATCCACCGGCCAGTCGCGGATATACGCCTTGAGCATGCGGTTCTCGAAGTCCTGGCTGTCGACCACCGCCTTCGCCACGTCGTAAAACGAGATCACGCCCATCAAGGTGCGCTGCGTCATCACCGGCATGTAGCGGGCGTGCCGCCCGAGCATCATGCGGCGCACTTCGTCGATCTCGGTTTCGGGGGTGCAGGTGAGCGGGTGGTCGTCCATCACGCTGCGCACCTGCGTGTTGCCGACGCTGCCGCCGTTGCGCACCACCGACCGGATCACTTCGCGGAAGGTCAGCATGCCGGTGAGTTCGCCGTGGTCCATCACGACCAGCGAACCGATGTCGTTTTCGG
The DNA here is from genome assembly GCA_036507085.1 of Piscinibacter sp. GTDB lineage: Bacteria > Pseudomonadota > Gammaproteobacteria > Burkholderiales > Burkholderiaceae_C > Albitalea. The sequence goes on along the minus strand of DASXQQ010000056.1, from coordinate 11,773 downwards.
CCATCGTCGTCACCGCCTCGGCCAGTTGCTGATCCGGCGACACGGTGTACAGGGTGCCGCCCTTCACGCGCAGGATGTCGCTGACTTTCATGCCCGTCTCCTAGTTGGCCCCCAAGACGCCTCCGGGGTCGGCCCCCCGGGGGGGCGTCGTCGCCTTGGGGCGGCCCGGCGGCGCCGTGGCCGTGGTCGGGTCAATATAGCCCACAATGCCGTCGAGCGACATCCCCGCAAGTCACAACCCGTCTCGAGGTACATGCCCCATGGCCGGCCATTCGGACCCCGGTTTCGACACCCTGGCGCTGCACGCCGGCGCCGCGCCCGACCCCGCCACCGGCGCGCGCGCGGTGCCCATCCACCTGACCACCTCGTTCGTGTTCGAGAACAGCGAGCACGCCGCGTCGCTGTTCAACATGGAACGCGCCGGCCATGTCTATAGCCGCATCTCCAACCCGACCAACGCGGTGCTCGAGGAACGCGTGGCGGCCCTGGAAGGCGGCGTCGGCGCCATCGCCACCGCCAGCGGCCAGGCGGCGCTGCACCTCGCGGTCTGCACGCTCGCCGGCGCGGGCTCGCACATCGTCTCGAGCTCGGCTTTGTACGGCGGCTCGCACAACCTGCTGCATTACACGCTGTCACGCTTCGGCGTCGAGACGAGCTTCGTCCAGCCGGGCGACATCGACGGCTGGCGCGCGGCGATCCGGCCCAACACCCGGCTGCTGTTCGGCGAGACGCTGGGCAACCCGGGGCTCGACGTGCTCGACATCCCGACGGTCAGCGCCATCGCCCACGAGCACGGCCTGCCGCTGCTGGTGGACTCGACCTTCACCACGCCTTACCTGATGAAGCCCTTCGACCACGGCGCCGATCTGGTCTACCACTCGGCGACGAAGTTCCTCTCCGGCCACGGCACCGTCATCGGCGGCGTGCTGGTCGACAGCGGCCGCTTCGACTGGGATGCGTCGGGGCGCTTCCCGGAACTGACCGCGCCGTACGAAGGCTTCCACGGCATGGTGTTCAGCGAGGAGAGCACGGTCGGCGCCTTCCTGCTGCGGGCGCGCCGCGAAGGCCTGCGCGACTTCGGCGCTTGCATGAGCCCGCACACCGCCTGGCTGATCCTGCAAGGCATCGAGACGCTGCCGCTGCGCATGGCGCGCCATGTCGAGAACACGCGCAAGCTCGTCGCCTTCCTCGCTGCGCATGCGATGGTCGAGAGCGTCGGCTATCCGGAACTCGACGGCCATCCGAGTCAGGCGCTCGCCCGGCAGCTGCTGCCGCGCGGCTGCGGCTCGGTGTTCAGCTTCAACCTGAAGGGCAGCCGCGAACAGGGCAAGGCCTTCATCGAGGCGCTGAAGATCTTCTCGCACCTGGCCAACGTCGGCGACTGCCGCTCGCTGGTGATCCACCCGGCCTCGACCACCCATTTCCGCATGGACGACGCGGCGCTGGCGCAAGCCGGCATCACGCCCGGCACGATCCGCCTGTCGATCGGCCTGGAAGATGCCGACGACCTGATCGACGATCTCGCGCGGGCGCTGAAGGCGGCGCAGAAGGCGGGGGCCTGATGGAGCTCAGCGTCAACGGCCGCGCCGCCTACGCCTACACCGGCGGCAAGCCCTTCGATCCGGCCCTGCCCTGCGTCGTCTTCATCCATGGCGCGTTGCACGACCACAGCGTGTGGACGCTGCTCGCGCGCTGGGTGGCGCACCACGGCCATGCCGTGCTGGCGGTCGACCTGCCCGGTCATGGCCGAAGCGCCGGGCCACCGCTGCCCGACATCGAGGCGTTCGCCGACTGGACGCTGGCGCTGCTCGACGCCGCTGATGTGCAGCGCTCGGCACTCGTCGGCCACAGCATGGGTTCGCTGATCGCGCTGGAGACGGCGGCACGCGCGCCGCAGCGCGCGACCCGGCTGGTGATGGTGGGCACCGCGTACCCGATGAAGGTGTCCGACGCGCTGCTGGCCACCGCGCGCGACGCGCCCTTGACCGCCATCGATCGGGTCAACGCCTTCTCGCATTCGACGATCGCGGCCAAGCCGTCGTACCCCGGTCCGGGCGCGTGGCTGCACGGCGCCAATCGCGCGCTGATGCGTCGCATCCAGGCCGGCCAGCGCGATGTCAACCTGTTCCACCACGACTTCAGCGTCTGCGACCGCTATGTGCATGGCATGGAGGCGGCCCGGCTGGTGCGCTGCCCGGTGACCTTCGTCCTCGGCGACAGCGACCAGATGACGACACCGACGGCCACGCGCGACATCGCGGCCGCACTGGCGGCACGGATCGTCAGGCTGCCCGGCGGACATTCGCTGATGCAGGAAGCGCCCGACGGGGTGTTGAACGCGCTGCGCGGCGCGTTGGCGGCGCAGTGAACGAACGGGAATAGCGGCCCGTGCGCGAGCGCAAAGGACCTCAGCCGTCGAGCAGCTCGCGCAGCGTCATCGCATCGAAGCCGGCACGCCGCCAGAACACGCCGACCGCAGTCGAGGGCTCGAGCAGCAGCAGCGACAACAGCGGCGCGGCCGGCGTGCTCGCCGGGTCCGACAGCAGCACATAGCGCGCGCTGCCGGCCTCGTCGAGGCGGCCGACCCAATCGATCAGCACCAGCGAATCGAGGATCGGGTCGGTCTGCAGCGGGTCGGCGCGCAGCGACTTCGCCACCGCCTCGGCGGTGAGGCCGTGGCCGCTGCCTTCCCTGGCCGCAGCGAGCAGCCGCAACATCGCGATCGCCAGCGCGAAGCGCGAGCCGGGCCCGTCGGGGCGGCGCACGGCGTGCATCTGCAGGCTCGGTGCATAGGCGGCGATCACCGCGCCGAACAGCACGATCACCCAGCCCAGATACAGCCACACCAGGAAGATCGGCAGCGTCGCGAACGCGCCATACACCATCGCGTAGGTCGGCACCTGCCGCAGGTACCAGCCGAGCAGCCGCTTCGCGAGCTCGAAACCGATCGCAACGAACACGCCGCCGGCCACCGCATGGCGCCAGTGCACGTGGGTGTTGGGCACGAAGCGGAACAGGCCCGCCATGCCCGCGGCGAGCAACAAGAACTCCAGCACATCGAGCAGCAGCGACACGCCTCCGGGCAGCGAGCCGACGATGCCTTTCGACGCCGAGATCGCGTACGACGTGATCGTCAGGCTCGAGCCCAGCAGCAGCGGGCCAAGCGTGACGGCAGCCCAGTACACCAGCACGCGCTGCGCGATAGGGCGCGGTGTGCGCACCCGCCAGATCGCGTTCAGGGTGCGGTCGATGGTGAGCATCAGCGCGAGCGCGGTGAACACGAGGAACACCAGGCCGACGGTGCCGAGCCGATTCGCCTTGCTGGCGAACTGCGTCAGCGCGGTCAGCACCGGGCGGGCGATGCTGTCGGGCACCAGCGACTGGAGGAAGTACTTTTCCAGCGCGCCCTGGAAGGTCGAGAACATCGGGAAGGCCGCGAACAGCGCGAGCATCACCGTGACCAGCGGCACCAGCGAGATCAGTGTGGTGAAGGTCAAGCTGCTCGCGGTGATGCCGAGCCGGTCCTCGCGAAAGCGCTGCAGCAGGGTTCGCAGCGTGTCGCGCCAGGGCCAGGTCTGCAGGGTTTGCAGCGCACGCGTCGCATGCGCCTGCCATGAAAGCTTGAGGGTCGTCTGGAAATTCATCCTGGAAACGGCAGTTGAATGCGCCCGAGTGGGCCGGGATGCGGTGCGCTGGCAAGGCGCGACGAGGCAGTGGGCTCAATGCCCACAACGAGGAGCAACGCCGCCAGCGTGCCGTAGCCCGGTTCAATCGGGTGCATAGCGCTTCCACCGGAAACAATCCGTGTGGACGTGAGATCGATAGTTAACGGTCATGCGACGTGGCCAGCGGAAGGAAGCGGTCGACTGCCGTTTCCAGGATGCGCTGGCTATGATGCCAGCAATGAATGAGTCTTCTGCCCTGCCTTCGACCGTCGCCTGGACGCGCGCGATCGCGGTGGCGAGCCTGCTGTCCTTGATCGTGCTCGGGCTCGTCTGGGAACTGTGGCTTGCGCCGACCGGCAACCGCTCGCTCGCGCTGAAGGTGCTGCCGCTGGCGGTGCCGCTGGCGGGACTCTTGAAGAACCGCATGTACACCTACCGCTGGGTCAGCCTGCTGGTCTGGGTGTACTTCACCGAAGGTGTGGTGCGCGCGACGAGTGACCACGGTCCGAGCGCGCTGCTGGCGATCGTCGAGGTGGTGCTGTGCGTCGCGCTTTTCGCCGCCTGCGCCACCCACGTGCGCTGGCGCTTGCGCAAGGCGAAGGAGAGCGCGGCATGAGCGCGGCGCCGAGCCGCCTCAAGGCGCGCTCCGCCCCCCGGGGGGGCAGGCGCGGAGCGCCGTGGGGGCACCAATGAGCCTCTTGGAGGCGCTTCGCGGCGCGGTCGGCGCGGCCAACGTTCTCTCCGACGGCGACCTGTCGGCCTGGGAAATCGACTGGCGCAAGCGCTACCGGGGCCGCGCACTGGCGGTCGTTCGCCCCGGCAACAGCGCCGAGGTTGCCGCAGTCGTGAAGGCGTGCGCGGCGCATGGCGCCGGCATCGTCACGCAAGGCGGCAACACCGGCATGGTCGGCGGCTCGGTTCCCGACGCGAGCGGGACCCAGGTCGTGCTGAGCCTCGCGCGCCTGAACCGCATCCGCGCGATCGACGCGGCCAACCTGACGATGACGGTGGACGCCGGCTGCGTGCTGCAATCGGTGCAGGAAGCGGCGGCCGCGCAGCATCTGCTTTTTCCGCTGAGCCTCGCCGCCGAGGGCAGCTGCACCATCGGCGGCAACCTCGCCACCAACGCCGGCGGTACGCAGGTGCTGCGCTACGGCAATGCGCGCGAGCTGTGCCTCGGTCTGGAAGTGGTGACGGCCGCCGGCGAAGTCTGGGACGGCCTGTCGGGCCTGCGCAAGGACAACACCGGCTACGACCTGCGCGACCTCTTCATCGGCAGCGAGGGCACGCTCGGCATCATCACCGCCGCGACGCTGAAGCTCTACCCGCAACCGGCAGCGGTGATGACGGCGCTGGCCGCCCTGCCCACGCTCGAGGCCGCGCTGCAGCTGCTGCAACTCGCGCAGACACGGCTCGGCGCGGGCCTGACCGGCTTTGAGGTGATGGGGAAATTTGCTCTGAGCCTCGTGCGCAAGCACTTCCCGCAGCTCGCCCAGCCGCTGCCGCCGGCGCCGTGGATGGTGCTGCTGGAGCAGTCGGACACCGAGAGCGAGTCGCACGCGCGCGCGCTGTTCGAGAGCCTGCTCGAGTCGGCGCTCGAAGCCGGGATCATCAGCGACGCGGCGGTGGCCGAGAGCCTGGTGCAGTCGCACACGATGTGGCATCTGCGCGAGTCGATTCCGCTCGCGCAGGCCGAGGAGGGGCTCAACATCAAGCACGACATTTCGCTGCCGGTGTCGCGCATTCCGTCCTTTGTCGCCGCCACCGATGACGCGCTGTTGGCTGCGTTTCCGGGGGCGCGGCTGGTGAATTTCGGCCACCTCGGCGACGGCAACCTGCACTACAACCTGCAGGCGCCGGAGGGCGTCGCCGCGGCCGATTTCCTGCGCGACAGCGAAGCCGCGGTGAATGCGATCGTCTACGACGCGGTCGTCGAGCACGGCGGGTCGATCTCGGCCGAGCATGGCATCGGCGCGCTCAAGCGCGGCGAGCTGGCGCAGCGCAAGCCGGCGGTCGCGCTGGCACTGATGCGCTCGATCAAGACCGCGCTGGATCCGGCCGGGCTGCTCAACCCGGGCAAGCTGCTGTAGCGCTACTGGACGGTGCCCTTCAACGCCGGCGGCACCGGCAGCTGCATGACCTCGATGCCTTCTTCCTCCAGCGCGCGCGCCTCGTCGGGCGTGGCTTGGCCGCGAATCGCGCGCTCGTCGGCCTCGCCGTAGTGGATGCGCCGCGCCTCCTCAGCGAAGCGGTCGCCGACGTCGTCGCTGTGTTCGATGACATGCCGAACCGCGCGCAGCCAGGCCGCTTGCATGGTCAGCGCCACCGGGCCACCCGTCCCCGCCGCGGCCGGCGCGGCTTGCGGCTCGCGGGCCTTGGAGACGTTCAGGTGCGGCGCCGTCGGCAGGCGGGCGATGTCCTTGCTGCCGCACAGCGGGCATTCGACCAGCCCGCGCTCGAACTGCGACTGGAAGTCGTCGTCCGACGCGAACCACCCTTCGAAGCGGTGGTCCTGGGCACAACCGAGGTTGAGGACCTTCATGGCCGCATTATCGGCAGACCGCGCTCATGGTGCTGGCTGCCAGCTCAGGTTCCAACGGCCAGCACGCCAATTCTGCAACCAAAGCAGGCCGATCAGCGTCTTTGCGTCGGTGATCTCGCCGGACTCCGCGAGCGCTAGCAGTTCGTCGAGCGTGGCGGTCGAGACCTCGAGGAATTCGCCGTGGTCGAGCACTGCCCGACCGGCTTCGAGCCCGCGGGCGAACCAGACCTCGATGCCTTCGCTCGAGTAGGCGATGGCGTTGTGCAGGGTGCCGGCACGCGCCCATTCGCGCGCGCGGTAGCCGGTTTCCTCGGCCAGTTCGCGCACCGCGCATGTCAGCGCAGGCTCGCCCGGATCGAGCTTGCCGGCGGGAAATTCGAGCATCACGCGCGCCAGCGGATGGCGGTACTGTCGCTCGACGACGAGGCGGCCGTCGTCGAGTATCGGCACCACCATCACCGCGCCCGGGTGGACGATGTACTCGCGCATCGCGGTGCTGCCGTCGGGCAGCCGCACGGTGTCGCAGCGCACGTCGAGGAACACGCCGCGGTAGGCCTGGCGCGACTCGACCGTGGCTTCGCGCAGGTGGGCGTCGTCTTTCGAGGGGTCGGTCATGGGTGGCGCCGGCGCAGGTAGCGCCAGACGAAGCCGGGAAAGGCGAGCGTGAGGAACAGGCAGCCAAGCGCGGCGTAGAACTCCCAGCCCTGCGGCTGGATCTGTCCGATGCGGGCTTCGAGCGCGAAGCCGACGCCGAGCGTGACGCCCCACAGCACCACGAGCTCCAGCAGCCGCCAGCCCAGGGGCTTGGGCGAGCGCCGCGGGCCGATGATGAAGATCCGTTCGTTGATGAACGGCAGGTTGGCGGCGATCAGCGCGACAAGGATGACCAGCCAGACCGCGGCTGTAGCAGTCATTAGGGCCTGTTCCCTACGTCGCGAGCGCCTTGACGATCGCCTGGGCGCACATCGCCATCAGCCCGCCCGGCAGCAGGCCGAGCAACAGCACCGCCGCGCCGTTGATCGACAGGAGCGCCCGCACGTCGCCGGTGCTCACCAGCTCCGCCGTGTCGGTAGGCGAGTCGAAGTACATGATCTTGACCAGGCGGATGTAATAGAACGCGCCGATCAACGACAGCAGCACCGCCACCACCGCGAGCCAGATGTAGCCGGCGTCGTTGGTCGACACCAGCGCTTGCAGCACGCTCAGCTTGGCCTGGAAGCCCACCGTCGGCGGAATGCCGGCGAGCGAGAACATGAAGATCGCCATCACCCCGGCGTACCAGGGGCTGCGCTTGGCCAGACCCTTGAAGTCGTCCATCTGCTCGGCCTCGAAGCCCTGGCGCGACAGCAGCATGATCATGCCGAAGGTGCCGAGCGTCGTGAGCACATAGGTCACCACGTAGAACATCGCCGAGCTGTAGGCGTTGGCGGCCGACAGCGTGTTGCCGTTGACCACGCCCACGCACAGTCCGAGCAGCATGAAGCCCATCTGCGCGATGGTCGAATAGGCCAGCATGCGCTTCAGGTTGCTCTGCGCGATGGCGGCGAGGTTGCCGAGCACCATCGAGCCGATCGACAGCACCACCAGCATCTGCTGCCAGTCGACCGCGAGGCCAAGCAGGCCCTCGACCAGCAGGCGGATCGTGATCGCGAAGGCTGCCAGCTTGGGCGCACCGCCGATCAGCAGCGTCACCGCCGTCGGCGCGCCCTGGTAGACGTCGGGCACCCACATGTGGAAAGGCACAGCGCCGAGCTTGAAGCCCAGCCCCGCGACGACGAAGACCACGCCGAACACGAGCACGGCCTTGTTGATCGTCCCGGTGCCGATCGCCTTGAAAACCTCGCCCATCTCGAGCGAGCCGGTGGCGCCGTACATCATCGACAGGCCGTAGAGCAGGAAGCCGCTCGCAAGCGCGCCGAGCACGAAGTACTTCATCGCCGCCTCGGTGGCGTTGAGGTTGTCGCGGCGCATCGCCGTCAGCGCGTACAGCGACAGGCTCATCAGCTCGAGCCCGAGGTAGATGACGAGGAAGTTGTTGGCCGAGAGCATCACGCTGATGCCGAGCAGCGCGAACATGGCCAGGGTGAACAGTTCGCCCTTGAGCATGTCGCGTTCGGCCGCGTAGGGGCGCGCGTAGGCGAGCGTGACCATCACCGCGACGGTGGCGAAGAAGCCGAGCAGGTGGCCCATCGGGTCGGCCACCACCATGCGCTGCATCGCATACAGCGTGAGGCCGCCGTCGAAGTAGGCGAGGTGCATCAGCGCCACCACCGCGAGCGAGGCCTGCGTGAGCAGGTAGGTCGGCGTGCGCCGCGGGTCGGTGACCCACAGGTCGAGCATCGCGACCACGCAGGCCATGGTCAGCAGCACCATCTCCGGGTAGACGGCCATCCAGTTCATGTCGTTCATCGCTTTTGTCGGAGCACCGTCAGTTGAGCTTGGACACCGCCACGTGCTTGAGCAGCGCGTCGACGGAGACATGCATCGTGTCGGTGAACGGCTTCGGATAGACGCCCATCCACAACACCGAGATCGCCAGCAGCGAGAGCATCAGCACCTCGCGTGGATTGGCGTCGGACAAGCCGCGCACGTCGTCGTTGGCGACCGCGCCGAAGTAGACCCGCTTGACCATCCACAACGTGTAGGCCGCACCGAACACCAGCGTGGTCGCGGCCAGCAGGGCGAGCCAGAAATTCACTTTGACGGTGCCGAGGATGACCATCCATTCGCCGACGAAGCCCGCAGTGCCCGGCAGGCCGCAGTTGGCCATCGCGAAGAACACCGCCAGCGTGGTGAAGGTCGGCATGGTGTTGACCACGCCGCCGTAGCTCGAGATCTCGCGCGAGTGGACCCGGTCGTAGAGCACGCCGACGCACAGGAACATCGCTCCCGAGACGAAGCCGTGCGAGATCATCTGCACCAGGCCGCCCGAGACGCCGAGCTCGTTAAAGATGAAGAAGCCCAGCGTCACGAAGCCCATGTGGGCGACCGACGAATACGCGATCAGCTTCTTCATGTCCTGCTGCACGAGCGCAACAAGGCCGATGTAGAGCACCGCGATCAGCGACAGCGCGATGATGAACCAGGCGTACTCGTGCGACGCGTCGGGCGTGATCGGCAGCGAGAAACGAAGGAAGCCGTAGGCGCCGAGCTTCAGCATGATCGCCGCCAGCACCACCGAGCCGCCGGTCGGTGCCTCGACGTGGGCGTCGGGCAGCCAGGTGTGCACCGGCCACATCGGCACCTTGACCGCGAAGGCCGCAAGGAACGCGAAGAACAGCAAGGTCTGCGTGTGCATGCCCAGCGGCAGCTTGTGCCAGGCGAGGACGTCGAAGCTGCCGCCCGACTTGTAGTACAGGTAGATCAGCGCGACCAGCATCAGCAGCGAGCCGGACAGCGTGTAGAGGAAGAACTTGAACGCCGCGTAGACCCGGCGCGGGCCGCCCCAGACGCCGATGATGATGTACATCGGGATCAGCGTGGCCTCGAAGAACACGTAGAACAGCAGGCCGTCGAGCGCGGTGAAGACGCCGACCATGATGCCCGACAGGATCAGGAACGCGCCCATGTATTGGTTGACGCGCTCATCGATGACTTCCCAGGCCGAGATGACGACGATGACGGTGATGAACGCGGTCAGCAGCACGAACCACACCGAGATTCCGTCGATGCCGAGGCGGTAGTGGACATTGAAGCGGTCGATCCAGGCGAGGTTCTCCTGGAACTGCATCGCCGCGGTGCCGGAATCGAAACCGGTGATCAGCGGCAGCGTGACGAGGAAGCTCGCGACCGCCGCGAGCAGCGCAATGCGGCGCACTGCGAGGGCATGCTCGTCGCGGCCCAGCGCGAGCAGCACCACGCCCGACAGTACCGGCAGCCAGATGGAAAGGCTCAACAGTCCCATGTTCTTCTTCTTGGCTCAGAAGCCCTTGAGGGCGAGGAGGTAGGGCCACAACTGCCAGGTCATCAGCCCGATGACACCGAGGATCATCACCAGCGCGTACCAGTAGAGATAGCCGGTCTGCACCAGACGAACGGCGGCCGCGAAACCTTGGACGGTGCGCGCCGAGCCGTTGATGATGGCGCCGTCGATCAGCCCCGCGTCGCCGCCCTTCCACAGGCCCTGCCCCACGAGACGCGCGCCCGGAGCCAACACGTGCTCGTTGATCCAGTCCATGTAGTACTTGTTCTCGAGCAGACGGTAGACGAAGCCGAAGCGCGCCTTGATCGCGGCCGGAATCGCCGGCTTCACCATGTAGAACACATAGGCCAGCACCACGCCCGCCAAGGCCAGCCAGAACGGCAGCGACGCGAGACCGTGCAGCGCCATGGCGGCGGCGCCGTGGAACTCGTGCGCCAGTTCCGCCATCGCCGGGTGGCGCTCGAGGTTGACGATGATCGAGTCCTTGAAGAAGTCGCCGAACAGCATCGGGCCGATGGTGAGGAAGCCGATCACCACCGACGGCACCGCCAGCAGCACCAGCGGCGCGGTCACGACCCAGGCGGTCTCGTGCGGGTCGGGGTGACCCTCTTCATGGTCCTCGTGGTGGTCGAGCGGCTCGTCGAACGCCGGGAACGGCTTGTGGCGGAAGTTTTCCTTGCCGTGGAAGACGAGGAAGTACATGCGGAACGAATAGAACGCGGTGACGAACACGCCGGCGGCGACGGCGAAGTAGGCGAAGCCCGCGCCCGGCAGGTGGCTCGCGTGCACCGCCTCGATGATGCTGTCCTTCGAGTAGAAGCCGGCGAACAGCGGCGTGCCGATCAGCGCCAGCGATCCCAGCAGCGAGGTGATCCAGGTGATGGGCATGTACTTGCGCAGCCCGCCCATGTTGCGGATGTCCTGGTCGTGGTGCATGCCGATGATCACCGAGCCGGCCGCGAGGAAGAGCAGCGCCTTGAAGAACGCATGCGTCATCAGGTGGAACACCGCGACCGAGTAGGCCGACGCGCCGAGCGCGACCGTCATGTAGCCGAGTTGCGACAGCGTCGAATACGCGACGACGCGCTTGATGTCGTTCTGCACCACGCCGAGGAAGCCCATGAACAGCGCGGTGATCGCGCCGATGACGAGCACGACAGACAGCGCCGTATCGGACAGCTCGAACAGCGGCGACATGCGCGCCACCATGAAGATGCCGGCGGTCACCATCGTCGCCGCGTGGATCAGCGCGGAGATCGGCGTCGGGCCTTCCATCGAGTCGGGCAGCCAGACATGGAGCGGGAACTGCGCGCTCTTGCCCATCGCGCCGATGAACAGGCAAATGCAGGTCACGGTGATCAGCATCCACTCGGTGCCGGGGAACGCGAGCTTGGCGAGTTCCGGCCCCTTGGCGAAGGCCTCGCTGTAGCTGAGCGTGCCGGCGTGGGCGACGATCAGGCCGATGCCGAGGATGAAGCCGAAGTCGCCGACCCGGTTGACGATGAACGCCTTCATGTTGGCGAACACCGCCGTCGGTCGCGTGTACCAGAAGCCGATCAGCAGGTACGACACCAGGCCCACCGCCTCCCAACCGAAGAACAGCTGCAGGAAGTTGTTGCTCATCACGAGCATCAGCATCGAGAA
>DASXQQ010000055.1:0-17996 GCA_036507085.1 Piscinibacter sp. | reverse complement strand
TTCGAAGGCCTGCGCGTCGCAGTCACCGGCGGCACCTCGGGCCTCGGTCTCGCCCTCGTCGAGGCGCTGCGCGAACGCGGCGCGCAGGTCGCGTTTGTCGCGCGCCACGCGCCGCGCGTCAGCGAAGTCGCGCATCGATTGAGCGGCACCCACGGCATCGCCGGCGACGTGTCGCGCAAGGACGAAACCCATCCGCTCGCGCTGCGCATCGCCGCCGCCCTCGGCGGGCTCGATGTGCTGATCAACAACGCGTCGAGCCTCGGACCGGTGCCGCTCGCGCTGCTTGCCGACACCGACTGCGAAGACCTCGAAGCGGCGCTCGCGACCAACCTGGTCGGCCCCTTCCGCCTGACCAAGGCGCTGCTCGGCGCGCTCAGCGCGGCGGCGCGCGACGGCCGGCCGGCGCTCGTCGTCAACATCACCAGCGACGCCGCCGTCACGCCGTACGAAGGCTGGGGCGCCTATGGCGCGAGCAAGGCCGCGTTGCTGCAGCTCACCCGCATCTGGGACGAAGAGCTGCGCCCGCACGGGGTGCGCGTGCTCGCCGTCGACCCCGGCGACATGGACACGCCGCTGCATGCGCAGGCGGTGCCCGATGCCGACCCGGCCACGCTGAAGCGGCCGCAGGATGCGGCGCGGGAGATCCTCGCGCTGATCGAAGGCGCGTTCGACGCGCCAGGGCGTGCCGCATGAAGGCGGCGCAGGTTCCCCTCCAGCGTCCGCGCGACGCGAAGCTGCTCGTCGTCGACGCGGCCGGCGGCCTGCACCATGCGCCTCGTGCGCGCCTGGCGGACTTCCTGCGCGCCGGCGACCTGCTCGTCGCCAACGACGCGGCCACGCTGCCGGCGAGCCTCGCCGGCGTGCATCAACGCAGCGCTGCGGCCATCGAAGTGCGGCTCGCCGGCCGCCGCTCGCTCGCGGTCGACGACGTGCGCGAGTTCACTGCGATCGTCTTCGGCGAAGGCGACCATCGCACGCGCACCGAAGACCGCGCGGCGCCGCCCGACTTGCGCTCGGGCGATGTTCTCGAACTGGGCCCGCTGCGCGCGACCGTGTTGCGCACGCTCGCCCATCCGCGCCTGATCGTGCTGCGTTTCGACGGCACGCCCGACGCCATCTGGGCCGGCATCGCACGCCACGGCAAGCCGATCCAGTACGCGCACCTGAGCGAGCCGCTCGCGCTGTGGGACGTGTGGACGCGCGTGGCCGCGCTGCCGGTCGCATTCGAGCCGCCGTCGGCCGGCTTCGTGCTCGACTGGCAATTGCTCGCCGCGCTGAAAGCGCGCGGCGTCGGCTTCGCCACGCTCACCCATGCGGCCGGCATCTCGTCGACCGGCGACGCGGCGCTGGATGCGAGGCTGCCGTTCGACGAGCCGTATCACTTGCCGGCGGCAACGCTGCGCTCGATCGGCGACACGCGCGAACGCGGTGGCCGCGTCATCGCGCTCGGCACCACGGTCACCCGCGCGCTCGAACACGCGGCGTCGCGGCACGGGCCGCTGCGCGCCGGCGAGGGCGTGGCCGATCAGCGCATCGGCGCAGACACGCCGCTGCGCGTCGTCGACGCGGTCGTCAGCGGCACGCACGAACCGGGCACCAGCCATTACGAGCTGTTGCGCGCCTTCGTGCCCGATGCGCTGCTGCGCCGCGCCCATGTCGAACTGCTGCGCCGCGGCTACCGCACCCACGAGTTCGGCGATTCGGTGTTGATCGAGCGTGCCCGCAGCTGCTCCACGCCGACCCACTGCAGCTTGTCGGCGGTGGCGGCCGACACGGTGGGGGTGTCGGCGCACCCGTTGGCGTTGCCTCGCGACTCAGCCGCAGGAGCCTCGTGAGGTCAGGACATCGGGCGAATCACATTCAGGCAAGGCCGGCCTTCGAAGCGCCGCGCGATGTTGTCGGCAATGACGCGCTGACGGCGGCGGATCGTGCCGCTCGTCCAGGCCGACATGTGCGGCGTCATCACGATGTTGGGCAGCGTATGGAAAGGCAGCGCCGAGGGCAGCACCTGCCCTTGCCCGGGCGCAGGGTACCGATACCAGGTGTCGATGATGGCGCCGGCAATGCGCTGGCTCGCCAGCGCGTCGTACAAGGCCTGCTCGTCGATGGTGGCGCCGCGGCCGACGTTCAGCACGACGGCGCTCGGCCGCATCGCCGCGAAGGCGGCGGCGCCGACGATGCCCGTGGTTTGCGCCGTCAACGGCAGCGAGACGACAAGCGCGTCGGCCGAGCCCCAGAACTCGGCGAGGTCGTCCAGCGCGAACCAGCGATCGACCCCTGGCGATTCGGCCACGGCGCTGCGGTTGGCCACGTGGACGCGCATCTCGAAGGCCTTGGCGCGCACGGCGATCGCCTGGCCGATGTGCCCGAAGCCGAGCAGGCCGATGGTTTTCTCGGCCAGTTCGTCGTGCACCCGCTCGGGCGCGCCGGCCCAGTAGGCCCAGTCGCCCCGGCGCAGGCGCGAGTCCGCGTCGGCGAGCGGCACATGGCGCGCCAGCAGGGCCGACATCACGTACTCGGCAATCGCCGTTTCGTGCCCGAAGCAATTGCAGACGAGGGCCCCGGCCGGCAGCGCCGGCAGGTCGACCGCATCGAAGCCGGCGCCCGGCACATGGAACAGCGCGAGTCGCTCGGGGCGCGGCAGGGTCGCGTCGTAGCGGACGCCGACCACGACGTCGGCGGCGGCGTAGCTCGCGCGATCGGACTCGCTGGCGAGCACGTCCGGCAGCACGACGATCTCGGCGCCGTGAGTGAGCAGCTCGGCGAAGCCGACGCTGAATGAGGCGGCGTTCTCGCCGTGAAACACGATGCGCATGGACAAGCTCCAGGGTGGTCAGGCGCCGTCGAGACTGTCGAGGCTGCAGTCGAGCAGCGCCGGATCGATCTCGCGTTCGAGCACGTCGAACATGCTGTCGACGAAGTCGATCAGTTCGTCCGAGGCGGCAATCGCCGCGTCGACATGGCGGTTGGCCACCGCATCGAGCAGCGTGAGGTGGGCGTCGATCGTCTTCAACAGGCTGGCGCCTGCGGCGACCTGCGTGTGATAGATCCAGCCGAGGCGGCGAAAGATCGTGTGCAGCGGCCGCAGCGTGTTTTCGACGAAGGGCTCGCCCGCGGCCGCCATGAACAGCCGGTCGAGGCGGCGGTCGATCAGGTTGAATTTCTCGATGTCGATCTGCTCGCGGTTCTCGCGCAACTGTCGCTTGAGATGCAGCATCTGGTTGCGATGCGAGGAGCTCGACTGCTCGGCGGCCAGTCGGATGACGAAGCGCTCGACATCGCGCCGCAGCCGCAGCAGCACGCGTTCGCGCGCCAGATCGATGGGTGCGATCTGCAGGCCGCGCCGCGGGTGGACGATGAGCAGCGTGTCGGCGGCCAGGCGGTTGACCGCCTGGTGCACCGGCGTGCGCCCGAAGCTGACCAGCGCCTGCAAGTCCTGCATCGCGAGGAAACGGCCCGGCTTCAACTGGCAGTTGACGAGCCGGTCTTCGATGCCCTCGTAGGCGAGTTCGAACAGATTCATCGGGCTGCGCCCACGCGGCGCGGCCTGCTCTGACGCGGCGGCGGACGCGCTGTTGACCTCGATGAGTTTCGGACGCTTCTGGATCTTGCGGGCCATCGGCCTTCTCCTGTCTTGCACTCCCGCTTCGCACACCGGCAGCGAAGCGGGATCGGGTACTGGAATGCTAAAACATGTTGTGATATTCGACAATCGCAATTTTCGCTGCATGCCCAATTCGCGGTGGGTTTTTCCAGCAGGGCCGTGGCGAGCGCCGCTCCGCCGCTCTGGAACAAGGATTGCCCGATCGGCTCGGACTAGGGAAAACGTGAACTATGCTTCGTGAAATATCACGATATTCTTGTGGCACACGACGACGCCAGGAGACCCACCGATGAACCGTTGCTCATACTCGACCGTTCGCCTGCACCGCATCCGCTGCGCCGCTGGCGCCCTGTTGACGGCGCTCGCCGTCTGCGGCCCGTCCCTGGCCTGGGCCCAGGCCAGGGAAGTGATCACCTTCGCGGGTGTGACCTTCAGCGAAGCGGGCCGTGGCGACCGCCTGAAGGCCTGGGTCGACAAGTTCAACAAGAGCCAGAACGCGATCGAGGTGCAGCCCATCGCGTTGCCGTTCGCAACCCTGGCGAAAACCGTGTTCACCCAAATGGGCGGCGGCGCAGGCCCCGACCTCGTGCGCTTCGACCTGATGGATTTCTACGCGGCGGTGCAGGCCGAGCGCATCCTGCCGCTGGATGACGTCATCAAGACCGGCGACTACAAGTTCGCTGCCACCGACAAATACATGATGGTCGGCGGCAAGCGCTACGGCGTGGCGTTCGAGACCAGCAACTACGTGCTCTTGTACAACCCGACGCTCGTCAAGGGCGGCAAGGCGCCGGCGAGCTTCGACGAGTTCCTCGCCAGCGCGAAAACGACAACCGGCAACGGCGTGTACGGCTATGCCTACCGGGCCACGATGGCCGAGGCGCCGGGCTACTGGCAGGACCTGTGCAACTTTGTCTACGGCTTCGGCGGACGCTGGAGCGACGAGCGCGGCAACCCGACGCTGAACAGCCCCAAGGTGATCGCGGGCGTGGCGGCCTACAAGAAGGTCTACGACGCCGGCATCACCCCCAAGGGCACCGACGCCGCGACCTATCGCCGCATGTTCTGGGAGCGCAAGCTCGCGATGGAAATCGACAACGGCGGCGTCGCCGGCATCTTCACCCAGCAGGCGCCCGACCTGCCGCTGGCCGCCGCGCCGAGCCCGTTCCCGACGCGCGCGCAGGGGCTCGTCTACGCGCCGCTGACGATCAACGCCAACACCAAGCACAAGGCGGCCGCGGCCACCTTCGTCAAGTGGGTGATGCAGCCGGACAACCAGAGGGAACTGCAGGCCCTGCTCGGCGCGAGCAACGTGGCCACCATCGTCGATCGCAGCCCGGAAGATCTCGCGAAAAAGCCGTGGCTCAAGGTCTACGACGAGCAGACGTCTCACAGCGTGCCGCAGCTGGTGCAGGGGCTGGAGCTGAAGACGCCAGAGATCCAGCAAGTCGTGCTGGAGAACGTGCTGAAGGTGTTGCAAGGCGGCGTCGATCCGAAGAAAGCGATGGACGATGCACAGCAGCAGGTCGTCTCGCGCGTGCTGCGCAAGTGAGCGAGCGCGCATGGCAACGGCTCTGATACGGCAGCGACCCGGCCAAGCGAGCACATCGAGCGCGGCGGCGCGGCCGCGCATCGATTGGGTGCCCTACCTGTTCGCGGCGCCGCTGGTCGTCTACCTGCTGCTGTTCCAGGGCTACCCGCTGCTGCAGGAGCTATACCTCAGCTTCACGTCGACCTCGCTGCTCGCACCGGGCAAGCACCAGTTCGTCGGCCTCGAGAACTACGCCGACCTGGCCGCAGTGTCCGACTTCCATCGGGTGCTGTGGATCACCGCGGTCTACACGGTGTCCTGCGTGGTGCTCGCGATCGGCCTCGGGCTCGGCGCCGCACTGCTGCTCGATGCGCCGTTCCGCGGTCGCGCGATCGCCCGCTCGCTGGTGACGATCCCGTGGGCCGCGCCGCCGGTGGCGGTGGCGCTGATCTTCGTCTGGATGTTCAACGGTCAATACGGCATCGTCAACCACGGCATGCGCCTGCTCGGCTTGCCGCTGGGCAGCGAGAGTTGGCTCGACAGCCCGTCGCTGGCGCTGCCCGCCGTGCTGCTGACCACGGTGTGGCAGATCTTCCCGTTCGCGTCGGTGGTCATTCTGGCGGCCCTGCAGGGCGTGTCGTCGGAGCTGCGCGAAGCGGCGGTGATCGACGGCGCCGACCGGCTGAGCGTGTTCCGCGCCGTGGTCTGGCCGACGATCCAGCCGACGGTCACGCTGCTCGCCTTGTTCATCACCATCTGGTCGCTGCGCCGCTTCGACCTGATCTGGCTGATGACCCAAGGCGGCCCGATCGGCTCGACCAACACGCTGGTGATCGAGTTGTACCGGCGCGCCTTCGTCTACCGCGAGCTCGGCGCCGCCGCGGCCGTCGGCATGGTGGGCTTGTCCATCGCGCTGCTGGTGACGGTGGCCTATTTCCGCTACACGACGCGCGCCGAACGCGCGCGGGGGCAACGCGCATGAACGGCCGCATCGAGTGGCGGCACGGCGTGCGCATCGCGGCGGTGCTCGGCCTGCTGGGCCTGGCGGCGTTCCCCTTGTACTGGATGTTGGTGACCTCGCTGACGCCGTCACCGGCGCTGTTCGCCGCGCAGCCGCAGCTGCTGCCCTCGCCGTCGGAAGCGGGCGTCTACCGCGCTGCGTTCAGTGGTACCGAGGTGACGGTCTGGCTGAAGAACAGCGCCATCGTCGCCTTCGGCACGGCGGGCTTGAGCCTGGCGCTGGCGATCTTTCCGGCCTACGCGCTGTCGCGGATGCGCTTCAAGGGCTGGGGCCTGTTCGGGCTCGGCCTGTTCGTGACGCAGATGCTGCCCGAGGCGATGCTGGTGGTGCCGCTCTACGCGATCTTCGGCCAGATCGGGCTGCTCAACACGCTGACCGGGCTGATCCTCGCGAACACCGCCTTCACCGTGCCGGTCATCACCCTGATCCTCAAGGGCGCAATCGACGGCGTGCCGATCGATGTCGAGGAAGCGGCCTGCATCGACGGCTGTTCGCGCCCGGGCATCGTGCTGTCGGTGGTGATCCCGCTGGTCGGGCCGACCCTGGCGGCGGCCGCGGTGATCGCCTTCTTCCATGGCTGGAACGAATACGTGTTCGCGCAGACGCTGGTCAGCGACCAGGCCCTGCGCACCGCGTCGGTCGGGCTGGCCGGCTTCGTCGGCGAGCTGAGCACGCCGCTGCACACCGTGATGGCGATCGGCCTGATGTACACGCTGCCCGCCGTCGTCTTCTACCTCTTCGTTCAACGCTACGTCGTTTCCGGCATGACGGCCGGCAGCGTCAAGGGCTGAACACAGCGACAGGCGCACTCCCCATGGCTTCGATCAAACTCGCGCACGTCACCAAGGCGTTCGGCGCCAAGGCCGCGGTCAACGACATCAGCCTCGATGTCTCCGACGGTGAATTCCTGGTCCTGCTCGGCCCCTCGGGCTGCGGCAAGTCGACGCTGCTGCGCATGCTGGCCGGACTCGAGAAGGTGTCGAGCGGCGAGATCCATCTGGATCAGCGCCGCGTCGACACGCTGCCGCCGAGTGCGCGCGACATGGCCTTCGTGTTCCAGTCGTATGCGCTGTATCCGCACATGACGGTGCGGCGCAACATCACGTTCCCGCTGATCATGCGGCAGTTCCGCTGGTGGTTCCACCTGCCGCTGCTGGGCGGCTGGGCCAAGCGCCGCATCGAGCGCTCGCCCGCGGTGCGCGACCTGGTCGAGCGCACGGCCCGGACCTTGGCGCTGACCGAGATGCTCGACCGCCACCCGCGCACCCTCTCGGGCGGGCAGCGGCAGCGCGTGGCGCTCGGCCGCGCGATGGTGCGCCAGCCCGAGGTGTTCCTGATGGACGAACCGCTGTCCAACCTCGACGCGAAGCTGCGCACGGCCATGCGCGCGGAGATCATCAAGCTGCACCGCGAGGTCGGCGGCACCTTCGTCTACGTGACGCACGACCAGATCGAAGCGATGACGATGGGCACGCGCATCGCGCTGATGCGTGACGGCGTGGTGCAGCAATTCGGCGCGCCGCGCGAGATCTACGCCAACCCGGCCAACGCCTATGTCGCGCGCTTCATCGGCACGCCGCCGATGAACCTGCTCGAAGCACGCATCGCACCCGACGGTATGGTGCAGGTCGGCCCGCTGGCGCTGCCGCTGCCGGTACAGCTGGCGGGCATCGCGGCGCAGCCGGCGCTGCTCGGCGTACGCCCGAGCGCATTGACCCTGGCCCGCCACGCGACCGATGCGACGCTGTCCGGGCAGGTCGTGCTGGTCGAGCATATCGGTGCCGAATCGATCATCAGCATCAAGCTCGCCGACGCACGCACCGCCCATCGCGACGAGGGCGCGGCGCCCGACGAAATCATGGTGGCCGAGCCCGGCTACAGCGCGCTGCGTGCCGGCGACCCCGTGCGCATCGGCCTCGACCTGCGCGACGCGGTGCTGTTCGCGCCCGACGGGTCGCAACGCTTGACCGCGCGGCCCGCCGCGAGTCTCGCCGTGGCGGCCTGAGCCGCCGAAGCGAAGCGCCTATGCAATTGCGCAGCGCAGGCGGCTCATGTCGCGCCTTCTCTGCACAGCTTCGCCGGTGCTTCGTTCCGGCGCGACCCTTCCACTTCCTCGACCCACTGACTGCCTCATGAAGATCACCGCGATCGAAACCCTGCGCACCGAAGAATTCGCCAACGTCCTGTGGGTGCGCGTGCACACCGACGCCGGCGTGATCGGCCTCGGCGAAACCTTTTACGGCGCCGGCGCCGTCGAGGCGCACATCCACGACATCCTGGCCGCGCGCCTGCTCGGACGCAACCCGCTGCACATCGAGGCGCTCAACAAGGAGATGGTCAACCTGCCGATGGCGCAGTCGTCGACCGGCGCCGAGTACCGCGCCGCCTCGGCGATCGACATCGCGCTGTGGGACGCCTTCGGCAAGGTCTGCCAGCAGCCGGTGCACCAGATGCTCGGCGGCCTGTGCTTCGACAAGCTGCGCGTCTACAACACCTGTGCCGGCTACCGCTACGTTCGCAGCAACAACATCCGGCCCGTGTCCAACTGGAGCGTGGGCAAGGCCGAAGGGCCCTACGAGGACCTCGATGGATTCATGAACCGCGCCGATGCGCTGGCCGAAAGCCTGCTCGAGCAAGGCATCGGCGCGATGAAGATCTGGCCCTTCGACCCCGCGGCGCAGGAGAACCAGGGCCTGCACATCAGCGCGGCGCAGATGAAGCGCGCGATCGAACCCTTCGAGAAGATCCGCAAGGCGGTCGGCGACAAGATGGAGATCATGGTCGAGTTCCATTCGCTGTGGAACCTGCCGACGGCCAAGAAGATCGCGAAGGCGCTCGAGCCGTATGCGCCGACCTGGTACGAAGACCCGATCCGCATGAACTCGCCGCAGGCGCTGGCGGAGTACGCGCGCTGCACCGACGTGCCGGTCTGCGCCAGCGAGACGCTGGGCTCGCGCTGGGCCTACAAGGACATGCTGGAGCGCGACGCGACGCACGTCGTGATGGTCGACCTGTGCTGGACCGGCGGCATCACCGAGGGCCGCAAGATCGCGGCGATGGCCGAGACCTACCACCGCCCGTTCGCGCCGCACGACTGCACCGGGCCGGTCGGCTTCGCGGCGGCGGTGCACACTTCGTTCAGCCAGCCCAACACGCTGATCCAGGAGTCGGTGCGGGCCTTCTACCGCGGCTGGTACAACGAGCTGGTGACCGCGGTGCCGACGATCCGCGACGGCCACGTCTATCCGATGGAAGGGGTGGGACTCGGGGTCGAGCTGCAGCCCGCGGTCTTCAAGCGACCCGACCTGAGCGTGCGGCGCAGCGAACTGTAGGAGCGCCTATGTCCACCACACTCTTCGACCTCAGCGGGCGCACCGCGCTGGTGACCGGCTCGTCGCGCGGCCTGGGCCAGGCCATCGCGCGCGGCCTGGCCGATGCCGGCGCGTCGCTGGTCGTCAACGGCACCGATGCGGCGCGCGTCGGTGCGGCCGCCAAGGCCTTGCGCGAATCCGGCCATGTCGTCCACGAGGCCACCTTCGATGTCACCGACGAGGCCGCCGTGCTGCGGGCCTTTGAGCGGCTCGATGCGGCCGGTGTGGAGATCGACATCCTGGTCAACAACGCCGGCATCCAGCTGCGCAAGCCGCTGGTCGACGTGAGCGCGGACGACTGGAACAAGGTGATCAACACCAACCTGACGAGCGCGTTCCTGGTCGGGCGCGAGGCGGCGCGCCGCATGATCGCGCGCCAGCGCGGCGGCAAGATCATCAACATCGGCTCGGTGACCAGCGAGCTGGCGCGCGCCACCGTGGCGCCCTACACCACCGCGAAGGGCGGCATCAAGATGCTGACCCGCGCGATGGCGGCCGAGTGGGCCGAGCACGACATCCAGGTCAACGCGATCGGCCCGGGCTACATGCTGACCGAGATGAACCGCGCGCTGCTCGACAACCCGAGCTTCGATGCCTGGGTCAAGGGCCGCACGCCGGCGCGGCGCTGGGGCCGGCCCGACGAGTTGATCGGCACCGCGGTCTATCTCGCGTCGGCGGCGTCCGGCTACGTCAACGGCCAGATGATCTATGTGGACGGCGGCATGCTGTCCGTGTTGTGAGTGCAAATCAAGACCCGATGGAGACGAAGATGACGCGAACCCTTGTCCGCTCGACGATCGCCGGCGCTTTCGCTTTCTTGCTGGCGTCCTTGTTGGCGCTGGCGCCTGCGATGGCGGCCGACTACCCCAATCGCCCCATTGAGTTCGTCGTGCCCTCGTCGGCCGGTGGCGGCACCGACGTGATGGCGCGCAACTTCGCCGAGGTGGCTCGCAAGTACATGCCGCAGACTATCGTCGTCACGAACAAGCCCGGCGCGAGCGGCGGCATCGGCATGGGCGAAGTGCAGCGCGCGGCGCCCGACGGCTACAAGGTCAGCGTGCTGATCTCCGAGCTGGCGATCATTCCGCACCTGGGCATGATCAAGTTCGGCACCAACGACTTCATCGCCATCGCCCGCATCAACGCCGATCCGGGCGCGATCACCGTGCGCGCCGACGCGCCGTGGAACACGGTCGAAGCCTTCCTCGAGCACGCCCGCAAGAATCCCGGCACGGTGACGATGGGCAACGCCGGCAGCGGCACCATCTGGCACCTGGCCGCGGCGGCGGTCGAGGAGAAGACCGGCGTGCGCTTCAACCACGTCCCGTTTCAGGGCGCGGCACCCAGCGTGCTCGGCTTGATGGGCGGGCACGTCGACGCGATCGCGGTCAGCCCGGCCGAAGTGAGCAGCTATGTTGCAGCCGGCAAGTTGAAGATGCTGGTGGTGATGGCCGACCAGCGCCTGCCCGGCCTGTACGCGGCGGTCCCGACCTTCAAGGAGCGCGGCGTCGACTTGTCGCTCGGAACCTGGCGTGGCCTGGGCGTGCCCAAGGGCACGCCGCCCGAGATCGTCAACTATCTGCGCGATGTCACCCGCAAGACGGTCGACGACCCCGCGTTCAAGGACGCGATGGCCAAGGGCAACCTGATCGTCGCCTACATGGAGGGCGAGCAGTTCAAGCCGTTCATGAGCGCGTCGTCCGACTACTTCAAGAAGTTGTTGACCACCGTGACGATTCAGAAATAGCAAAGGCAAATCCCATGCGATCTCTCGTCATCCACGCGCCGCTCGACCTGCGCATCGAATCCTCCGCCGTTGCCGATCCCGGCGCGGGCCAGGTCAAGGTCAAGCTGGGCGCCGGCGGCATCTGCGGCTCCGACCTGCACTACTTCCGCAACGGCGGCTTCGGCACCGTGCGCCTGAAGGAGCCGATGATCCTCGGCCACGAGGTGGCCGGCACTGTCGTCGCCATCGGCCCCGGCGTCACGCGCGTCCAGGTGGGCGAGCGCATCGCGATCAACCCGAACATGGCCTGCGGGCGTTGCCGCTACTGCGTCGAGGGGCACCCGAACCAATGCCTGGACGTGCGCTACTACGGCAGCGCCATGCGCTTCCCGCATGTGCAGGGCGCGTTCCGCGAAGAGATGATCATCGACGAGAGCCAGGCCTATCGCGTCGCCCCCGGTACCAGCGCCGCCGAAGCGGCATTCGCCGAACCGTTCTCGGTGGCGCTGCACGCGGTGTCGCAAGCCGGCCCCCTGTTGGCCAAGCGCGTGCTGGTCACTGGCTGCGGGCCGATCGGCTGCCTCGCGATCGTCGCCGCGCGGCTGGCCGGAGCCGGCGAGATCGTCGCCACCGACATCAGTGCGCAAGCCCTCGCCACGGCGGCGCGCGTCGGCGCGGACCGCGTGCTGGACGTCAGTGCCGACCCGCAGGCGCTGCAGGCCTTCACCGCGGACAAGGGCTACTTCGATGTCACGATCGAGTGTTCGGGCAATCCGCGCGGCCTGCTCGACGGGATCGCGGTCACCCGGCCGAAGGGCACGCTGGTGATGGTCGGACTGGGCGGCGAAGTCGCCTTGCCGGCGATGCTGGTGGTGACCAAGGAGATCACCCTGCGCGGCGCGTTCCGCGCCGCGCACGAGTTCGGCTGGGCCGTCGATTTGATTTCGAACCGGCGCGTGAACTTGAGCCCGCTGTTGACCGCGAGTTTCCCGATCGAGCAGGCGGCACAAGCGTTCGAGCTGGCTGGCGACCGCTCGCGTGCCATGAAGGTGCAGTTCAGCTTCGGCGATTCGGCCACGTCGCCCGCGTGATGCAAGACCCCGTCCGCGTCGCCCTGTTTGGCGAGTGCATGATCGAGCTGCAAGGCGACGGGTCGGGCCTGATGCGACAGAGCTTCGGCGGCGACACGCTGAACATGGCCATCTACCTGGCGCGCTGCGGGCGTGCGCGCGGCATCGCGGTGAGTTACGCCAGCGCCTTGGGCGTCGACCGATTCAGCGATGCGATGCTTGCCGCCTGGGCGGCCGAAGGCATCGGCTGCGAGCTCGTGCGCCGCCTGCCCGATCGCTTGCCCGGTCTGTACACGATCCAGGTCGACGCGCGGGGCGAACGACAGTTCAGCTACTGGCGCGAGAACAGCGCCGCACGCGCGTACTTCGATGCAGTGCAGACGCCGCTCGAGGCAGCCGCTGCGCAGTTGCAGGCATTGGTCGTCAGCGGCATCAGCCTGGCGATCCTCGCCCCTGCGGCGCGCCAGCGCTTGTTCGAGACCATGCGCCGTGTTCGCTCCCACGGCGGCAGGGTGGTGTTCGACAACAACTACCGACCGCAGCTGTGGCCTGGGGTGCCACCTGCCCGCGCGGCCCATGCCGAAGCATTGGCGCTGGCCGACATCGCGCTGCTGACGCTCGACGACGAACAGCTGTTGCACGGCGACGCCACGGCCGAGGCGGCACTGCAACGCGCGCTCGCGCTGGAGTGTGCCGAACTGGTGGTCAAGCGCGGGCGCGCGCCGACCTTGGTGCGCAATGGAAGCGAGGGCCTGCACGAAGTGCCCACGCTCGGCGTCGACCCGGTCATCGATACGACCGCCGCGGGGGACTCGTTTGCTGGCGCCTATCTCGCGGCGCGCCTCACCGGCGCCACGGCGCCCGAAGCCGTGGCTGCAGGCAACCGCCTGGCCGCGACCGTGATCCAACATCGCGGCGCCATCATCCCGGGCGGCGCAATGCCGGCGACAGCGACTCGAGCACCCTGACTCACGATCAGCGCGCCTTGGCTGCCTGCCAGCGATCGAGCTTGGCGCGTGCCCCGTTGGTCGCCGGGTCCATGGCCTGCTCCTGGTCCGGCACCTTCGCCGTCAGCTCGATCACGTAGCCGTTCGGATCGCGGAAGTAGATCGAGTGGATGAAGCCGTGGTCGGAGATGCCGCGCGTCTCGATGCCCAGCGAGCGTCCCTTCGCCATCATCGGCTGCAGCGCGGCTTCATCCACCTCGAGCGCGATGTGCAGGTCGTAGTCGTGCTGCGCCTTGAACTCGAACGGCATGTCCGGCGCTTCGAAGAAGGCCAGGTACGAGCCGTCGTCGAGTTCATAGAAGGTGTGCAGCGTCTCGGTCTTGCGCCCCGTCTGGGTCTCCTTGATCTCCAGCGTGTCGGCCAGCCGCATGCCCAGGAAGTCCTCGTAGAACCGCCGTGTCGCCTCCGAGTCGCGGCAGCGGTAGGCGTTGTGATGAAGTTTCTTGAGCATGGGTTTGTCCTTCGGGGATGGGGTGCGGAATGGTCAAATCGCGACGAACCGCGTGTCCTTCAGCGAGCCGGCGAAGCCGTCGAAGGCCTCGTGCACTTTCGGCCAGCTCGGCAGTGCCTTCATGGTCTGCAGCCAGCGCTCGACGTTGGCGTACGCCGAGTAGTTGCAGCGGATGAGCTCTCCCAAGCCCACCACCTCGGCGCCGAGGTAGTCGGCGAGCGTGATCGTGTCGCCGCAGAGGTAGCGCTTGTTCGCACCGATCAGGTGGCCGTCCAGGATCGCGAGCCAGCCTTTGGCTTTTTCCTTGGCCCAGGCCAGCGTGGCCGCCTGGACCTCGGGGCTGGGCCGGCGGTGTTGCGAAAAGACCTGCGGGTAGACGAGCCCGTATGCGAGGTCGCGATAGAGGTTGGTGTTGAACCAGTCCATCATCTCGTTGACGCGGGCGCGCTGGCGCAGGTCGGTCGGGTACGACGGCGAGCCGTTCAGGTCGGCGAGGTACTTGAGGATCGTCGAGCTCTCGGTGAGGCGAAAGTCCCCGTCTTCCAGCACCGGGACCAGGCAGTTCGGATTGATCGCCGCATAGGGCGGCTTCAGATGCTCGCCGCTCAGCAGGTCGACGAGCTGGAACTCGAGCTCGGGCGCCTCCTGCGCGGCATACAGCATGACGATCCGGCTCGTCGTTGAAACCGGGTGGCAGTAGACCTTCATGGCGCGTCTCCTTATGCTTGGAAGCACATAGATTCAGATTCGGAGATGAAGCCGTGATCGTCAAGCAGATTTGGACCGGCAATGCCTACCGCAATTTCAACTACCTCATCGCCTGCAGCGAGACCGGCGAGGCGCTCGCGATCGACCCGCTGGATCACGAGAAGTGCCTGCAGGCCGCCAAGGAAGAAGGCTGGGACATCACCCAGATCCTGAACACCCACGAGCACCGTGACCACACCGGCGGGAACGAGGCGATGGTCCGGGCGACCGGGGCCAGGATCCTCGCGCACAAGAATGCCGCCGACAAGATCCCCGACATCGCGCGGGGCCTGGCCGCGGGCGACGTGGTGAAGGTGGGCAAGACGGTGGAGCTCGAGGCGCTCGACACGCCGGGCCACACGATGTGTCACGTCTGCCTGTTGTCGCACACCGACCGGCCGGCGCTCTTTTGCGGGGACACGCTGTTCAACGCCGGCGCCGGGAATTGCCATCACGGCGGTCATCCGGCGGAGCTCTACAAGACCTTCTCCGGGCAGCTCGCCCGCCTGTCCCCGGCGACATTGATCTATCCGGGCCACGACTACATCGAAAACAATCTGCGCTTCACGCTGAGCCGCGAACCGGACAATCGGCAGGCGCAGGACATGCTCGAGCGGCTCGCGAGTCAGGATCCGAACGATGCCTATGTCTCGACGCTGGATGTCGAGATGCAGATCAACACCTTCTTTCGCCTGACCAGCCCGACGGTGATCG
The DNA here is from genome assembly GCA_036507085.1 of Piscinibacter sp. Classification (GTDB taxonomy): domain Bacteria; phylum Pseudomonadota; class Gammaproteobacteria; order Burkholderiales; family Burkholderiaceae_C; genus Albitalea. The sequence continues at coordinate 2,754 of DASXQQ010000055.1, read as the reverse complement.
CGAAGTTGCGCGAAGCCTTTCCCGATCTGCCCGACTCGCCCGACCCGCGCACCGTGTTCCTGAAGCTGCGCGAGCTGCGCAATCGGTGGTGATCGCAGGGCTCGACGAAAGACCTTGTCTGCGTCATGCGCTTGACCAACTTGTGCGTCAAAAACGCCAGGCGAGGGTCAGGGGTTGACGGGCTGATGTGCCGCACTCTTGCGCAGCGAATGCGTCGGTGGACGAAGCGGCGTGAGAACGGCGAAGCTCTTGAGCGCGAACCAACCCACGCCGTAGCCGACGACGCAACTTGCGGTCAGCCACACACCCAGCGCAGCGGATGGCCCGCCCAACAAGAGCCAAAGGCCAACGAAGAGCACCAGCTCGGCGACCGCCGCAACGGCGACTGCGCGTGCAACAGCGACTCCACGGTTTGACGACAGCGACCAGTGGCAATGATGGCAAGTGAACTCCGGGTGCGCCGCCCACATTGCGATCGGGCCCTTGCACATCGGGCAACGGAAGATGGGTTCCACGTGACTCCTCACGTCAAGGGCCATCGCCGCGAATGGAAGCGAACAAGGTCTGAGGCTCCGCCACGGTGACCTGCACTGCGGGTGGCAGCCGACGAAGCAGGAACTGTGTGACGGGCAGCTCGATGCTGCGCCTCCACATTGGACCGGCTTCAACACATGTGCCGTCCTGCCGCACGAACCTGTAGGTGCGCCGGCCGACGCGCCCGTAGATGACGACTTGCTGCAGATCCGCGACGGCGAAGCGCAGGTCGCCTCGCGAGTCATTGGGCCGCGCGAAGACGAGCGTGTTCCCGAGAAGGGCGGTGCTCGGTCTGCCGAGGCGGCCGTGCTTTCGGTACTCGATGACACGTGCCGCCACCAGCGCGACGAGCAGCGCGAGATCGAACAACGCGGAAGCGAGCGAGAGCCTGCCGACCAGCAGAGCGAGCGCGACCGCGAGCAGCGCCAGTGCCAGCAGGGCCACTTCGAGCCGAACCGGTGGCGGCTGGTAGACCCCGTTTTCGGTCACGACGATGCGCCGCAGGTGCATGCCCATGGGCTGCCTTGTTGATCCATTGGCCCCAAGCCTAACCTGCGTCGCAGCCACTTGTCGAACTGGCGCGCGCTCAGTCGCGCACCAGCTCGATTTCCTTTCCCGGAGGTGCTTCGCCTGTCAGCGCTCGAGCAGGTCCTGCGGCTCGATGCCGGCCGCTTCGCAGTGGCGGCGATGGTCGGCGATGCGGTCGGCGGTCGTGATGCGGCGCTTGACCGTGCCGTCGTGGCTGACGTACTCGACGGCGCCCATCACCACCACCATCACGACCAGGGGCACGTCGCCGACCGACTCCCACCAGTCGACGTTGCCGGCCGGCTCGTGCACGTAGTCGCCGGGCCCGACGGTCTCGCCGGTGCACAGCCGGCGCTGCCCTTCGAGGTTGAACGCGTGCACCTCGCCGGTGTGGCGGTGCAGGCCCAGCTTGATGCCCGGCTCCAGGCGCATCAGCTCGACCCAGCCGCGATCGTCCTTCAGGAAGCGCAGCGGCCGCGACCACTTGCCGGGGCCTTCGGGGATCCACGGGCCGTCGGCCGACAAGGGGCTGGCGCTGGTGACGACATGGAGGGCGTTGATCATGCGGTGACTCCGAACAGGTGGCGACGTTGCTCCTCGGTGAGCGGCGCGGCGCTGCGCGCGTACGCGTCGGTGGCCTGGCCGTAGGCGCGGATCGTCGCAGGCCGCGCCGCGATGCTATCGAACCAGCGCTTCAGGTGCGCAAAGGCCTGCAGGTCCTGGCCGTGGCCATCGTGCGGCACGATCCACGGATAGCAGGCGATGTCGGCGATCGAGTACGCGCCGCTGATGAACTCGCGCCCTTCGAGGCGCTTGTTCAGCACGCCGTACAGCCGTGCCGTCTCGCGCGTGTAGCGCTCGATCGCATACGGCACGGGCTCGGGCGCGTGCACGCGGAAGTGGCCCGCCTGGCCGGCCATCGGCCCGAGGCCGCCGACCTGCCAGAACAGCCACTTCATCGTCTCCAGCCGGCCGCGCGGATCGTGCGGCAGCAGCGCTCCGCTGCGCTCGGCCAGGTACCACAGCATCGCGCCGGACTCGAACAGCGCGAGCGGCTCGCCGCCGTCGGCCGGATCGTGGTCGACCAGCGCGGGGATCTTGTTGTTCGGCGAGATGGCCAGGAACTCCGGGCGGAACTGCTCACCGCGGCCGAGGTTCACCGGCACGATGCGATAAGGCAGCCCGGTCTCCTCCAGGCACATGCGCAGCTTCAGCCCGTTGGGCGTCGCACAGTAGTAGAGGTCGATCATCGCGGGGGGCTCCGGTGGTCGTCGCGGGGTCTATGATCGCCTCGCGTCCGGTACTTAAAAAGATCCGGTTTCAGATAAATCGATGGAACCACTTCTGGAGCTCGACATCCGCCTGCCGCCGCGCGGCTCGCGCCAGCTGCTGCGCGGCCTGCACGGCGAGCTGCGCGCCGCGATCATCGACGGCCGGCTGAAGCCGGGCCTGCGCCTGCCGTCCACGCGCGCGTTCGCGCAGTCACTGGGCGTGTCGCGCAACACGGTGATCGCCGCCTACGAGCTGCTGCTCGGCGAAGGCTATGTGCTCGCGCGCCCCGGCGGCGGCAGCTTCGTGTCGGACGTCGCGCGGCCCGCGTCGCGCAGCGTGGCGGCCCGGCGCGATGTGGCGCGCGAGCCGCGCGGGGCGATCGGCGGCCGTGCGTCGGCGCCGACGGCGCGCGACCCAGCC
>DASXQQ010000054.1:0-7267 GCA_036507085.1 Piscinibacter sp. | reverse complement strand
CGATGCCGGCTATGCGGCGTTGCTCGCCTTTGCGCAGCAGGAAAAGCGCGCCGCAGCCGCCGATTTGCCGGCCTTGCAGCGATCCGCGGTGGCGAGTGCGCTGCACTTCGCGAAAGACTTCCCTGGCGACTCGCGCGCCGGTCCGGTGCTCGCCAACGCAGCCGAGAAGCTGTATGCGCTGCGCGACGGCGAGCAGGCGGCGACGGTGGCCAAGCAGGTGCTGGCGCTCGACCCGCCGGCCGCCGCCGCCCAGCGACGCGTCGCCTGGACGGTGATCGCGCACGAGGCCTTCGAGCGCGGCGCATTCGACCAGGCCGAGCGCGGCTACGGCGAGGTGCTCGCGCTGGTGCCGGACAAGGACCCCGGCCACAACGACCTCGTCGAGCGGCTCGCGGCCTCGGTCTACAAGCAGGGCGAACAAGCCCGCGCGGCGGGCCAGGCGCGCGATGCGGTGGCGCATTTCGCGCGCGTGGCCACGCTTGCCCCGCAGTCGCCGGTGCGTGCCACCGCGCAGTACGACGCCGCGGCCGCGCTGATCGGCCTCAAGGACTGGGACGGCGCCGCACGCACGCTGGAGGACTTCCGCCAGCGCTACCCGAACCACCCGCTGCAAAGCGAAGTCGGCGGCAAGCTCGCCGCGGCCTACCTCGAGAAGGGCCAGTGGGCCCAGGCCGCCGGCGAGTTCGAGCGACTGTCGGCCGCGAACAAGGACCCGAAGCTGGCGCGCGAGGCGCTGTGGCAGGCAGCGGAGCTGTATGAGAAGGGCGGCTCGCGACCCGCAGCCACCAGGGCCTACACCCTCTACCTCAAGCAGAACCCCGAACCGCTGGAGCCCGCCGTCGAGGCGCGCCTGCGCCTCGCCCGCCTCGCGAAGGAGGACGGCAATGCCGCACGCGAGTTCGCGCTGATGAAGGAGATCTTCCAGGCCGACCAGGCGGGAGGCGCCGCGCGCACCAACCGCACCCGCTACCTCGGCGCGACGGCCGCGCTGGCGCTGGCCGAGCCGACGTTCGAGGCGTATCGCAAGGTGGCGCTGGTGGAGCCGCTGGCCAAACAGCTCAAGCTGAAGAAGGCAAAGATGGAAGAGGTGCTGAAGGCCTATGCGGTGGCCTCCGACTACGGCGTGGCCGACGTGATGACGGCCGCAACCTATCACATCGCAGCGCTGTACCAGGACTTCGGCAAGGCGATGCTCGCATCGCAGCGGCCGAAGAAACTGTCGAAGACCGAACTCGAGCAATACAACGTGATGCTCGAAGAGCAGGCCTTCCCGTTCGAGGAGAAGTCCACCGAACTGCACGAGGTGAACGCGCGCCGCGCGTCGCAGGGCATCTACGACCCATGGGTGAAGAAGAGCTTCGCGGCGCTGCGCGAATTGCGGCCGGTGCGCTACGGCAAGAACGAACGCAGCGAGGGGGTGATCGATGCGATTCGCTGATGGGTCGTTGCGCTTCTTCGTGGCCGCGCTGTGTGCGGGCGTGGCCGGCTGTGCGTCGGTGACGGAACCGTTGAAGTCCGTCAAGGACGCGGTCGTGGCGCCGGTGGTGAGCGCGGCCCCGCCCGAACCCGAGGTCGTGGTGAGTCCTGCCGTGCAGCGCGCCTACGACGATGCGCTGCGCGCGCTGCGCGCCGGGCGGGTGGACGAGGCCGAGCGCGGCTTGCGTGCGATCGCCAAATCCAACCCCGAACTCGGCGGCCCGCACGCCAACCTCGGCGTCCTCTACCGGCAATCGGGCAAGCTGCCCGAGGCCGCTGCCGCGTTGGAGCTGGCAGTTCGCGCGAATCCCACGCAGCCGATCTATTTCAACCAGCTCGGAGTCACGTACCGCCAGCAAGGGCAATTCACCAAGGCACGCGAGGCCTATGAGAAGGCGATCGAACTGGACCCGAACTACGCCTCGGCGCAGTTGAACCTCGGCATCCTGCACGACCTGTATCTGGCCGACGGCAAGCGCGCGCTGGAGCTCTACGACCGCGACCTCGCCTTGTCTTCGGGCGGCGACGCCACGGTCACCAAATGGATCGCAGACCTGAAGAATCGCAAGCCTGCGCCGATCACCGTGAGCAAGAAGGAAATGGAATGAAGCCCATCCCCTGCGGCTGGCTCGCCGTCGCCGCGCTGTTCGCCGCGCCGGCGTTCGCGCAAGACCGCGCGAACATCGACCGCACCCAGATCATCGGCAACCGCGAGCTGCCGAAGGTCTTGTACATCGTGCCCTGGAAGAAGCCGATGCCCGGCGATCTTTCGGGGCGTCCCTTGGTGAGCGTGCTCGACGAGGCCCTGGCGCCGGTCGATCGCGATGTGTTTCGCCGGCAGGTGCAGTACGACGCGGTGATTCAGAAGCGCCAGTGAGCCGGATTTTTGTCGAGCAACCCGTTGTGATTGGAGAGTGAGAGATGAATACGTTCAGTACGGTGGTGAAGTTCTTCCAGGATTGCGGGTTGTTCATCTACCCCAGCCTGTTGATCATGGCCTTGGGGGTGACGATCGCGATCGAGCGCTTCATCTTCCTCAACCGCGCGCGCGGCGAGAACCGCAAGGTGTGGGCGCAGGTGCTGCCGATGCTGCAACAGGGCCAGTTCAAGGAGGTGCACGGCGTCACGTCGAAGTCCGACGCCGCGATCGGCAAGATCGTTAACTACGGCCTCACGCGCATGCAGAGCCCCGGCCGCCGCGAAGACTACGACGCGGCGATGGAGGAAGGGATGATGGAGATCGTGCCGCGGCTGGAGAAGCGCACGCACTACATCGCCACCTTCGCCAACGTGATCACGCTGGTGGGCCTGTTGGGCACCATCATCGGCCTGATCAAGGGCTTTACCGCGGTGGCCCAGGTGAACCCGGCCGAGAAGGCCGAGCTGCTGTCGGCCAGCATCTCGATCGCGATGAACAACACCGCCTTCGCGCTGATGGTGGCGATTCCGTTCCTGCTGGTCCATTCGTTCCTGCAGGCCAAGACCAGCGAGATCGTCGACGGACTGGAAGCGGCGAAGATCAGCTTCCTCAACCTCGTTCAGCGCCTGAAGGCTGAACAGGGCGGAGTCCGCTGATCATGAGAGTTCGACGCCTGCGCAAGCACGCGGCGCACCTCGAGATCACCGCGTTCATCAACCTGATCGTGGTGCTGGTGCCGTTCCTGCTCTCCACGGCGGTGTTCACGCGGCTGGCGGTGCTCGACCTGAAGTTGCCGGCGCAGAACTCGGGCGTCGAACAGCTCAAGGCGGACAACCTGCAGCTCGAAGTTGTGATCCGCCCGGATGCGCTGGAGGTCGGCGACCGCATCGGCGGGCTGATCCAGCGCATTCCGAATGCCGCGAGCGGACACGACGTGCGCACGCTGTCGGCGCTGATGGGGCAACTCAAGGCGCGCTTCCCCGACAAGCTCGACGCGACCTTGCTGGCCGAGCCGAACACGCCCTACGACACGCTGGTGCAGGTGATGGACGCGGTGCGCGGCACGGTCGTGGCGCAGGGTCCGAAGATCGTTCGCGCCGAGTTGTTCCCCAACATTTCGATCGGTGACGCGCCGGTCGTCAAACGATAGAGGGGATCATGAAACTGACCCCGCTGCAAAAGCGCGCCGAGCGCAAGAACCGCAACCAGACGATGGTCGACATGAACCTCGTCTCGCTGATCGACGTGTTCACGATCCTGATCTTCTTCCTGTTGTCGAGCGCCTCCGGCGTTGAGCTGCTGGCGAGCCCCAAGGCGGTGAAGCTGCCGGTGTCGACGGCGGAGAAGGCCCCGGTCGAGACCGTCGTCGTGGTGGTGAGCGAGACCGACATCCTGGTCGACGGGCGCCGTGTCGCTTCGGTGCCCGAAGTCATGGCGGCCCAGAGCGACCTGATCGCGCCGCTGAAGGACGAACTCGATCTGCTGGCCAACCGCCAGGTCATCCGCAAGGAGAACGAGGCGCAGAACAAGGCCGTCACCATCATGGCTGACAAGGCCATCCCCTACAGCCTGCTGCGCAAGGTGATGGTCACCAGCGCCCGCGCGAACTTCGCCGACGTCTCGTTCGCGGTGCGGAAGAAGGATGGGACATGACGGCCGCCGCGGTTTCATTCCGGGTGCCCATCCTGCCGTGGGCGCCGTCGCCCGAAGACGACGCGCGCTTTCGGCGCGTGCTGCATCGGGTGTTGGCCGTCGCGGTCTTGCTGTGTCTGGCGATGCTGTTCGTGCCGCCGCCGAAAGTCGATCGCACGCAGCCGCAGGAATTGCCGCCGCGCCTCGCCAAGCTCTTGCTCGAGCGTGAGCCGCTCCCGCCGCCGAAGCCCGCGCCCCTGCCCGACCGCGCGAAGGAGCTGGAGGCCCAGGCCGCCGCCAAGAAGCAGGAGCTTGCCAAGGTCGAACCCTCGAAGGAGGCGCCCGTTCCCGAAGCGCGCCGGCCGCAGCCCAACAAGCCGCCGGGCGAAGTGCTCGGCGAAGCCCGCCGCAAGGCCGCGGGTGTGGGCCTGCTTGCGATGAAGGACCAGTTGGCCGAGATGCACGGCGCGCCGGTCGCGGTGCAGTTGAATCAGAACATCAAGCAAGGACCCGGCGTGGGCACCGGCGTGGGTGTCGGTGTTGGCGCCGGCACCGAGGCCGGCCTGCCGGTGCGCTCGATGATCACGTCCAATGCCACCGGCGGCAGCGGCGGAATCAACACCGCTGGCTACAGCCGCAACACCGGCGGCGGTGGCCTGGCGGGGCGCGCGACGACGCTGGTCGAAGGGGTCGCGGGCGGGGGTGGCGGCGGCGGTTCGGGTGGCGGCGGTGGCGGCGGCAAGGGCGCCGGCTCCGGTGGCCCGGGCGCTGGCGGCACGCTGCACAAAGGCGGCAGCGGCAAGGCGTCGCGCTCGATCGAAGAAATCCGGCTGGTCTTCGAGCGCAACAAGGGCGCGTTCTACGCGATCTACAACCGCTTGCTGCGCGACGACCCGACCCTGCAGGGCAAGGTCGTCGTCGAGCTGAAGATCGCGCCCTCGGGCTCCGTCGTCGATTGCCGCATCGTGTCGAGCGAGCTCAAGGCCTCGGAGCTGGAGAACAAGCTGCTCGCTCGCATCCGGCAGTTCGACTTCGGCGCCAAGGATGTCGAGCAGATGGTCGTCACTTATCCGGTGGACTTCTTGCCGTCGTGAGAGCCGTTTTCAGAGACGCGGGCTCAGCCCGAACGAGGCCGTGCTCACCCCGCTCCGTTCGCACTGAGCTTGTCGAAGTGCCCGATCGTCCTGAGCTTGTCGAAGGGACTGAGCTTGTCGAAGTGCCCGCGCAGGCTTCGAACGTGGCTTCGACAGGCTCAGCCCGAACGGGCTGGGTGGCATGCGGTATTTCCGACCCATCCTGACCCTTCGACAAGCTCAGGACTAAAGGCAAGTCGAAGGACAGGCTCAGCCCGAACGAGTGAGGTGCTGGCCATGTGAACACGCCTATGCTGCGCCCACACCACCTCGAGACCGCGCATGAGTTCCCTCGACAGGCTCCTTGGAAAGGCCGATTCAAAGCCGGTGCCGGCTCCCGCGGCACCGGCCGGCCCCGAAGAACGACCCGAACATGATTCGCGTGTTCGACAAGTACGGCCGCGAGCTTTTCATCACCAAGCAGCATTGGCGCGAGAACGTTCTCCCCGGCTCCCTCAAAGCCCAGTGGAACAACCCTGACCCGCTTTACAGCGTGATCCGGGCAGGGTGTCGTGCAGCAGGTGCTGGGCGGCGCAGCGCCGCGTTGACGACCCGCGCGCAGCAGACGCGCGCCGTCGCCGCGTGGCGACCGTCTCGCCTCACGACAGCCCCTTCTCGACCATGTCGAGCAGCCGCTGCCCGAGGGCGCGCGTCTGCGCGCGACTCATGCCGCGCAGCGGGCCGTCGATGACCAGGATGGCCAGGCCGTGCACCGCGGACCAGGCCAGGTATTCGGCGCCCCGGCGCCGCGCGCGCGGCAGCACGCCCGCTTCGACAAGCCGGTCCAGCGCGGCGCCCAGCAGCTGGAAGGGGTTCAGGCCGCTGTTGCCGGCCTTGGCCGGATCGGTATCGCCCTCGACCGCGTCCGGGGCCCAGAACGCGGTGCGGAACAAGCCCGGTTCGGCCTGCGCGAACTTCAGGTAGCCGGTGCCGACGGCGCGCAGGCTCGCCCGCGCGAAGTCGGCCGCGCTGCTCGAGCGGCGCAAGCCGGCGAGCTCGGCCTCGATCGCAAGGGCCAGCGCCGCGAGCGCGGCCGAGCGCACCGCCTGCAGCAGCTCGTCGCGGCTCGCATAGTGCCGGTAGGCGGCATTGGGAACCACGCCCGCGCGCCGGGTGGCCTCGCGCAACACCACCGCATCGGGCCCGCCGCGGCGCGCCAGCTCGATGCCAGCCTCGAGCAGCGCGTGGCGCAAATCGCCGTGGCGATAGGTGCTGCGCGCCGGTGGGCTCACTGTCGTGCGGGTCAAACGCCCCTCCATGTGGACATCGTCCATTATGTCTGCTAGGGTGCTTGTGGATGGTGTACACAAATGCCCGTCCGCCCAATCCCTCCAAGGAGATGTCATGCAAGTCCAGCCCTATCTTTTCTTCGATGGCCGCTGTGAAGAAGCGGTCGAGTTCTACCGTCGCGTGCTCGGCGCCGAGGTGACGACGCTGATGCGCATCAAGGACAGCCCGGAGCCGTGCCCGTCCGACATGATCCCGCCCGGCAGCGAGAACAAGGTGATGCACCTGAGCCTTCGCATCGGCGACACCACGCTGATGGCGTCGGACGGCCGGTGCCAGGGCAAGCCGAACTTCCAGGGCTTTTCGCTGTCGCTCAACGCGGCCGACGATGCGCACGCCGAGCGGCTGTTCGCCGCGTTGGCCGACGGTGGGCAAGTGCAGATGCCGCTGGCCAAGACCTTCTTCTCGTCGCGCTTCGGCATGGTCGCCGACCGCTTCGGCGTGTCGTGGATGGTGATCGTGGCGCCTTGAACGGACTGAAAGTTTGAGAGTTTTTCGTCGTGAGCACCCATCTTCCGTTCGGACTGAGCTTGTCGAAGTCCCGCGACGACTTGTGCGGGCGCTTCCTCCGACTTGCCTTTAGTCCTGAGCTTGTCGAAGGGTCAGGACGATCGGAATACAAGCTCAGCGCGAACGGGTCTTTGTGCACACGGCGGAAAAACTCAAGGCCGCCCCGTCAGAGCCGATAACACCAGTTCCCTGCCACGGAGTGTCATGTCAGCCTTCACCGAAGAACAAGCCCGCGCCTACATGCACAAGCTGCTGGCCGCGATGAACCAGGCTGGCGGATCCGACCTGTTCATCGCCGCCGAATTCCCGC
>DASXQQ010000053.1:0-3915 GCA_036507085.1 Piscinibacter sp. | reverse complement strand
GCGACAGCCGCAGCAGGATGTGGCGGGCGCGCGTTTGCGTCACCGCGAACGCCGCGCCTTCGCGCCGGTCGACCAGTTTCAGCGCATGGAATCCGGCGCCGCTGCGCAGCAGCGCGGGCGCGAGTTCGCCCGCCTTGAGCGCGCGCACCTGCTCGACGAAGATGTCGGGCAGCCGGTCGGCCGGGCGCAGTCCGATCACGCCGCCCTGCGCCTTGTTGGCGTCTTCCGAGATCTCGCGCGCCACCGCCTCGAACGGCTCGCCGGCCTTGACGCGTGCGACCGCGGCTTCGGCGCGGGCGCGCCGCTGCGCCACCAGCGCTTCGTTGGCGCCGTCGGGCACGATGACCAGAATCTGCGCGATGTTGTATTCGATCGCGGTGCCGGCGCGGCTGCGCTGCTTGTCGAGCAGCGCGTCGATCTCGGCGTCGGTGATCTTGATGCGTTGCTGGACTTCGCGTTCGCGCACCCGCTCGACCAGCATCTGGTCGCGGATGTTGTTGCGGAAGCGCCCGTAATCCATGCCGTCGGCCGCCAGTCGCTGGCGCAGTTGCGCCAGCGTGATCTGGTTTTGCTGCGCCACGTTGGCGACGGCGCGGTCGAGCTCGGTGTCGTCGAGCCGCTGGCCGCTGTCGCGCGCATAGGTGATCAGCACCCGCTCCTCGATCAGCGCGTCGAGCACCTGCTGGCGCAACTCGGGCGCCGGCGGCAGCTTCGCGCCGCCGCGTGCTGCGTTTTCGCGCACGCGGGCCAGGCGCAGTTCCAGCTCGCCGGCGGTGACGAGTTCCTGGTTCACGATGGCGAGGATGTAGTCGCCGGTGCGCGGGGCCGAGCGTGCGCTCTTGGCCGGCTGGGCCAGGCTGCACAGCGGGAGGAGACACGCCAGGGCCAGCGTGGCGGCACGAAGGAACACGTGGGACATCGGAGCTCGGTCAGTCATAGAAGGTCGTGGGCGCGGAAGGGGCGGCGCCGTCGCGCAGCAGGCGGTAACCGGGGATATTGTCCTTCAAGACCTGGAGCGGGTTCGAACCCAGCCGCGACAAGCCGACCAGCTCGAGCTGCAGCAGCAATCGGGTGCTCGCTTCGCTGCGGCCGGTCGACAGCCGCTCGGCGACGACCCGGCCGATCCAGCAACCGGCGTCGTACTCCAGCCCGACCACCGAATCGGTGATCCGGCTGTCGCGCTTGCTGTAGTTGATGCGCCCGACACCGTACCAGGTGCCCTTGCAGCTGGAGCCGGCGCTCGCGAACGACGGCGCATTCTTGGCCTCGGTGGGGGCGCGGCCGTAGATCGGCCACTGCCAGCCGAGTTCGACCTGTTCGGTCTCGACCTGTTCGGTCGGGCCGCGCGTGAGCCGGTAGGTCGCGCTGACGGTGCGAAACGGCCCCGGTGCATAGCGCGCGCCGACGACCGAGCGCACGATGCGGTTGTTGTCGGGGCGGTACTGCAGCGATGCGTCCAGCGTCCAGCGCGGCAGCAGGTTGGTCGAGCCGAACAGCAGCACATCGGAAAAGCGCTGCGTGAACGGCGTGTCCTCTGGCGTGACCAGCTGGTCGCGAAACAGGTAGCGCTGGGCGATGCCCAGGCGCAAGGCTTCGGCGCCGGTGAGCGGATCCAGCAGGCGCGTCGTCACGCCGGCCGTCAGCTGGTGCGCGTCGGACACCCGGTCGATGCCGGAGAACGCGTTTTCGGTATAGATCGATTCGAAGTTGAAGTCCTTGCCCGCCGAATCGAAGTTCGGCAGCCCGCTCTGGTCGCGAAACGGCGTGTTGACGTAGAGCAGGCGCGGCTCCAGCGTCTGCCGCACCGCCCGGCCGAACCAGCTTGTGTCGCGCTCGAACACCCACGCGCTGTCGATGCTGAAGCTCGGGATCACCCGCGTGACGCTGGTGCGGCCGTCGAGCGGGCTCGTCGGCGCGGCGATGGGCCGGTCGAGCGCGTAGCTCGCGGCGTTCAACGTCAACTTGGGGCTCAGGCTCCAGCCCGGCGTGATCCACGGCCGCGCCAGGCTCGCCAGCGCGTGCACGCGCATGCCCGTCTGCCGCGTCGTCTCGATCACGCCTTGCGGGTTGGTGAAGCGATTGAACTCGCCTTCGAAGCCGACTTCGAAACCCGTCCCGATGCGCTTGACGATGCGCGCGCCGATCTGCGGCAGCCGCTCGTACAAATGGGTGACCAGTGGGCCCGTCGTCCCCGGCGCGGGGGCCGGCGTGGCGGGATCGATCGGGCTCTCGGCGTTTTGCAGCACCTGCCAGCGCATCACGCGGGTGTAGGTCGTCCAGTCGCCGAACGGCCCGCTCGCCTGCAGGTCCGACAGCAGCAGGCGCGGCGTCAGGCTCGGCACGTCGCGCGCGAAGTCTTTCCAGTAGTCGTTGTCCGATACGCGCAGCACGCGCGCCGCGAACACCGCGTCGTGCGGCAGCGCAGCCTCGTGGTTCAAGCGCAGCGCATGGCGCGCGCGCCCGGTGAGCCGATCGTTGGGCAGCAGGGTGAGGTTGGCCTCGCCGTTGTAGTTCGGCTCGAGGTAGCGGAACTCGCCGCCGAGCAGGGTGCCGCGCTTGGCGCTCAGGCCCGGCGTCAGCGTCGCATCGTGGTTCGGCGCGATGTTCCAGTAGTACGGCGCCGACACCTGCAGGCCGCTCTTGTTGTCGATGTTGATGTTGGGCGGCAGCCAGCCCGACTTGCGCGCTTCGGTGAGCGGAAAGCTCAGCACCGGCGCGGCGAGGATGGGCACGCCGAGGAAGCGCAGCACCGCGCCCTCCGCGATGCCTTCGTTGGCCTCGAAATCGAGCTTGACCCGGCGGGTGCTGAGCAGCCAGGCCGGATCGCCGCTGCCGTCGGCGGGGCAGCTGGTGTAGGTGGCCCGGGTGGCGATCGCGCGCTGGTCGTCGATGAAATCGACCCGCTGCGCCGACCCGCCGGCGCCGGTGCGGCTGAAGAAGTAGGTCGGGCTGAGGAAGAAGCCTTCGAAGGCCTGCACCTTCAGCTGCAGCTCGGGGCCGCTGTAGACGTTGCCGTCGCGGCTCACCCGCACGTGGCCGTGCGCCACCGCCAGGTCGTCGGGGTGGTCGTAGCTCAACCGATCGGCGCGGATGACGAGTCCGCCGCGGCGGAATTCGGCCTCGCCCTCGGCGATGGTCTCGAGGTCCGGGCGGCCGCGCAGCTCGTGCGCTTGCAGGATGATCGGCAGCTTCTTCGCCGCGCCGCCGCGCGGCAGCGGCTGCAGCGACGGCGCCATCTGCAGCACGATGCCGCTGTCGGTCCCATCCTGCGCCAGCGCACCGCCCGCCATCACGGCGAGCGCGGCAGCGACCGGCGCCAGGCGCGCGCACGGAATGCGGGACGGAATGCGAGAGCGACGCAAGGGCAAAGCGGAGCCGGTGGATGCCCGCCCGTTCGATGCATTGCCGCACGAAAATCGCGGCGCCGCCCGTGACCGGGGTTGTGGGGCTGGTTTGTAGAATCGATTATCTATGACCCAGCCTTCCACTCCGCCGGCCGCCGCGGCGATTCATTGGCCGGACGATGTGCGCCGCCAGCGCTTCGAAGGCTGGCTCGCCCGCGTCGGCCCGGCGCACGGCTTGCAGCCAGACACGCTGTGCGCCGCGTCCAGCGACGCGAGCTTCCGCCGCTACCTGCGCATCGCAGGCCAGGGCGCAAGCTTCATCGTGATGGACGCGCCACCGTCGCACGAGGACGTGTTGCCCTTCGTGCAGGTCGCACAGCTCATCGCCGCCGCGGGCCTGAACGCGCCGCGCATCGTCGAGCAGGACATTGAGCAGGGCTTCCTGCTGCTCAGCGACCTCGGCTCGCGCCTGTACCTGGCCGAGCTGCAGCAGGCGGTTGCGGCCGGCGACCCGGCCACGGTCCGCGCGCTGATGCGCGACGCGATCGGCGCGCTGCTGACCTGGCAGCAG
>DASXQQ010000052.1:0-9459 GCA_036507085.1 Piscinibacter sp. | reverse complement strand
CGGCATCGCCGGCGAAGGCGATCCCGCTGGGCTCGGCATAGATCCAGGCGAGCCGCAGCAGCATTCCCATTTCGCTGGTCAATGCGTCGAAATCGATGGGCTTGGGCAGGAAGGCATTCGCGCCGGCCGCCAGGCTGCTCGAACGATCCGCATTGGAGGCGATGGCCGACACCGAAATGATCGGCACCGCCGCCAGCTCCGGCTCCCGGCGCAAGCGGCGCGTCGCTTCCAGCCCGTCCATCTCCGGCATGACCATGTCCATCAGAATCAGGTCGGGGCGCAACGACTGCGCCTTCGCCAGCCCCACTTTCCCGTTCTCGGCTTCGAAGATCTCGAAGCCCAGCGGCGCCAGAAAATCGTTCACCAGCGCGCGGTTCTCGGCCATGTCGTCGATCACCAGCACCCGTTTCGGCTCGCCGTGGTAGCCGATCACGCTGCGCGCCGCCGGCGTCGATTCGATTCCCGTTTCGGCGCGCGGCAGCGCGAGTTCGAACCCGAAGCAGGTGCCCTGATCGACGACGCTGCGGACCTGGATGTCGCTGCCCATCAGGCGAACCAGCTGCCGGCTGATGGCCAGTCCGAGGCCGGTGCCGCCGGCGCGCCGATGTACCGCGCCGACCTGCTCGAACGGCTGGAAGCTGGCCTCGAGCTGTTCTTCGGCAATGCCCACGCCGCTGTCCTCCACCTCGAAGCGAAGCCGCGCCGGCTGCTGCGGCGCGCTCGCAGCGCCGGACTCCGCGCGCGAGCCCTCCTGTACCCGCAGCGTGACGTGTCCGCGATCGGTGAACTTGACCGCGTTGTCGAGCAGGTTCAGCAAGACCTGGCGCAAGCGCTTCTCGTCGCAGCGGACCACCGGCGGCAAGCCCGGTGACGCCACCAGCGAGAAGACCAAGCCCTTTTCCTCGGCCCGCACGCGAATCGTATCGGCAAGGAGATTCAGGAACCTCAGCAGATCGACGTCCTCGGCGTAGAGGTCCAGCTTGCCGGCCTCGATTTTCGACAGGTCGAGGATGTCGTTGATCAGCATCAGCAGGTGCTCGCCGCTGCTGTGGATGGTGTTCAAGCCCAGCGCTTGTCGCTCGGTGAGGTGGCCGTCGCGCTTGAGCAACTGCGCGTAGCCGAGCACGGCGTTGAGCGGCGTGCGCAACTCGTGGCTCATCTTGGCGAGGAACAGGCTTTTCGCCTCGTTGGCGGCCTCGGCCGCGAGCCGGGCACGGCGCTCGTCCTCGGCCTGTTTCAGCGCTTGTTCGGCGCGCTCCCGTTCGTGCAGGGCGTCGAGAAAGGCGTTGAACCAGCGGGTCAGCTCGGCGATGTCGTCCTCGCCGCGCACCGGCAGCTGCACCTGCGCAAGGGCCGGGTCGGTTCTCAATTGCTTGAAGCGCTCGGTGATCTGGCGCAGCGGCGCGACGACGCGGCGCGAGTACGACAGCGCCGCGATGCCGGCGACCGCGAGGCACAGCAGCACGACGAGCGCGGTCGCCTTGCCGATCACGCCGGCATGGGCGTTGGTGGCCGCCAGCGGAATGAAGCCGACGAGCGGCCACCCGGACGGTTCCGACCGGCGATAGCTGACCAGCGTTGTCGCGCCGTCGACATCCCACAGGAAGCTGCCGGCATCGCCCTGCAGGCGCTCCTTCAGCGCGGCGTCGATCAGGGTGCCGACGCGGCGCGCCTCGGGGTGGACCATCAGCCGTCCGCCTTCGTCGACGAGGGCGAGCTGGACCGCGCCACCGCCGGCGAGTTGGCCCAACTGCTCCTTCAGGTAGTCGGGGCTGTAGTTCACCAGCAGCAAGCCCAGCGGTACCTGCTCGGAGGTCTCGGGCCGGAAGCCGTAGATCACCTTCGCGGCGGTGATGACCTTGGGGTGCCTTGAGTTGCCGTTGACGTTGTCGACCAGGCCGGCCCAGTAGACCGGCCGCGTGCTCGCGGCGGCCTTGCGTCGCAAGTCGTCGAGCGCGTTGCCGCGCAGCTTGCCGACATCGAGTGTGTCGCCGACGTGGTAGTGAGCGCCGCTGGGAGAAAAGATGTCGATCGACACCAGACCCTTGATGTTGCTGTAGCCGTTGAGGATGTAGCCGATGCGCGCCTGCATCGACAGGCGCGCGTAGTTGTCCGCCGGGTCGTAGGGCGTGGACAGCCCGGTGGTGATGGCTTCGACACCGGACACGTTGGCGATCAGGTCTTCGGCCTGCTCGGTCAGCAGATCGACGTAGCGCTTGCGCTCGTTGAGCAGCTGCGACAGGTGACGCTCGGCTTCGACCTGCAGCGCGGAGCGCGAGATTTCGAACGATGCGACGCCCAGCACCAGCAGCGGAAGAATGCTCAACACCATCAGGTACGCGACGAAGCGATGGACGATGTTGCGCTGGGGTTGGAACCAGCGGTGCTTGGCGGGCGATGGCGGGTTGGCGGGCTGTCCCATGAGGTCGTCGCGCACCGGAACCTATTTCCCGCCCTTGGCCAGACCCTTCGCCGTGATGAGTTTCGTCTCCAGCATCGTGTCGGCGGGAAGCTTCTCACCCTTGAGCAGGCGCACCGCATAGGCCACGCCCATGAAACCCTGCTGGCCGGACTGCTGGTCGACGCTGGCGGCGAGCCAGCCGTCGCGCATGGCCTGGCGGGCTTCCTCCAGCGCGTCGTAGCCGGCGACCTTGACGCCCAGGATCTTAGCCTCCTGAAGATAGCGGATCGCGCCCAGCGCCATCATGTCGTTGGCGCAGACCAGCAGCTTGATGCGCGGGTGGGCCGTGAACAGCTTGCGCGCGACCTCGTAGGCATCGTCGATCTTCCAGTTTGCCGACTCGCTGCCGACCACGGCCACGTTCGGGTTCTCCGTGAAGGCCTGCAGCGCGCCCTGCTTGCGGTCCTCAGCGTTCGAGGCCGTGCGTATGCCTTCGATGATGGCCGCCTGCGTCGGCTCGCGAACCTCCTCGGTCAGGTATTTCGCGGCCTCGTAGACGGCCTTTCGATTGTCGACGCTGATGAACGGCACATTGCTCAGGCCCTGCTTGCGGGCGAATTCCGGATCCAGCCGGTTGTCGACATTGACGACGGCGATGCCCGTCTCCTGCGCTTTCTTCAGGCCGGGGATCAGCCGATACGAGTCGCCCGGCGCGATGACGATGGCGTCGACCTTGGCCCGGGTCAACTGGTCGATGATGGCGATCTGCTGTTCGATCGAGGTCTCTTGGGCCGCTGTCTTCACCAGCAGCTCCACACCCAGCTCGGCCTCGGCCCGCCGCGCGCCCTTTTCCATCTCGACGAAGAAGGGGCTGGTCAAGGTCTTCATGACCAGTGCAATGCGCGGACGCGCGGCCGGTTTCGAGGCCGTCGGTTGCGGAGTCGGCACCGACGCATCGCGGCACGCGGACAGGAAGGCTGCGCCCGTCGCCGTGACGACAGCCGCGATCAGCAGGAGCGGTCTCCGGCGCATTGTTGCAAGGCCATGGCGAGGGGGAAGGGGCGGGGCGCCCGTCCCCTCAAGTATCGGTTAAACCGGACATCGGTCAAACCGAACGGGCGGCGCCGCGCGCGCCGCGTCAGGCGGAGGCGGCTGTCAGGCGGAGGCGGCCGTCGGGCGGCGGCGCTTCAGCGGGTCGGGCTTCAGCAGGCTGCGCACGCGAACGCGCTTCGGCGCCTCGGCGCCGGTGCCGAGCTCAGACTCCGACACCGGCCCCTGTTCGCTCGGCGCCGTTTCTTCGCTGTAGCGCGGCGGCCAGTTCTTCAGCGTCGAACGGCGCATCAGGGCGACGCCGCCGGAGGCGCTGAAGGTTCGCTCGAGCACGTGCGTCACCAGGTGGCGGTTGACGCGCTCGGCGATGATGAGCGTCGAGCAGCGCGTGCCGTAGCTCATGTCGGGCGTGCGGATGAATGCCGCCGACAGCGTGCGTTCCCATTCGAGCGGCACGCCGGTGTCGGGCAGCGCCTCGTCGGGAGCACGCGTGTCGTCGGCCAGCGCGTCGAAGAGCTGCAGCGACAGCGCATCGACCGATTCGGCGGATGCAATCGCGTCGCTCATGCGGCTCTTCAAGGCCGCGACCTTGGGCCACGGCGTGTCCAGTCCGGCGTTCGACAGGCCGTGCACGCCACGCTCCAGCCGCACCGGGTGAACGCCGGTGCTCGACGCCCAGAAGCATTCGCCACGGCGAAAGTCGGCCGCTACCAGGTTGAAGCCGTTGTAGCCCGACAAGGCGGTGCGCATCCAGAACCGGTCGGTGCTTTCGCGTGCGGCCAGCCAGTCGGGAACGATGCGTCCGCGCGACGGCGCGTTCGGGTCGTTGCGCTGCGGATTGCGCACGTTGGTGACGAAGGCGAGGCGCCCCTCGGCCGTGAGGCCGATCCAGGTGCCGCCGGCTTCGAGGTCACGCCCGCCGAGGATCGCCGGGCCGCCCGACTCGGGCGTCCACCAGGCGAGCCGCGCCGTCGCGCGCTTGAAGAACTCGTCGCGGTTCGCGGCGACGACCAGCGGGAAGCGCCGGTCCTGATCGATGGCCAGTGCTACGAGGCACATGGGATGAAGACCTCGGCGTGGCGTTCGCCATCGACGAGCCCGGCGAGGCACAGTGCCTCGGTCTCGATCTCGGCCTGCAGTGCCGGCGTCACGCCGTCGCCGGGCTGCCTCGGGCGTTCGAACGAATAGGTTTCCATCCAGGTTTGTTGGTTGTTCGTCGCGTCGGGGCGGCGCATCAGGCGCGTTACCAGTCCGCGGTGGCGATCTCGCAGGCGCGCCTGGAAGGCATCGACCCGCATCCGTGCGGCGGCGGCATTCGTCACCGGGATTCGATAGTAGATGAACAGCTCGCGCATGACGGTGCGGCGGGTGTGAACTGTTTCCGGGCTGGCGCGAAATTCGAGCGCGGCTTCCAGCTCAGGCGGTCGCGCTGGCGTCGGTCGGCACCGGGTAGGGCAGGGCGAGGCGGGTCAGCCGCGGCCCGTCGACGCTGCCCAGATGAAGGCTGCCGCCGTCGAGCGCGGCGAGCTTGACCTCGACCAGTGCACTGTGCCCGCTGCCATCGGGCCGCGGCGCCGCGTTGGCGACCATCCCCGCCGGCTGGCCGGGATCGCTGCTGTGGAAGACCTCTTGGCCGGCGGCGGCCGGCGCGTCGACATCGAACAGGAACATCCGGCGCTTGACCGTGCCACGGTAATGCGCTCGGGCCACCACTTCCTGCCCGGGGTAGCAACCTTTCTGGAAGTTCACGCCGCCGACCAGCTCGAAGTTCAGCATCTGCGGCACGAACTGTTCGGCGGTCGCCGCCTCGATCACCGGCACGCCGCTGTGCACCTCGAGCCAGCTCCAGGCGTCGAGGGTGATCGCGGGCAGCGCGGGCGCGCCCGCTGGCGCCGCCCACAGCGCGCGCGCCAGGCCCGCTGCATCCGGCAGGCGGATCACCGCGGCGCCGTCGACCTCGCGCTTGTGCCAGACCGCGGTGTCGCCGGCCAGCGCATCGGCGCTCACGCCCGCGACGCCGAACAGGCGCCACTCGGTGGACGCGTCGCTCAACTTGCACTGCGAGCGCAGCACGAACATCGACAGGCGCTTGAGCGTGGCCGGCAGCACGCTCGCATGGCAGGCAAGCAGGATCTTGTCGTGCGCCGCCTTCCAGGCGACAAAGCTCGCGAGCAGCCGCCCCTTCGCCGAGCAGTAGCCGGCGAGGCGCGCCTGTGACAAACCGAGCGGCGCAAAATCGTTGGTGAGCTGCGAATGCAGGAAGCTCGCCGCGTCGGCGCCGCGGGCGCGGATCACGCCCCAATGGGTCAGGGGGACGGCGCCGTCGATCGGGGAATGCGTGTTCATGCGCCGATTATCATCAGCGCCCATGATCTTTTCTGCTCAAGGGTTTCGGCTCTGCTGTCGTCGATGAGACTCTGGCGCGTGATGGTGATCCTCGGGGTCGTGGCGGCCCTGGCTGCGGGCGCGCTGTCCTGGTGGTGGTTGAACCAACCGCTTGCGCTCGGCGCCGAGGCGGTCGAGGTGGACATCGAGCCCGGAACCACGCCGCGCGACATCGCACAGGCCTGGGTCCAGGCCGGCGTGAAGACCTCGCCGATGCTGCTGTACCAGTGGTTCCGCTGGTCCGGCCAGGACCGCAAGATACGCGCCGGCAGCTACGAGATCGGACCCGGCACCACGCCGGTGAGCCTGCTCAACAAGATGGTTCGCGGCGACGAGACGCTCGCTGTCGTGCGCCTGATCGAAGGCTGGACGTTTCGCCAGTTCCGCGCCGAGCTCGCGAAGGCCGACAGCCTCAAACCCACCACCAGCACGCTGACCGATGCGCAGGTGATGGCCGCACTCGGCGAGCCCGGCATGGCGCCCGAAGGGAAGTTCTATCCCGACACCTACGCCTACAGCAAGGGCAGCAGCGACCTCGCGGTGCTCAAGCGCGCACACCGCGCCATGAAGAAGCGGCTCGACGCGGCATGGGCCGAGCGCACGCCCGACACGCCCTTGCGCAGCAGCGCCGAAGCGCTGACGCTCGCGTCCATCGTCGAAAAGGAAACCGGCGTCGCGGGCGACCGCGGCAAGGTCGCCGCGGTGTTCACCAACCGGCTGCGAATCGGCATGCCGCTGCAGACCGACCCGACGGTGATCTACGGCATGGGTGAGGCTTTCGACGGCAACCTGCGCAAACGCGACCTGCTCGCCGACACGCCCTACAACACCTATGTGCGTGCCGGCCTGCCGCCGACGCCGATTGCAATGCCCGGCAAGGCCTCGCTGCTGGCCGCGGTGCGGCCGGACCCGACGCGCGCGCTCTACTTCGTCTCGCGCGGCGACGGCAGCAGCGAATTCAGCGAGTCGCTCGCCGCGCATAATCGGGCGGTCGACAGATTCCAGCGCGGAAAGCAGTAGTGCCCGGCCGTTTCATCACATTCGAAGGCATCGACGGTGCCGGCAAGTCCACCCACATCGACGCCATCGCCGAGCGCCTGCGCGAGGCGGGTGCGACCGTGCTGTGCACGCGCGAACCCGGCGGCACAGTGCTCGCCGAGCGCCTGCGCGAACTGATCCTGCACGCGCCGATGGACGCGCTGACCGAGGCGCTGCTCGTCTTCGCCGCGCGGCGCGACCACCTGCAGCAGGTGATCGCGCCGGCCCTGCAGCGGGGCGAGACCGTGTTGTGCGACCGTTTCACCGACGCGAGCTTCGCCTACCAGGGCGGCGGCCGCGGTTTCGACGTGACCGTGCTGGCCGATCTCGAACGCTGGGTCCACGCCGGCATCCAGCCCGACCTGACGATCTGGTTCGATCTCGACCCGGCGGTCGCCTCCGAGCGCCGCGTCGCGGCACGCGCGCCCGACCGCTTCGAGCAGCAGGGCATCGCCTTCTTCCAGCGCGTTCGCGACGGTTACCGCGCACGCATGGAGGCGGCGCCCGGGCGCTTCGTTCGCGTCGACGCGCAGCTCGAGCGCGCGGCGGTGGCGCAGCAGATCGCCGCGGCGCTGGAGGCGAGGGGGTGGTAGGTCCGGACGGCGCGCTGCCGCTGCCCTGGCTCGAGGCGCCGCTGCGCCAGGCGCTCGCGACGCGGCACGCCCATGCGCTGCTGATCCAGGGCCCGCAAGGCGTCGGCCAGTTCGAGCTCGCGCTGACGCTGGCCCAGGCGTGGCTGTGCGAAGGCGTGCCCGGCGCGAAGCCCTGCGGCCACTGCGCGAGCTGTCGGCTGGTGCAGTCGCATTCGCATCCGGACCTGCTGGTGCTGCTGCCCGAGGCCTTGCGCGAGCCGCTGGGCTGGGCGGTGGCCGACGATGCCGAGGGCAGCGACGCCGCCGGCGACAAGGCCGGCAAGCGCAAGCCGAGCAAGGACATCCGCGTCGACGAAGTGCGTCTGGCGATTGCGTTCGCGCAGACGACGTCGTCGCGCGGACAGGGCAAGGTGGTCGTGCTGCACCCGGCCGAGCGCATGAACGGCGTGTCGGCAAACGCGCTCCTGAAGACGCTCGAAGAGCCGCCCGGCGATGCACGCCTGTTGCTCAGCTGCGCCGCGCCCGACGCGCTGTTGCCGACGATTCGAAGCCGCTGTCAGGTGCTGCCGCTGCCGCTGCCGGACGTGGGTCTGGCGAGCGCGTGGCTCGCGCAGCGCTCGGTCGCGCAGCCGCAGGTGATGCTCGCCGCCACCGGCGGGCAGCCGCAAGACGCGCTCGACTGGGTCAACGAGGGGATCGACGCCGCCCTGTGGACGCGGCTGCCGCAACAACTCGCGCGCGGCGAGAGCGGAGCGCTTGGCGCGTGGCCGCTCGCGCGTGTCGTCGACACGATGCAGAAGCTTTGCCATGACGCAATGCGCCGCGCCGCCGGCGCCGCGCCGCGCTACTTTCCGAGTGCGGCGATGCCGCCGCCCGGCCGCATCGAGCTGCTCGCGGCCTGGGCGCGCGAGCTGGCGCGCGTGGCCCGGCATGCCGAGCACCCCTGGAGCGCGGCTCTGATGGTCGAGTCGCTGGTCCAGCAGGCGCAACAGGCGCTGGCCGTGCCGCAGCGCACGCACGCGGCCCGGGGCCTTTCGGTACACTCGATCGAATGAGCGAACCCACCCCGCGCAGCGCTGTCCCGGGCCCGCCGTCGGCGAGCGGCGCGCGCCCGAGCGTGATCCAGCTGGTGTTCCGCGAAAAGGGCGCGCTCTACGCCGCCTACATTCCGCTGTTCTCCGAGGGTGGCCTGTTCGTGCCGACGACCCGCGAGTACCGGCTCGGCGAAGACATCTACCTGCTGCTGTCGCTGCCCGACGATCCGCAGCGCTATCCGGTGGCGGGCAAGGTCGCGTGGATCACGCCGGCCAATGCGTCGGGCGGGCGCACCCAGGGCGTCGGCGTGCGGTTTCCGAGCGACGACAAGACGCGGCTGCTGAAGCTGAAGATCGAAGAGATCCTCGGCACCTCGATCTCATCGTCCAAGCCGACGCAGACGATCTGAGCCCACGCGGTCCGGCCCGCGGCGCCCATCCATGTTCGTCGATTCCCATTGCCACCTGTCGTTTCCTGAGCTCGCCGAGCGCGTCGACGCGATCCGCGCCGACATGCGCGCCGCCGACGTCGACCGCGCGCTGTGCATCTGCACCACGCTCGAGGAATTCGAATCCGTGCATGCGCTCGCGCTGCGCTACGACAACTTCTGGGCCAGCGCCGGCGTCCACCCGGACAACGAGGGGGTACGCGAGCCGACGCTTGCCGACCTGGTCGCGCTGGCGGCCAAGCCGCGCGTTGTCGCGATCGGCGAAACGGGTCTCGACTACTACCGCCTGAACGGCCGCAGCGTGGCCGAGATGGAATGGCAGCGCGAGCGCTTCCGCGTCCACATCCGCGCCTCCCAAGTGACCGGCCTGCCGCTCGTCATCCACACCCGCAGCGCGTCCGACGACACGCTGGCGATCCTGCGCGAAGAGGGCGGGGGCGCGGTGAGCGGCGTGTTCCATTGCTTCACCGAGACGGAGGCGGTGGCACGCGCCGCGCTCGAGCTGGGCT
>DASXQQ010000051.1:0-5193 GCA_036507085.1 Piscinibacter sp. | reverse complement strand
CGCGCCTGTGCGAGCTGCAGGAAGCGCATGTCGAACGACGCGTTGTGCGCGATCAGCACGGTGTCTTCGGCGAAGCGATGGAACAGCGGCAGCACCTCTTCGATCGTCGGCTGGCCGGCCAGCATCTGCATGCTGATGCCGTGCACCTCCTGCGCCTCCTTGCGCACCGCGCGGCGCGGCTGGACGAGCCGGTCGAAGCACTCCTGTTCGAGCAGCCGACCGTTGACGATGCGCACCGCGCCGATCGACACGATCTCGTCGCCCTCGGACGGCGACAAGCCGGTGGTCTCGCTGTCGAAGACGGTGTACGACAGTTCGCTCAATGTGCGCTGGTCGAGCTCGGGCGTTTGCCCGGGCTGGCTGAACAGATCGAAGTCGTAGTAGACGGGGCGGCTGCTCGCGGCAGGCGACGGCGGCGCGAGCCGCTCGGGCCGTCCCATCGGCAGCTGCAGGTGCAGCCGGTTGACGAGCGCGGCGCGGTCGGCCTGGCACCACATTTCGCCACCGTGCTGGTCGAGCACCTCCTTCAATGTCGCCGCATGGCCGGCGGCCCCCACTGTGAACGGCTGGCTCTCCCAGTCGTGCAGCAGGCCGGGTTCGAGCGGCGGACCCTGCCAGCACAGGGTCAGGCGCACGAAGCGGCCGTCGCCGCCCAGCTGCAGCACGACCGCGCGTGTGCCGAAGGTCGACGCGACACGGCCCATCACCTGCGTCAGCGCCTGCACCATCGCATAGCTGTCCACGCTGAGCCAGAACGGCGCGTCGGCGCCCTCGTGGCGTGCGGTGACGCCGAGCCCGGCCTCGAAACTGCGCTGCAGCGCGAACACCAGGTCGCTCGCCAGCATTTCTTCCAGCAGCCAGGGCGCGCGCAGGGAATCGGTCGTCTGGTCGAGGGTGTCGTGCAGGCGCTGCGAGAGCTTCTCGGCCTCGACGCGGATCACCTCGGTGAAACGCTCGCGCTGCGCCGCATCCATCTCGGGGTGCTGTGCCATGGTCTCGGCCGCAGCACGGATGTTGGCCAGCGACGCGCGCAGGCCCTCGCTCAGCTGCTGCAGCAGGAAGTCGCGCCGGCTGTTGATCTCGACCGAGCGGGTGATGTCTTCGAGCATCAGCACGAAGCCGCCGATCGCGCCGGCGGCGTCGAGCACCGGCGCCATCTGCGCGCGCAGCAGCTGGCCGGCGCGGGTGGTGACGAAGTGCGCCACCGGCTGCGGGCTGTGCTGCTCGATGCGGCGCGCGATCTTGTCGAGCGCATGCACGATCGGGCTCTTGTCGAGGATGCCGAAGATCGAGCGCCCGAGCCCCACTGGAGCGCCGTTGGCGGCGTCGCCCTCCAGCAGTGCCGAGGCACGCGCGTTGTAGAGCAGGATGCGGCCCTCGCTGTTGCACACCAGCACGCTTTGCGCGAGCTCGGACATCAGCGCGGCAAGGCGGTTCTTCTCCTGCTCGAGGTGCGCGTTCGCCTCGCCGATGCGCGCCTCGACCTGCTGGCGCAGCGCCTGGTGCGCCGCGGCGAAGCTGTTGATCTCGCCGCCGAGCTGGCGCAGCTCGCTGGCGCCTGCTAGCGTCACCCGGTGCTCGGGGTTGACGGTGTGGATGAGGCGCACCTCTTCGGCCATGCGGGTCGCCGCCTTCGGATAGGCCGCGAACCACCATTGCAGCAGCGCGCCGAGCGCGAACGGTACGAAGAACGCGATCACCGCGAACAGCGCCGGCCGCTCTTGCAGCATCGAGCGCAGCGCGTCGCGCTGCGGCGCGCTCAGGTCGAGCCACAGTGCCACGCCGACGGCGGCCACCACGGCGATGACGAAGCCGGTCAGCAGCGCCAGCCAGAGGGCGAATTTGGTGCTCGCTCGCATGGCTCAGGGGGGTGCCGGGTCCCCCAGTTGGGCGCGGATCTGCGCCAGCAATTCCTT
The DNA here is from genome assembly GCA_036507085.1 of Piscinibacter sp. Taxonomy (GTDB): domain Bacteria; phylum Pseudomonadota; class Gammaproteobacteria; order Burkholderiales; family Burkholderiaceae_C; genus Albitalea. Next base: position 3,277 of record DASXQQ010000051.1, on the reverse strand, counting down.
GGTCGAGAACGGCTTGGTGATGTAGGCGTGCGCACCGAGCGCCAGACCCTTGGTCATCTCGACCTCGCGGCCCTTGGCGGTGAGCATGACGATGCGCACGTGCTGCCAGGCCGGGTTCTCGCGGATCTTCTGGCACACGTCGAAGCCGCTCACGCGCGGCAACATCACGTCGAGCAGCAGCAGGTCGGGCGGCTGGCGCGCGATGGCGTCGAGCGCCTCCTGCCCGTCGCGCGCCACCTGCACCTGGTAGCCGTCGTGCTCCAGCAAGTACTCGAGCGAAATGACGATGTTCGGCTCGTCGTCGGCGATCAGTACGGTCTTGCTCATGATCGGCCCCCTGCGTCATTCAAGGGCAGCGTGAAAGAGAAGGTCGCGCCCTGCCCGAGCGCGCTCTCGACCCAGAGTTTGCCCCCGAAATGGTGGACGATCTGGCGGCTGATCGGCAGGCCCAGACCGGTGCCCTGCGGCTTTTCGGTCAGCGTGTCACCGACCTGGCGGAACTTCTCGAAGATGATCTCGTGGTCGGCGCCGGCGATGCCGATGCCGTTGTCGCGCACGTCCACCTGCAGCGCGCCGTTGCGCACGTGCAGCCCGATCGCGATGCGGCCATCGCGCCGGTCGCAGAACTTCACCGCATTGGAAATCAGGTTGAGCATCACCTGCATCAGCCGGTCGCGGTCGGCCTGCACCGGCGGCACCGCGTCGGGCAGCTCGAGAGCGAGCGTGATGCCGCTTTCGCGCAGCAGCTGGCTCGTGGTGGACACGGCATCGTCGATCACGTCCTTCAGGTCGATCTCGGTCGGGTGCCATTCGGCACTGCCCGATTCGAGCTTGGCGAGGTCGAGCACCTGGTTGATCATGCGCGTCAGGCGTTCGCTTTCCTTGACGATGATGAGGATGAACTGCGAGCGCTTGTCGGGCGCCATGTCGGGGTGGTCGTGCAGGATCTCGGAGAACGCGCGGATCGACGTCAGCGGCGTTCGCAGCTCGTGCGTCACGGTGGAGATGAAGTCGTCCTTCATCCGGTCGAGCTCGGTGAGCCGCTCGTTGGCGGCGCGCAGCTCGGCAGTGGCCGCCTCCAGCTCGCGAGACTTCTGCTCGAGCTGGTGGCTGTAGGCGATAAGTTGCGAGGCCTCGTCGAGGATGTTGAGCACCTCGTCCATGCCGAGCGCCTCTTCCTTCACCGCCGAGGCGAGGATGACACGCGCCGACGAGGCACCGATCGCGCCGGCGAGCAGGTTTTCGGCAAAGCGCACCAGGTCGGCGTCGGGCTCGATCTCGCGCACCGATTTCAGGCCGCACTGCGCGGCGTAGCCGGCGAAGGCTTCCTGCGCGCGCGCCGGGCCGAGGAAGCGCCCGACCAGGGTGACGATCTCCTGCACCGAGGCGCTGCCGCGCCACAGGCTGGAGCTGCGGCTGGCCATCTTGAACACGTCGACGAAGAGCAACGCCTGCGCCTGGTCGCGAATGCTCTGCGGCCCGAGCAGCGACACCGCGACATAGCCGCCGACGTTGGCGAGCATGCTCCAGAACAGCGCGTGGCTGATGTCGTCGAGCCCCTGCAGCCCGAACAGCGCGAGCGGCTTGAGCAGCGCGATGCCCAACGGTCCCTGCTCGATGAACGAGATCGGCAGCCAGCCCGACTTCGCGAACGACGGCAGCAGCAGCGTGTAGCCCCACAGCGCAAAGCCGAGCAGCAAGCCGGTCAGCGCGCCGTTGCGCGTGCCCTGGCGCCAGTACATGCCGCCCAGCATCGCCGGCGCGAACTGTGCGACCGCGGCGAACGACACCAGGCCGATCGAGACCAGCGCATAGGCCTCGCCGGCCGCGCGGTAGTAGACGTAGCCCAGCATCATCAGCAGCACGATCGCGCCGCGACGAATGCCCAGCAGCAAGGGCGACAGGTCGGTGCGGTTCGACAGCGCGAGCACTTTCCAGCGCAGCAGCAGCGGCATCGCCAGGTCGTTGCACATCATCGTCGACAGCGCGATGGTCTCGACGATCACCATGCCGGTCGCCGCCGACAGGCCGCCGATGAACACCAGCAGCGCCAGCGCTTCGCGGTGGTGCAGCATCGGCAGGGTCAGCACGAAGGTGTCGGCGTCGACCTGGCCGGGCGCGAACTGCATCAGGCCGGCGAAGGTGATCGGCAGCACGAAGATGTTGATTGCCAGGAGGTAGGCCGGGAACAGCCAGATCGCCTTGCTCAGGTGGTTCTCGTTGACGTTCTCGACCACGCTGATCTGGAACTGGCGCGGCAGGAACAGGATCGACAGCATCGACAGGAAGATCAGCGACGCCCACGAGCCGTAGTTGCCGGCCGCGCCGCCGAGGGTGAGCAACTGGTCGATCTTGGGCAGCTGGGCAGCGCGACCGAACAGGTCGGCAAAGCCGTTGTAGAGGCCGAAGGTCACGAACACCCCGACCGCCAGGAATGCGAGCAGCTTGACCAGCGACTCGAACGCGATCGCGGCGACCATGCCTTCGTGGCGCTCGGTGGCGTCGAGGTGGCGGGTGCCGAACAGCAGCGTGAACGCGGCCAGCAGCAGCGCGACATACAGCGCCGTGTCCTGCCAGATGCCGACCGCGAGCGCCTTGGCCGGCATCACGATCTCGGGGTATTGCAGCAGGATGACGAAGCTGTTGGACACCGCTTTCAGCTGCAGTGCGATGTAGGGCACGATGCCCACCACCGCGATCACGGTGACCAGCCCGCCGAGCAGGCTGCTCTTGCCGTAGCGCGCCGCGATGAAGTCGGCGATCGAGGTGATGCGGTTGACTTTGCTGATGCGGATCATCTTGCGCAGCACCAGCCACCACAGCGCCGCCATCAGCGTGGGGCCGAGGTAGATCGGCAGGAAGCCGACCCCGCTCGCCGCGGCGCGGCCGACACTGCCGTAGAAGGTCCAGGAGGTCGCGTACACCGCCATCGAGAAGGCATAGATGTACGGGTTGGCGATGATCGAGCGGCCGGCGTCGGCGCGCTTGTCGCCGTAGTACGCAATCGCGAACAGAATGCCGAGGTAGGCGAACGACGTGATGAGGATGACGCCGCCTAGCAGCATCTCAGTGACTCCACGGCGTTACGGGCCACCGGCGACGCATGAAGCGCGGTTGTGCTGTGAAGGTCATCTTTCGGCCCGGTGCGGGCCATGGGCGTGGTGTGAGGGCTGGTTCATGCCTGCAAGCCGGGTCCCGGCCCGGCGGCCGGGTAACTTTGGTGTCCGCATAACTTCGCTGCGCGAAGTGAGCGGCCCCCCGCTTCGCGAACATTTGC
>DASXQQ010000050.1:0-40723 GCA_036507085.1 Piscinibacter sp. | reverse complement strand
CGATCACCGGCGCGCCCGTGCCGTTCAGCGACCGGCGATAGGCCTTGTGGGCAATCTGCAGGCCCGACAGGTCGGCGATGTTTTCCCCCAGCGTCAGCCTGCCGTTGATCTTGTGGCCCGGCACCGGCTCGTACGCGCTGTACTGCGCCACCAGCTTGTCGCCGAGCGCGGCGAAGGCCTTGCGGTCGGCGTCGGTCCACCAGTTGCGCAGCTTGCCGTCGCCGTCGAACTGCCTGCCCTGGTCGTCAAAGCCGTGGCTGATCTCGTGGCCGATGATCGCACCGATGGCGCCGTAGTTGACGGCGTCGTCGGCGCCCATGTCGAAGAATGGCGGCTCGAGGATCGCCGCTGCGAACACGATCTCGTTGTAGCTCGGGTTGTAGTAGGCGTTGACCGTCTGCGGCGTCATCTGCCATTCGCTGCGGTCGACCGGCTGGCCGGCCTTGGCCGCGAGGCGCTCGTGCTCGAAGCGCCCGGCGCGCACGCCATTGCCGAACGCGTCGCCGTCGCGCACGTCGAGCTTCGCGTAGTCGCGCCACTTGTCGGGGTAGCCGATCTTCGGCAGGACCTTGGCGAGCTTGTCCTTGGCCTGCAGCTTGGTCTCGGGGCCCATCCACGCGAGCGCGTCGATCGATTCGCTGTACGCGGCCAGCAGGTTGCCCACCAGCTCCTGCATGCGCGCCTTGTAGGCGGGCGGGAAGTGCCGCGCCACATAGACCTGGCCGACCGCTTCGCCGAGGGCGCCGTTGAGCGCCGCCGTCGCGTCCTGCCAGCGCGGCTTGCGCTGTTCCTGGCCTTGCAGCGCCTTGCCGTGAAACGCGAAGTGCGCCTCGCGGAAGTCCTCGGGCAACACCTTGCCGGCGCCGTCGATCAGGCGCGCGCGAAGATAGAGCTTCCAGGTCGCGAGCGGCGTCGCCGCGACGGTCCTCGCCATCGCCTTGGCATAACTCGGCTGCGACACCGACAGGCGATCGATGTTCGGCAGGGCGGCCGCACGGAAGAACAACGACCAGTCGAAGCCGGGTGCCGCCCTCGCGAGCGCCGGCACCGGCATCGGGTTGTAGGTCTTCACCGGGTCGCGGTTGTCCACCCGCGACCACTGCGCCCGCGCGAGCCGCGTTTCGAGTGCGAACACCGCCGCCGCGCTCCTCGCCGCAGCGACGTCACCACTCAAGCGGAACAACGTGGTCAGGTAGGTCCGGTAGGCCTGTCGCGCCTTCGCGAAGCGCGCATCGTCCTTCAGGTAGTAGTCGCGGTCGGGCAGGCCCAGGCCGTCCTGCCAGGTCAGTGCACGGTCGATGCCAGGTTCCTTCGGATCGGCGTCGACCGATACCCCGATCGGCGTCGCCGCCACGCCTTGCAGCCGCCCCATCAGTGCGGCCAGTTGCGGCTTGCCGCGCAGCGCGTCGATCTGTGCCAGCCAGGGCGCGAGCGGCGCGAGGCCGGCCCGGTCGATGGCCGCCTCGTCCAGGTAGCTGCGATAGAAGCTGCCGACCTTCTGCTCGACGTTGCCGGCGGCCTGCGTCTGCGCGGCAAGTTCCTCGACGATCTTGCGCACCCGTTCGTCGGAGCGGTCGCTCAGCTGCGTGAACACGCCGTAGTCGGACTTGTCGGCCGGAATCGGGGTGTCCTTGAGCCACTGGCCGTTGACCGCGCGGAACAGGTCGTCCTGCGGGCGCACCGCGGCATCGAATCCGGCGCGGTCGAGGCCGGCACGCAAGGGCGCGGTCTGCGCCAGGGCCAGGCCGGCATGCAGCGCGAGCGCGCACAGGCTGAGGGGAATCGGTTTCACGTTCGTCGTCTCCTTGTGGGATGGGCATGCGAGGGGCCGCGATCGGCGGCAGGCGAGCGTAGCGGAGTCGCACCCGTCCCACCACGGGGAATGGCCTGAACGACGGGAATCGAGAGCCGGGCTGCAGGCCGCCCGCTCAGTCCTTCGACGAGCTCAGCCCTTCGCCAGGCTCAGGATGAGCGGCCGCCTTCGACGAGCTCAGGCGGTTTTCTTCGACGCCGCGGCCGGCTTCAGCAGTCCGCCGCAAACGCCGCGCTGCACATCGTCGGCTGGCAGCTTCGCGCAGACGGCGTCGAGCTGCACCTGCAGCCGCCGCAGCGCGGCGGCGTGGGCGCGGCCCTGGTTCCAGGCCTGCAGCTTCGTGCCGACGCGCTGCAGCGATCGGGCGCTGCGCTCGTAGAACGCATTCGGCTGCGCGGCGGCCTCGGCGAACAGCTGCTGCACCACGCGTTCGATGCGTGGCTCGTCGCGCGGCGCCAGCTCGACCAGCGCATTGACGTAGCTCGCGCCCCATTGCAGCCGCGTCGCTGGGCCTTCGGCGCGGTCGAAGGCCTGCTGCGACCAACGCAAGGCCTCGCTCTTGTCGCCGCGCCGTCGCGCATTCGCCGACAGCTCCGACATCAGGTAGTACGGCGAATGGCTCTTCGCGAGGTTCGCCCGCAGCAACGCGTCCGACTCGTCGAGCAGCCCCGCCTGCGCAAGCAGGTCGGCCGCCGCCGTGATGACCGCCTGGCGCTCGTAGCCGTCGGTGATCTCGCGGTCGACGCGCGCCGCGTGCGCGCGCACCTCCGCGAGCAGCGCGTCCGGCAGCACGGGCTTGGCCGCCTTCGGCCGATCGAGCTTGGCGAGCTCGACGCGCGCGAACAGCGCCGTCAGCCGGTCGGCGCGCGACAGCGTGGTGTCGGCCTCGAGGGCGGTGAGCGTCGTGTTGAACGCCTCGACCAGGCGAGCCCGCTGCGGCGTCTTCGCAGCGCTGAGCGCGCGCGCGAGGTCGGCCGCGTTGTTGGTCAGCACGTCCATCTGCGCCCGCGCGGCGCCGGCATCGGCCAGCAGCGCCAGCACGCGAGCGAGCGCCGTCGCGTCGGCCGCGGCGTCCGTCTTCGGGCGTGCCTTCCCTTCGCGCGCCGCCAGGGCCTTCAGCAGCAGGCGGGTCGCTGTCTCATGCTGCTCGGCCGGACAGGCCGCGGCGAGCTGCTGCAACACCGCCGCCAGCGGCTCCTTCGGGACGATCTGCTGCTCGTCGGTCTCCCACGAATAGAAGGCGAGCAGGCGCCACTCGTTGGGGGTGAGGGCCGCGCCGGCCAGCGCGTCGGCCAGCACCGCCTTCACCGGACGCTGCGCGCTCAGACCCAGCATCAGCAGTTCGGTGTACTGCGCCGCGTCGACCTCGCCAGGCAAGCGGGTCAGCTCGACGCCACTCGCGCTGAACAGCAGCATCGTCGGATAGCCGCGCACCTTGAAGCGCGTGCCGAGCTTCTGCGCGCCCGGGCTGTCGCCGTCGATGGACACCGGCACGAAGGCGCGCGAGCGCTCGATGAAGTCCTGCCGGTTGAACAGCGTCGCCCTCACCTGGTTGCACGGCGGACACCACGTGGCGCCCCAGTAGAGGAACACCGGCTTGTTCTGCGCCCGGGCGAGCGCGAACGCGGCGTCGACCTCGGCGTCGCTCGCGGCCGCGATCCAGCCGATGCCGGCGGCAGGCGCCGATGCGGCCGGGGCGGGCGTCGATGCGGCAGTGGCCACCGCGGTGGGGTGCTCGGCGGGCTTCGAACAGGCGGCGAGCAGCACCCCGCCGGCCAGCAGTGAAAGGACGCCTCGGCTCACACGCCTCTCCTCAATCCACCGGCGCCACCGATACGAGCACCGGGTCGTGCGGCTTCGCGCTGGCGAACTGGGCCAGCGCGACCCCGGCCAGCGCGAGCGCCGCGCCGGCGAGCTTCACCGCGGTGAAGTGCTCGCCGGTGGTGAGCCAGGCGACGACGCCGGCCACCGGCGGCATCAGGTAGATCAGCGGCGCGGTGCGCGCCACGCCGCGCACCGCGTTGATCCAGCCCCAGACCATCCAGCCGAGAAACGCCGACACCAGCACCGCCCACAGCATGCCGGCCCAGATCGCCGGGCTCACGTTGAGCCAGTCGACGCGCAGCCCGGCGGGCAGGCTCAGCAGCACGACCGGCGCACTGCCGAGCAGCGTCGCGTAGGTCATCACCGTCACGCCGCCGTGGCGCTCGATCAGCGGCTTGGCGGCGACCGTGTAATAGGCGAAGAACGCCGCGGCGACGAGCAGCACCGCGTCGCCACCCGAGGCTTGCCAATGCCCGCCGAGCAGCTTGTCGGACAGGAACACCAGCACGCCCGCGCAGGCCACCGCGACGCCGGCGACCTGCGCGCGCGTCATGTGCTCCAGCCCGTGGGCGCGCAGGATCATCAGCGTGAACACCGGTCCGCAGGCGAGGATCAGCGAACTCGAGAACGCGGTCGACCAATGGATGCCGAAGGTCACCAGGCCGACATGCAGCAAATGCCCGGCGAGGCCGAGCTTGAGCAGCGCCCACCCGTCGGCGCGCGACACGCGCGGCCAAGCCGCGCCGTGGCGCGAGCACAGCAGCAGCGCCGCAGCCACCGGCATGATCAGGTAGCGCACGAACAGGAAACCGCCCGGCGACAGTGCGTTGAAAACCGCCTTTTGGACGCTGAAGTTCGCGCCCCAGACGAGGACCAGCGCGAGCGCGGCCCACAGCGCGAGGCGCTCGCGGGCCGCATGCTCGCGCCCTCGCGGCAGCGGCGGCAGGACGGAAGCGAGGGTGTCGGTCGGGGGAGGCATGGTGGCAGATGGTGCCTCGAAAGCCTTGCCCCTGTCGGCAACCCCGTCGCAGCGCGACGTGCTCAGCGCCCGCTCGCGTCACCGAGCCAGGCTTGCGACTCGTCCAGATGCCCGCCGTCGAGCGGCGTCGCGCGGGCAAGCGCCATCCAGGCCTGGAACGGCAGTCGCATCGCGCGCTTCGGCGCCGGCCGCGCCACGTCGAGGGCCTGGTCGCTCGCGACCAGCACGCCGCACTCGGGCGGTATCTCGTCGGGTCGCGCGATGCCATCGCGAATGACGTACCAGCATTCGCCGCACAGCTGCAGGTAGGCCGCGCGCTTGGCCTCGCGTTTCAGGTCGGCGAGCAAGTCGGCGCGCCGCACCTTGACCTCATGCACCACCGGTTCGAGGTAGTCCTCGAACGTCGTGTAGCGCACCGAGAAGACGTCGGGCATTGCCATCGCCCAGCTCTCGCCGACCTTGGCGCGCAGGCTCAGCCCGCGCCAGGCGAGGCGCCCGCTGCGCGTCATCTCGCGCGCCACGCGCTCGACCAGCGCCTCGTGGGCGTCGCGCGCGCCGCGGTTGCGCTGCAGCGTTTCGGCGAGCACCGCGATGCCGGCGTCGGTGACGCGCAAGGTCTCATGCCCGGAGTCGTGGCGCACGCGCTCGAGCCAGCCGGCGGCCAGCAGCTCCACCTCGATCATGTCCTGGCAGGGCCAGCCGGCCGAGCGCCAGATTTCGCGCAAGCGGCGGCGGTGAACAGTGGTCAGCGCGGCCACGCCGGCCTCATTCGACCGTGACGCCCTTCCAGAACGCGACGCGGCCCTTGATCTGTGCCGCCGCCTCGCTCGGCTCGGGGTAATACCAGACGGCGTTCTCGTTCATGTCGCCGTTGACCATCAGGCTGTAGTAATGCGCCTGGCCCTTCCAGGAGCAGCCGCTGCGGTGGTTGCTGAAAGTCAGGTACTGGCGATTCAGGCTGCTCTCGGGGAAATAGTGGTTGCCTTCGACCACGACGGTGTCGTCGCTTTCGGCGATCACGGCGCCGTTCCACGTTGCTTTCATGGCTCTCCTGTTCGTTGCGAGCGTTGGGCAGACTCAAGCGTACAACTGCGCCGCCCGCCGCAGGCGCTGGCCGATAGCAGCCACCAGGGCCTTGTCGCCCGTCACCACCACGCTGTCGCCGTGGCGCAGGATGTCCATCGCGAGCTCGGTCGGGTCGCCGTAGGGGACCTGAAGTTCGTAGCGGCCGTCGGCCAGCCAGCGTGCGCGCTGGCGCGGATGCCATTCCTCGTTGGCGACCCACTGCGCCGCGTCGGCGTTGAACACCAGCGTCGCCCAGTTCAGCTTCGCCCCGCCGCCGCCGTAGATGCCGTAGCCGGCGTCGAGCTCGGCCTCCAGCTCCTTCAGCGCGACCGCGCGGGCCCGGCTGTCCAGCGGCTTCGCTTCCTGCACCGCATCGAGGGCGAAGCGGCGCAGCCCCTCGCTCGCATGGCACCAGGCGTCGAGGTACCAGGTGTTGCGGTAGTTCACCAGCCGCTGCGGCGAGACCTCGCGCTCGCTGGTGCTGCGGTCGCTGCGCTTGAAGTAGCGCAGCCAGACGCGCTTGCGCTGCACCAGCGCGCTGCCCAGCAGCTCGAAGTGGCGGCTCGGCACGCGCCGCCTGGCGGTCGAGATCAGCTTGACCCGGCGCATCAGCTCGCGCGCCTCGCTCTCGTCGGCACCGAGCATGCCCTGCAGCTTGTCGGCCATCGGCTGCAGGTGGCGCGACAGCACGCCGTCGTCGTCGAGCCCGGCGAGCAGCTGGTGCATCGTCAGCAGCGCATGGATTTCCTTTTCGCTGAACCACAGGCCGGGCAGCTCGTGGCGCGGCGAGGCCGCGCTCGGGACCACCGCCTCGAAGCGGTAGCCGTTGTCGAAGCGGTCGTAGACGATCGGCGCGGCGAGCCGGTCGCGCAGGTACTGCAGGTCGCGCTTGAGCGTGGCCGGCGACACCGCGAGCTCGTCGCGCAGCGTCTCGAAAGCCACGCAGCCGCGGCTGCGCAGCAGCAGCTCGATCTTGTAGAAACGTTCGGTTCGGTCCATCGCGTTCGATTCGGTTTGGCTGGCTCACGCCATGAGCCAGTGGCTCTGGACACTGCGCCCATCGCGGCATTCTCGCCGCGAGCCCCTGGAGCCCACCATGACCACCGAACTCTTCACCGCCCCCACGCTCACCACCCACGAGCACATCGGCTTCGAGCTGGGCTGGGACTACGCCCACCATCGGCTGTCGCCACCGGCGCCCTATGCGCAGGAGCCTTCGCCGCTGCGCAACGGCTGGCTCGCCGGACGCGCCGCTTTCGGCCTGCGCACGCTCGCGGCCACGCGCGCGGTGCGCAAGTGGCTGCAACTGCGGCTGCACGCCTGGCTGCGCGGGCGCAGCGTCGAGCTGTTCCAGGTCACGCCGCACTACCTGCAGCAGCTCGAGGTGAGCCACTGCCCGATCACCCGCGTCGAGCTGAGCAGCGGCACCTTGCAAGGCAGCGACAGCTCGATCGACCGGGTGCGCAACGACGCCGGCTACGCCGCCGGCAACCTGGCGGTGATGAGCACCCGCGCCAACCATGCGAAAGCCGCCTACGGTTTTCGCGACGCGCTCCAGTTCGTCCGCCAGATCGAAGCCGGTCGGCTGGGCGACATCGACGGCCTCGGCGCCGAGCAGTGGTCTCGCATCGCCGTGCTGTGCAGCTTTGTCGAGCCGCTGCCGCATGCCGAGGCCTGCGCACTGCCGCTGCTGGTGCTGCCGCCGAACCGGCTGCGCCTGTTCAACCCGGCGCAGGCGCTGCAGGCCTTCGTGAGCCAGCAACTGCTCGCGCCGGGCTGGAGCCACCGCGTCAGCCGGCTCGTGGGCCTGCTGCCCGGCACGCCGGCGCGGCGCGCGTTCCAGACCTTCTTCCACGCGTTGCTGCCGCGCGTGCTCGAGGCCGGCCGCGCCGGTCCGCAGCAGCACCGCTGGGCGATCGAAGACGCCTGGCGCCACCCGCTGGTGCTCAAGCGCTGGGTCGCCTTCGCCACGCTGCTCAGCGCCGCCCAGTGCGAGGCCGTCGTCGCGCGCGCGAGTGCGCGCAAGCTCGGCACGCTACGGGTCGAGCGGGTCAGCGACGCGCAGGCCACCGAAGGCTGGAACCTGGCGTCGCGCGGCTACGTGCCGCATGCGGTGCTGATGCGGCGCTCGGTGCGGCCCGGCGTCGCGCACGACGCCGGGCAGGCGAGCCTGCCCTTGTAGGCGCTCGGCTCGGGCGAGAATCGCCCATGCCCCAGCGCGCCACCACGCTCAGCCGCATTCGCTTGCGTCACCTGCAGTGCTTCCTCGCCGTGGCGCAACTGGGCAACCTGCGCCGCGCGGCGCAGGCGCTGGCGATCACCCAGCCGGCGGTGACGAAAACGATCAACGAACTCGAAGACCTGCTCGGCGCGGCGCTGTTCGTGCGCGGCCGCAAGGGCGCGACGCTGACACCCGAGGGCGAGGCTTTCCTGCCGCATGCGAACGCGAGCGTCAACGCGCTCGGCCAGGCAGTCGACAGCGTGCTCGCGGGGCCGGGCGAGCCGGCGCTGCGCCTCGGCGTGCTGCCGACCATCGCACCGTCGTTCGTGCCGCAGGTGCTGCGCGGCTTCGCCGCGCTCCGCCCGCAGGCGGCGCTGCGGGTGCACACCGGGCGCAACAAGCTGCTGATCGACATGCTGCGCGGGCGCGAGCTCGACGCGGTGATCGGCCGGCTGTCGGACCCCGATGCGATGGCCGGGGTGACCTTCGAGCACCTGTACGCCGAGCCGTTGGTCATCGTCGTGCGCCCGGGCCACCCGTTCGTGCTCAAGCCGGCACGCGGCCGCCCGCCGCTGGCCGCGCTGGCGAGCTGCCCGATGGTGCTGCCGCTGGCCGGCACGATGATTCGCCAGCTCGCCGACGGCTTTCTCGAGCGCCACGGCCTCGCGCCGCGCGCCGGGCTGGTCGAGACGCTCGACACCTCGCTCGCCCGGGCGCTGGTCGCCGGCGGCGACCACCTCTGGTTCACCCCACTGGGCGCGGCGCTGCCCGACCTCGAGGCGGGCACGCTGGCGCGCTTGAGTGTCGCCATCACGCCGGAAGAGCCGGTGGGCCTGATGCTGCGCACCGACGCGCTGCCGTCGGCGGGCTTGCAGGCCCTGCTCGGCATCGTGCGCCACGAAGCCGCGGTGCGCCGTGCGCCACCGGTGGCGGCGCGGCCGCGAGGCCGCAAAGATGCTTAACCGACGGTGATCAAAGCCTCCGCCAGAATTCAATTTACTTGAGCACTGGTAAACCATAAAGTGACGCCTTCACACGAAGGAGTCCCCGATGGCCGCAGCGCCGGCAGCCGATGCCGAATTCCTGATGCGCGACACCACGTCGCACCCGCCGGCCTACGCGCCGGGCTACAAGACCAGCGTGCTGCGCAGTCCGCGCAATTCGCTGATCTCGCTGCAGAACTCCTTGTCCGAGGTCACCGCGCCAGTGTTTCGCGCCGACGAGCTCGGCGCGCTGGACCACGACCTGCTGATGAACGGCGCCAAGGGTGGCCTGCCGATCGGTGAGCGCCTGATCGTCCACGGCCATGTACGCGACCAGCTCGGCCGGCCGGTGAAGAACGCGCTGGTCGAGGTGTGGCAGTGCAACGCGAGCGGCCGTTACCGCCACAAGAAGGACCAGTACATCGGCGCGATCGACCCCAACTTCGGCGGCTGCGGCCGCATGCTGACCGACGAGAACGGCTACTACTACTTCCGCACCATCAAGCCCGGCCCCTACCCCTGGCGCAATCGCATCAACGACTGGCGCCCGGCGCACATCCACTTCGCGCTGTCGGGCGACGGCTGGGCGCAGCGCCTGATCACGCAGATGTACTTCGAGGGTGATCCGCTGATCGCGAGCTGCCCGATCCTGCGCAGCGTGCCGAGCGAGGAGCAGATCCGCGGCCTGATCGCGCTGCAGGACCTCGCCGCGTTCATCCCGCTCGACAGCCGCGCCTACCGCTTCGACATCGTGCTGCGCGGCCGGCGCGCCACGCTGTTCGAGAACCTCGTCCAGGGAAACGTCGCATGAGCCATCCCGTGTCAACCTGTTGTTTGCGGGCCGCCGCGCCGGGCCGCCCCAAGCAAGGCCCGACCCTCTCGGAGGGTCGATCGCCGTTCTCGGCGAGCGGGGTGTTGTCATGATCCGCGAAACCGCATCGCAGACCGCCGGCCCCTATGTGCACATCGGCCTCGCGCCGCAGCAGGCCGGGTTCGAGATCTTCGAGAACAACTTCGGCAACGTGCTCGTGACGCCGCAGACCAAGGGCGAGCGTATCGGCATCGAAGGCCGCGTCATCGACGGCAGCGGCACCGTTGTGCGCGACGTGCTGATCGAGATCTGGCAGGCCAACGCCGAGGGCAGGTACGCCCACCCGGCCGACCGCCAGGCGGGCAAGTCGGTCGACCCGGCGTTTCGCGGCTGGGGCCGCGCCTGCAGCGACTTCGAGACCGGGCTGTACCGCTTCGAGACCGTCAAGCCGGGGCCGGTGATCGGGCGCCACGCTCGGATGATGGCGCCGCACATCAACTTCTGGATCGTCGCGCGCGGCATCAACATCGGGCTGAACACGCGCATGTACTTCAGCGACGAGGCCGCGGCCAACGCCGCGGACCCGGTGATCAACCTGATCGAGTGGGAGGTGCGGCGCAAGACCCTGATCGCGCAGCGCGAGCAGCGCGACGGCAAGGTCGTCTACCGCTTCGACATCCGGCTCCAGGGTGAAGACGAAACGGTGTTCTTTGACATCTAGCCGCGGGTCTCAGCTCTGGGCGAATAGGCCCCGACTCGCTGCACCGATTCAATCGGCTTGCTACAGTGCGCCTCCGATGGGCGCCGATCACGAATCGCTCACGCACCCCGACGCCTCGCCGCGCCGCCACCCGCGGCAGCGGCACGAGGGCCGGTCGCTGCGTGTCATGGCCGTCGCGGCGCTGGCCGCGCTGGTCGGCTGCGCGCTAAATCCGCCGCGCGCCGACGCACCGGCGCTCGCCGCACCGGCGCAATGGCAGGCCCCGCTGCCGCACGACGGCAGCCTCACCGACCTGACGCGCTGGTGGGATCAGTTCAACGACCCGCTGCTCACCCAGCTGATCGTTGCGGCGCAGGACGCGAGCCCGACGCTGGCCGCGGCGGCATCACGCATCGCGCAGGCGCGCGCCGGCCGCACCGCCGCCGGCGCGGCGCTGCTGCCGGCGCTCGACGCCAACGCGAGTGCGGTGCGCGGCCGGCAGGACTTCGCCACGCCGCTCGGTACCCTGGCCTCGGCCAACGCCCAAGCCTCGTGGGAGCTCGACCTGTTCGGCGGCCGGCGCGCCGCACGCGACGCGGCGCAGGCCCGGCTCGACAGCGCGCAGGCCGGCTGGCACGAGGCGCGCGTCTCGCTCGCCGCCGACGTCGCGACCGCCTACCTCGGTCTGCGCGCCTGCGAGGCGCAGTTGCTGCAGACCCAGGCCGATGCCGCCTCGCGCGGCGAGACCGCGCGCCTGACCGAACTGAGCGCGAAGGCCGGCTTCCAGTCGCCGGCCAACGAGGCGCTGTCGCGCGCCAGCGCGGCGCAGGCGCGCGCCCAGCTGAGCGCGCAGCGCGCGCAGTGCGACATCGACGTGAAGGCGCTGGTCGCGCTGACCGCGATCGCCGAGCCGAGCCTGCGCGCCCAGCTCGCGGCGAATGCCGCCACGCTGCCGCAGCCGGCGCAGATCGGCGTCAGCGCGGTGCCGGCCGAGGTGCTGAGCCAGCGGCCCGACCTCTATGCCGCGGCGCGCGAGGTGGTCGCGGCCAGCGCCGATGTTGCGGGCTCGCAGGCGCAGCGCCTGCCACGGGTCAGCCTGGCAGGATCAATCGGACCGGCGCATTTCGACGCCGGCGGCACCAGCGGCAACGGCACGCTGTGGTCGCTGGGGCCGATCGCGGTGTCGCTGCCGCTGTTCGACGGCGGGGCGCGCGCGGCCAATGTCGACGCGGCGCGGGCGCGCTACGACGAAGCCGCCGCCGTCTACCGCGCCAAGCTGCGCACGGCGCTGCGCGAGGTCGAGGAGGCGCTGGTCCAGCTGCAAAGTACCGCCAGCCGCAACGACGACGCGCGCACCGCGGCGCAGGGCTTCAACGACTCCTACCGCGCCACCGAGGCACGCTTTCGCGGCGGACTGGCGAGCCTGTTCGAACTCGAAGACGCGCGGCGCAGCGCGGTGCAGGCGCAAAGCGCGTTGATCGAGCTGCAGCGCGAGCGCGTCGCGGCCTGGATCGCGCTGTACCGTGCGCTCGGTGGTGGCTGGCGCGCCGGCACCACCACGTTGAGCTTGCAGTGAACACACGAACGCCCGACACGCCATGAACAACCCCGTCCAGCCGCTCGTCCTCCTCCTCACCGGCGGCCTCGCTGCGGCAGCGCTCGTTGCCTGCGGCGTCGATGCCGCCGACGACAAGAAGCCCGCACGCCCCGCCGCCGCGGCCTCCGCGCCGAAGGCCGCGCTGACCGTCACGACGACGACGCCGCAAACCGCCACGCTGCCGCTGAAGCTCAGCGCCAACGGCAACATCGCGGCCTGGCAGGAGGCGAGCATCGGCACCGAGGCGAACGGTCTGCGCCTGGCCGAGGTGCGGGTCAACGTCGGCGACGTCGTCAAGCGCGGCCAGGTGCTTGCGAGCTTCGCGCCCGACACGATCCAGGCCGACCTGAACCAGACCCGCGCCAGCATCGCCGAAGCCGAGGCGACGCTCGCCGAAGCGGCCGCCAATGCGCAGCGCGCGCGCGAACTGCAGACGAGCGGCGCCTTGAGCGCGCAGCAGATCAACCAGTACCTCACCGCCGAACGCACGGCGCGAGCGCGGCTCGACTGGCAGCGCGCCGCGGCCAAGGTGCAGCAGCTGCGGATGCAGCAGACCCAGGTGCTCGCGCCCGACAACGGCGTGATCTCGGCGCGCAGCGCCACCGTCGGCGCGGTGCTGCCGGCCGGGCAGGAGCTGTTTCGCCTGATCCGCCAGGGCCGGCTCGAATGGCGTGCCGAAATGCCGTCGAGCGAGCTGCCGCGCATCAAGCCCGGCATGGCGGCGAGCATCATGCCGCCCAGCGGCAGCGTGATCGCCGGCAAGGTGCGCATGGTCGCGCCCACCGTCGACGACAAGACCCGCAACGGCATCGTTTACGTCGACCTGCTGGCGCCGGGCGATGCCAAGGCCGGCATGTTCGCGCGCGGCGACTTCGACATCGGCAGCGGCCGGGCCTTGACCTTGCCGCAAAGCGCGGTGCTGCTGCGCGACGGCTTCAGCTACGTGATGCGCGTCGGCCCCGACTCCCGGGTCGCCGAGACCAAGGTCGGCGTCGGCCGCCGCGTCGGCGACAAGGTCGAGATCACCAGCGGCATCGATGCCGCGTCGCGCGTCGTCGCGTCCGGCGGCGCCTTCCTCGCCGACGGCGACGTGGTGCGCGTGGTCGAAGCCGCATCGCCCAAGGCGGCCGGCACGGCCGCCGCGGCCGCGGCCACCGCCGCCAAGTGAGCGCCCCGAAAGGCCCGCGATGAAGGTCAACGTCTCCGCCTGGTGCATCCGCAACCCGATCCCGTCGGTGTTGCTGTTCGTCATGCTCACGCTGGTGGGCCTGATGAGCTTCCGGGCGATGAAGATCCAGCAGTTCCCCGACATCGACCTGCCCACCGTCATCGTCAGCGCCGCGCTGCCCGGTGCCTCGCCGGCCCAGCTCGAGACCGAGGTCGCGCGCAAGATCGAGAACTCGGTCGCCAACGTGCAGGGCGTCAAACACATCTACACCGCGGTGCAGGACGGCAGCGCGACCATCACCGTCGAGTTCCGCCTCGAGAAGCCCACCCAGCAGGCGGTCGACGACGTGCGCGACGCGGTGTCGCGGGTGCGCTCCGACCTCCCCGGCGACCTGCGCGACCCGGTGATCACGAAGATGGAGCTCGCCGGCACGCCCATCCTCACCTACACCGTCGCCTCGCAGCGCATGGACGACGAGGCCCTGTCCTGGTTCGTCGACAACCAGGTGACCAAGGCGATCCTCAGCGTGAAAGGCGTCGGCGCGGTCTCGCGCGTCGGCGGCGTCACGCGCGAGGTGCGCGTCGAGCTCGACCCCTTGAAGCTTCAGGCGCTAAACGCGACGGCCGCCGAGATCTCGCGCCAGCTGCGCCAGATCCAGCAGGAGGCCTCGGGCGGGCGCACCGATGTCGGCGGCGCCGAGCAATCGGTGCGCACGATCGCCACCGTGCAGTCGGCCGACGAGCTCGCGCGCATGGAGGTGGCGCTGCTCGACGGCCGGCGCATCCGTCTCGACCAGGTGGCCACGGTCAGCGACACAGTGGGCGAACAACGCTCGGCCGCGCTGCTCAACGGCAAGCCCGTCGTCGGCTTCGAGATCGTGCGCAGCCGCGGTGCCGGCGAGGTCGACGTGGCCGAGGGCGTGCGCGCCGAACTGCAGCGCCTGCGCGCCGCGCACCCGGACATCACCGTCACCGAGGCCTTCAACTTCGTCGACCCGGTGATCGAGAACTTCGACGGATCGATGCTGCTGTTGTACGAGGGCGCGATCCTGGCGGTGATCGTCGTCTGGTGCTTCCTGCGCAACTGGCGCGCCACGCTGGTCTCGGCCACCGCGCTGCCGCTGTCGGTGATCCCGGCCTTCGCGGTGATGCACTTGTTCGGCTTCACGATCAACGTCGTGACCTTGCTGTCGCTGTCGCTGGTGGTCGGCATCCTCGTCGACGACGCGATCGTCGAGATCGAGAACATCATCCGCCACCTGCGGATGGGCAAGACGCCCTACCAGGCGGCGATGGAAGCGGCCGACGAGATCGGCCTGGCGGTCATCGCCACCAGCTTCACCCTGATCGCGGTGTTCCTGCCGACCGCCTTCATGGCCGGCGTGCCCGGCAAGTTCTTCGTCCAGTTCGGCTGGACGGCGGCGATCGCAGTGTTCTTCTCGCTCGTCGTTGCCCGCATGCTGACGCCGATGATGGCCGCCTATGTGCTTCACCCGGTGGGCGAGCGCACCGAGCCGGGCTGGATGGCGATGTACATGCGCTGGGCCGCCTGGGCCTTGAAGCACCGCATCAAGATCACGCTGGCAGCAATCGCGTTCACGATCGGGTCCTTTGCGCTGGTCGGCTTGCTGCCCACTGGCTTCATCCCACCCGACGATTTGTCGCAGACCCAGGTCAGCGTCACCCTGCCGCCGGGCAGCACCTTCAGCCAGACCTTTGCCGCCGCCGAACAGGCGCGCCAGATCGTCATCCAGAACCCGCATGTGAAGCTCGTCTACACGGCGGTCGGCGGCGGGCGCACCGGCGCCGACCCGTTCATGCCCGGCGGCGCGTCCGAGGTGCGCAAGGCCACCTTGACGATCAACATGACCCCGCGCGGCGAGCGTCATGGCTTGTCCAAGCAGGCGATCGAATCGCAGCTGCGCGACGCGCTGACCGCGCTGCCGGGGGCGCGCGTGAAGGTCGGCTTCGGTGGCTCGTCGGAGAAATACCTGTTGGTGCTGGCCGGTGAAGACGGCCGCGTGCTCGCCGAGCATGCGCGCCAGGTGGAGCGCGAGCTGCGCACCATCCCCGGCATCGGCGCCGTCACCTCAACCGTGAGCCTGGTGCGCCCCGAGGTCATCGTGCGGCCCGACTTTGCGCGCGCCGCCGACCTGGGCGTCACCTCGGCGGCGATCGCCGACACCCTGCGCATCGCGCTGTCGGGCGACTACGACCAGGCGCTCGCCAAGCTGAACCTGTCGCAGCGCCAGGTGCCGGTGGTCGTCAAGCTGAAGGCCGATGCGCGCGCCGACCTCGAGCTGCTGTCGCGCCTCACCGTGCCCGGGGCGCGCGGGCCGGTGATGCTCGGCAACGTGGCGAGCTTCGCGATCGACAGCGGGCCGGCGCAGATCGATCGCTACGACCGGCTGCGCAACGTCAACTTCGAGATCGAGCTGAACCAGCAGCCGCTCGGCGCGGTCGAGAAGGCGGCCAATGCGCTGGGGAGCCTCGCCAAGCTGCCGCCGGGCGTGATCCAGCGCAGCGTCGGCGACGCCGAGGCGATGGCCGAGCTGTTCGAGAGCTTCGGCCTCGCGATGCTGACCGGCGTGCTCTGCATCTACATCGTGCTGGTGCTGCTGTTCAAGGACTTCGTGCAGCCGGTCACCATCCTCGCCGCGCTCGTGCTGTCGATCCCCGGCGCGTTCCTCGCCCTGTTCGTCACCCACACCGCGGTGTCGATGCCGTCGATGATCGGGCTGATCATGCTGATGGGCATCGCGACGAAGAACTCGATCCTGCTGGTGGAGTACGCGATCATGGCCCGGCGCGATCGCGGCATGACGCGCATGGAGGCGCTGCTCGACGCCTGCCACAAGCGCGCCCGGCCGATCGTGATGACCACCATCGCGATGGCCGCGGGGATGACGCCGATCGCGATCGGCCTCGGAACCGACCCGAGCTTTCGCTCGCCGATGGCGATCGTCGTGATCGGCGGGCTGATCACCTCGACCTTCTTGAGCCTGCTGGTGATCCCGGTGGCGTTCACCTACGTCGACGACGTGGTGCAGTGGCTGTTGCGCCGGCTCAAGCGCCCTCAGCACGGCGTGGCGGCGGCCGGCTCGGGCGCGGTGCAGCGCGGTGCCGCGGATCCGAAGTAAGGCGGGGTGCGGTCGCCTTTTCGTCGCGCCATTCGTCGCCTATGTTGAAAGGATGCCCGGGCCGAGCATGTGCGCCGGGTGGCCCTCTCAGTCAAGGAAGGAAAGGAACACCATGGATTACCTGCCCGGAAAGTTCGTCTGGTTCGAGCACCTGTCGAACGACGTCGCCAAAGCGCGCGCCTTCTACGAACCGCTGTTCAACTGGCATGTCGAGCGCATGCCGATGGGCGACCAGACCTACAACATGATCCTCAATGGCAGCGCCGGCATCGGCGGCCTGCGCACCGCGGAGGCCGGCAAACCCAGCCGCTGGATCTCGTACCTGTCGGTGATCGACGTCGACGCGAGCTTCCAGACCGCCACTGCCGCCGGCGCAAAGGCGCTGCAGGCGCCGACCAACTATGACCCCGTCGGTCGTGGCGCGACCCTCGCCGACCCGACCGGTGCCGAGCTGTGCCTGTGGACCTCGCGCGACGGCGACGCGCCCGATGTCGACCAGGCCCCCGTCGGCGGCTGGTTCTGGAACGAGCTGTGGACGCCCGACGTGAAGAAGGCGCTGACGTTCTACGAAACGGTCTTCGGCTACACCCGCGACAGCATGGACATGGGCGCCCAGGGCACCTATTACCTGCTGAAGAAGGGCGACAAGATGCGCGCCGGTGTGATGCAGTCGACCGAGCCGAAGGCGCCGCCGATGTGGCTGCCCTATGTGCGCGTCGACGACTGCGACGCCAGCACCGCGAAGGCGGGCAAGCTCGGCGGGCGCACGCTGCTGGCCCCCACCGACGTCCCCGGCGTCGGCCGCTTCGCGATCCTGCAGGACACAGCCGGGGCGGCCTTGGCGATCATCAAGGCGGTGCCGTTGAGCGCCTGAGCGGTGTAAGCGCTACAACGCCGGCACGAATTGCAACTCCCGCGGCGGCGCGCCGCTTCAGCGCGCCGCCGTGCCGGCTTCGCCGCGCGGCCGCTCCGGCGCTTCCAGC
The DNA here is from genome assembly GCA_036507085.1 of Piscinibacter sp. GTDB lineage: Bacteria > Pseudomonadota > Gammaproteobacteria > Burkholderiales > Burkholderiaceae_C > Albitalea. The sequence continues at coordinate 23,440 of DASXQQ010000050.1, read as the reverse complement.
GGCAGCGGCACATGGGCATGGTCCAGGCGGTCTTCGAGTTCGCCGATGTGCGCCGCCAAGGTGTTGCTGGTTTCCTGCAAGGCCTTCTGCGAGCGCTGCTCCATCTGGTCGAGCCGCGACAGCACGCCCAGGCGCAACTCGGTGGTGGCGCGCGTCACCGCCAGCAGCTCGGCATTGAAAAAGTTGCGCAACTCGGTGACGCGCGACGCCTCGGCCCGCTCGGCCAGGTCGCGCTGCGCCTGCAGCTCCTTCGCCTGGCGGCGCGCGTCGAGCAGCGCCACGCCCTGCACATAGATCACCACCGCCAGGCACATCGCGGCGATGACAAAGCACACGCCCAGCATCACCAGCCCGATCGGCGCCTCGAGGGTGCGAAAGCCGATCGAGAGGGCGGTCGGCGCCGTGAACGCCTGCCAGTTCAGCAGCGCGAACAGGCCGATCAGGACCAAGACCAGAAACAGGAACAGCGTGCGCAGTCGCATGGCGTGACTCCCAGCGGCGAGCAACGCCCGCCGCGGCACAGGCCGGAGCCGACCCTGCACCGCTCGTGCGTCCACCCTGAGCGCTGACGAGCAAGCCGCGCGCCCGCTTGGCGGTGAGGCCCAGCGTCGGCTATGTTGAAAGCATGGGTGCAAACAGTCGCCCTGCCGCGGTGGCGGGGCTGTTCTATCCGGCCGAGCCGCAGGCGCTGCAGGCGTTGATCGCGCAGTCCCTGGCCGGCGCCGCGCCGGGCGGCGCGGCGGCGGCGCCGAAGCTGCTGCTGGTACCGCACGCCGGCTATGTGTATTCCGGCGCCGTCGCCGGCCACGCCTATGCGCGGCTCGCCGCGGCACGCTCGCGCATCCGCCGCGTCGTGCTGCTCGGGCCGACGCACCGCGTCGCCGTGCGCGGGCTGGCTGCGCCCCGCGCTGCGGCCTTCGACACGCCGCTCGGCCGCGTCGCCATCGACCGCGCCGCGCTGGCGCAGCTGGCCGACCTGCCCCAGGTGCAATTCAACGACGCGGCGCATGCGCAGGAGCATTCGCTCGAAGTGCAGCTGCCGTTCCTGCAGCGCGTGCTCGGCGACTTCACGCTGGTGCCGCTGGCGGTCGGCGACGCGAGCGCCGTCGAGGTGGCGCAGGTGATCGAACGCCTGTGGGGCGGCGACGAGACGCTCATCGTCATCAGCTCCGACCTGTCGCACTACCTGCCCTACGCGCAGGCGCAGGCGGTGGACCGCGCCACCGTCGAGCGCATCCTGCAACTCGACCCGGCGCTCGACCACCAGCAGGCTTGCGGCGCCACGCCGCTCGCCGGCGCGCTGCTCGCCGCCCGCGCCCACCGCCTCGCGCCGCGCCTGCTCGACCTGCGCAATTCCGGCGACACCGCCGGCGACCGCGCGCGCGTGGTGGGCTACTGCGCGATCGCCTTCGAGGCCGGGCCATGAACCACCCTGGGCGTTGGTGGCACGCACTCGACGACGGCCGCATCCAGTGCGACCTCTGCCCGCGCGACTGCAAGCTGCACGAGGGCCAGCGCGGGATGTGCTTCGTGCGTCAGCGCAGCGGCGACGCGATGGTGCTGACGACCTATGGACGCAGCTCGGGCTTCTGCATCGATCCGATCGAGAAGAAGCCGTTGAACCACTTTCACCCCGGCAGCAGCGTGTTCTCGTTCGGCACCGCCGGCTGCAACCTCGCCTGCAAGTTCTGCCAGAACTGGGACATCTCGAAGAGCCGCGAGATGGACCGCCTGATGGACGCCGCCTCGCCCGAGCGCATCGCCGAAGTCGCACGCGTCAACGGCTGCCTGAGCGTGGCCTTCACCTACAACGACCCGGTCATCTTCGCCGAGTACGCGATGGACAGCGCCGACGCCTGCCACGCGCTCGGCGTGCAGACCGTGGCGGTGACCGCCGGCTACATCCACGCCGAGCCGCGGCGTGCGTTCTACGCCAAGATGGACGCGGCCAACGTCGACCTGAAGGGCTTCACCGAGGACTTCTACTTCAAGCAGACCGGCGCCCACCTCGCGCCGGTGCTCGACACCTTGCAGTATCTGCGGCACGAGACCGACTGCTGGTTCGAGATCACCACCTTGCTGATCCCCGGCCACAACGACAGCGCACCGGAGATCGACGCGATGACGCGCTGGCTGGCGGACCACCTGGGGCCCGATGTGCCGCTGCACTTCACTGCCTTCCATCCCGACTACAAGATGACCGACGTGCCGCCGACGCCGCTGGCCACCTTGCAGCGCGCGCGCCGCATCGGCCTGGCCAACGGGCTGCACTACGTCTACACCGGCAACGTGCACGACCGCGAAGGCGGCACGACGTTCTGCCCCGGCTGCGGCGAGGCGCTGATCGAGCGCGACTGGTACGAGATCCGGCATCGCGCGCTCGGCGCGAGCGGCCATTGCCCGCACTGCGGCAGCGCCATCGCAGGGCGCTTCGACGCGGCGCGCGGCCACTTCGGGCGGCGCCGCATCCCCGTGCGCGTGGCCGGCCGTCCTTTGGACGGCAGGCTTTAACGCACGGCTCCCCCGCGCCCCCTCCGAGAGGGGGCTCCGGCATGTTGGACGGCTCTCCCCAGCCCCTCTCCGGGAGAGGGGCTCCAGTTTGTTTGACGACCTTCGCGAAGTGGGTGACGGCGAAGACGCTGCGCGACATGCGCGAGGTGTTGCCGGCCGCAAGGCCGGCTGGTCAAACGAGCTGGAACCCTCCTCGCGGAGGAGGGCTGGGTGGTGTCGTCGAACGTGCCAGAGCCCCCTCTCGGAGGGGGCGCGGGGGAGCTGTGTGGTGAATGAGCCGTCCAGGCGGCCTGGCGGCCGCCTGGACGGCTCAATGGTCCTCGAAGCGCGTGTGCGTTTCCTCGGCCGGCTCGCCGGTGTCGGGATCGACCCAGTCGGAGAGGCCCAGCTCCTGCTCGGCCTCCTCGAGCGTCTCGCCCGGCTCCCAGCCGGCGTCGGCCGCGGCGGCGGCGTTCGCGTCGGCCAGCGCCTCGGCCGCCGTGGCGAACGGGCCAAACTGCTGACTGCCGTCGGGTGCCAGCCAGTAGAAGCCGTCCGGACGCTCCACCACCACGCCACTGTCGGGCGGCGTGAGATCGGTGAGTTCGGCCTCGTCGGGGGCCGGGTCCTGCGGCATCGAAAAAGCGGCTTGCATCGGAGTCATGAACCACGCTCCTGCACGAACACTCCGATGCTACGCCGGTCGAGCCGCGGCGCACAGCGCCCGGGGCCCAGTCGCGCCCCGCGGCGAAGTTGCGGGGAAGGAACGCCGCTTGCTCCTCCCTCGATGTGGATCGAAAGGACGAGCCATGAACGACATCGACCAAGCCTATGACCGTTGGCGCGATGCGCACATTCGCCAGCTCGACGAGGAGTACCGGTTGTGGCGACAGGGCGGATCGAAGAACTTCCCGGCCGACTTCGAAGCCTGGCGGCTCGCCCGCCAGGCCGACCTGAAGCCGGACGAGTCGCCGGCCGGCATGCCGCTGATGAGCGCCACCGACGACGCGCCGGAAAGCGAGAAGGTCGGGTTGCTTTTCGAGCGCTCCTGACAGCCGGCGGCAACTCGGTGCACGATAGCGGGCGCCGCCCGTTGTCAGAAGGAGTGCACCGATGCCCGCCCCGACCCCCCGCCTCTCGGTCCCGAAGGACAGGCTCAAGTTCGTGCTGCTGGAAGGCATCCACCCCTGGGCGGTGGAAGCGCTGCAGCAAGACGGCTACAGCAACATCGTCACCGCACCGAAGGCGCTGGCCGGCGATGCGCTGGCCGAGGCGATCGCCGACGCGCATTTCGTCGGCATCCGCTCGCGTACCCAGCTCAGCGCGGCGGTGCTCGAGCGCGCGCCCAAGCTGACCGCGATCGGCGCGTTCTGCATCGGCACCAACCAGATCGACCTGACGGCTGCGATGCGCCGCGGCATCCCGGTGTTCAACGCGCCGTTCTCCAACACCCGCAGCGTGGCCGAATTGGTGCTCGCGCAGATCATCATGCTGATGCGCGGCATCCCGGAGAAGAACGCCATCCTGCACCGCGGCGGCTGGGTCAAGAGCGCCGCGAATTCCTACGAGGTGCGCGGCAAGACGCTGGGCATCGTCGGCTACGGCCACATCGGCACGCAGATCGGCGTGCTGGCCGAACAGCTTGGCATGTCGGTGGTGTTCCACGACATCGAGGCCAAGCTGCCGCTCGGTAATGCGCGCCAGCTGCCGGTGCTCGACGCGCTGCTCGCGGTGGCCGACGTGGTCAGCCTGCATGTGCCGGAAACACCGGCGACGCAGAACATGATCGGCGCGGCGCAGCTGGCGCGGATGAAGGCGGGCAGCCACCTCATCAATGCGTCGCGCGGCACGGTGGTCGACATCGAGGCGCTGACCGCAGCGCTGGAAAGCAAGCACCTGCTCGGCGCGGCGGTCGACGTCTTCCCGGTCGAGCCGCAGGGCAACGATTCCGCCTTCGACTCGCCGCTCGTGCGCTTCGACAATGTCATCCTCACGCCGCACATCGGCGGCTCGACCGCCGAGGCGCAGGCCAACATCGGGCGCGAGGTCGCGGCCAAGCTGCTGCGCTACAGCAACAACGGCTCGACCGCGTCGGCGGTCAACTTTCCCGAGGTCACGCTGCCCGAACACACCGGGCGCTGCCGGCTGCTGCACATCCACCAGAACGTGCCGGGCGTGCTCGCCCGCGTCAACGAGCGCTTCTCGGCGGCGGGCATCAATGTCGATGCGCAATACCTGCGCACCAACGAGGAGGTCGGCTACGTCGTGATGGACATCGACGCCACCGCGAGCCAGGTCGCGCTCGACGAGCTGTGCGCGGTCCCGGGCACGATCCGCTGCCGCATCCTGTACTGAGCCCCCAAACCTGCCGTCACGCCCCCCGAGGGGGTCAAGGAAACTTGGGAGCGGCCCGGCTTCGCCCCCAGTTTGAAGATTGCCGCGCCGCGCGCGCTGCGCCACCATCGCGTCACAACGCGAGGGGGCGCGATGCGCAACACCGTCAAGGGCCCGAAGCTGACGCTGCGCGCGATCGCCGGCAGCCATGTCGTCGTGCTCGGCTGGAGCATGCGGCGCAGCGACACCGCGGGGCTGCTCGGCTTCGCGATCGAGCGCAGCGAGTTCCAGGGTGCGAAGATCGTCGAGAAGTACTTCCTGCGCGGCATCAAGCGCTTCGCCGAGAAGGACACGGGCCTCGCGAGCGGCTCGCCGGTGCCGACCTCGGAGCACCCGGTGCAGTCGTTCCAATGGGGCGACTACACGCCGCGCCCCGGCGTGCATTACCGCTACCGCGTGGTGCCGGCCAAGGGCGCGCCTAAGCACCTGCAGCTGCAGGACGCGGCCGCGCTGGCGGTCGACATCAGCACCGAGCCCGAAAGCGGGCCGCAGCACGAGGTCTACTTCAACCGCGGGGTGGCCGGCTCGCAGGCCTATGCACGCAAGTTCAGCAACCCGCACCCCGAGACCAGCGACCCGCAGTCGGCGCAGATGCGCTGGCTTTCGCGCGGCCTGTACGAAGCGCTCGTCGCGTTCATCGGCCAGGCCAGCGGGCCCGGCTTCGGCCTGCGCGGCGCTCTCTACGAATTCCACTACGAGCCGGTGGGCCAGGCGGTGCGCGCCGCACTCGATGCCGGGGCCGACGTGCGCGTGCTCTACGACGCGCCGAACTACCGCATCCGCAACGAGGCGATGATCCAGGCGCTGGGCCTGATCGCCGCGTGCCAGCCGCGCGGCGCGGGCGGCGCGCAAAAGCACAACAAGTACCTGGTGCTGCTGAAGGCGGGCGAGCCGATCGCGGTGTGGACCGGCTCGACCAACATTTCCGCCGGCGGCATCTTCGGCCACTCGAACGTCGGCCATGTGGTGCGCGACCCGGCGCTCGCGGCGCAGTTCCTGGCGCTGTGGCAAGCGCTCGAGGCCGACCCGACGCCCGAGCGGCTCGCTGCGCGCAACGAAGCCGCGTCGCCCCTGCCGCGCACGCTGCCCGGCCGCGGCGCGACCACCGCGCTGTTCAGCCCGCGCGCGGCCGGCACGCTCGACTGGTACGCGCGGCTGATGGCCACGGCGCGCGGCATGGTCTGCTTCACCGTCGCGTTCAGCCTGGCCAAGGGCTTCGAGACGGTGCTGGCGCGACCGAGCCCGGTGCTGCGCTATGTGCTCGCCGACAAGCCGCTCAACGGCGGCGCGCCGATCTCGCGCGACCACAACCTGGTGGTGGCGAGCGGCGCCAAGTTCGACAAGGGCGAGCTCGCGAACTTCCTCGCCGAACACCTGACCGGGCTGAACAGCAACTACTACATCCACACCAAGTTCATGCTGGTCGACCCGCTGGGCAAGCGCCCGACCGTGGTCACCGGCTCGGCCAATTTCAGCGCCGCGTCGCAGACCCGCAACGACGAGAACATGCTGGTCATTCGCGGCGACACCCGCGTCGCCGACATCTACTTCGGCGAGTTCATGCGCATCTTCGACCACCTGTACGCACGCTACCTGGCGCAGCAGATCCGCGCGGCGGCGACGTTGCCGAAAGCGGCCGGCAGCGGCCGCGCCGGCTTCCTGCACGACAACGACCACTGGGTCGCGGCGCACTTCGGTGACGGGCCGAAGAGCTTGCGCCGCCAGTATTTCGCCGGTATTTGAGGCAAGCGTCACGCTCGGGGCCGCGGGCGAAGCGAACTGGGCCGCCGATGCGGCGCATTTCCCTTCATGGCACGGGTCGCGCCGCCGATAGTCTTGGCAGACCCGAACCCCGCCTGGGAAAAGCACGATGCGCCCCTGCGATCACAAGCTGTACTCGAGCCCCGACACCGATTTCAGCGCCCTCAGCTCAGTCGCCGACACGCTGGCGCAGCGCCTGGGCACGAAGCCGCTGCCGACCACCGCATCGCGCTTCGAGCTCGGCCCGCGCCTGGGCGCCTCATGGGCCAACACGATGCCCGCCGGCCTCGACGCACAGGGGCCCGCGGAGCTGGTGTGCGAACCGCTGCTCGGGCTGTCGATCCGCGAGATGCCCGAGCCCGAGGTCTTCAGTCACTTCTTCGGATCGGCCACCCGCCGCTGAGCGCCCCCAAACCTGCCGCTTCGCGTCAGGCCCCCCGAGGGGGTCAAGGAAATTTGGGAGCGGCCCGGCGTTTCCTTGAGAGCCGCCGGAGCGAGAATTCGCTCGCAGGAGGTGGCTCATGCAAGCAATCTCTCGACGCGAAGCCCTGACCGTTCTCGGCGTCCTCGGCATCGCGGACACGTTCTCGATCGGCGCTGCCGCGCAGGCGGCGACTATGCAATCCTGGCCGCTCGCCACGCCCCGCCCGACCGGCATCCACGACGTCGCCCCCGCCCCCGATGGCGGCGTCTGGTTCACCGCCCAGCGCAGCGGGCACCTCGGCTGGTTCGACCCGCGCAGCGGCCGCAGCGAGCTGATCGCGCTCGGCGCCGGCTCGGCACCGCATGGCGTGATCGCGGGGCCCGACGCGGCGGCCTGGGTCACCGACGGCGGGCGCAACGCGATCGTTCGCGTGGGCTGGCCGCAGCGCGACCTGCGCAGCTACGCGCTTCCCGATGCGGCGCCGCATGCCAACCTCAACACCGCGGCCTTCGACGGCGACGGCGTTCTCTGGTTCACCGGCCAGAGCGGCGTGATCGGCCGGCTCACGCCGAAGACCGGCCAGATCACGCTGAAGGATGCACCGCGCGGGCGCGGGCCCTACGGCATCTGTGCGACGCCGGGCGGCGACATCTGGTGGGCGTCGCTCGCCGGCGGCTTCATCGCTCGCATCGACCGGCGCAGCGGCGAGTCGAGCGTCGTCGAACCGCCGACGAAGAACCAGGGCGCACGCCGCGTCTGGAGCGACAGCCAGGGGCGGCTGTGGGTCAGCGAATGGCTGAGCGGCCAGCTCTCGCGCTACGAGCCGGCGGCCTCACGCTGGCGCAGCTGGATGCTGCCGGGCCGCGCGCCGCGCCCCTACGCGGTCTACGTCGACGCGCGCGACCAGGTCTGGGTCAGTGACTTCGGCGCCAACGCCGTGTGGCGCTTCGACCCGACGCGCGAGCAGTTCGAGCGCTTTGCGTTGCCGCGCGAAGGCGCTGCGGTGCGCCAGATCCTCGGCCGCCCCGGCGAGGTGTGGTTGCCGGAAAGCGGCACCGAACACATCTCGGTGATCCGCAGCGCGTGACGGCGCGTTGCCTCGCTGCGGCCGGCTCAGGCGCTGTAGCGCGGCGCCGAGGGGTGCGTCTTCTCGTACACCGTCTGGCAGGCCACGCAGCGCTTCGCGCTCGGCTGCGCATTCAGGCGCTCGAAGGCGATCGGCAGCCCGCAAGCAACGCATTCGCCGTAGCTGCCGTCGGCCAGCCGGCCGAGCGCGGCGTCGATGTCGTCGAGCTCCTGCAGGTCGCGCTGCATCTCGACGTGTTCGATGCCGGTGCGATAGCGCTCCTCGCCTTCCTCGCCCAGGTCTTCGACCTGCCGGGTCGGCGCACGCTCGGCGGCCGCCTGTCGCGCGGCTTGGACTTCGCTGCGTAACTCGACCTCGCGTTCGCTCAACAGCTGCCGCAAGGTTTGCAGTTGCGTGTCATCCAGGTTCGACATGGCTCGCTCCGAAGGGTCGGCCGGCATCGTGGGCACCGCCACAGCATATGCCCAGCGGCGCGGCGGCTGCAACTGCGCCGCCGGGCATGTCCTTTGCTGCAAGACGGCGAGCCGCGTTCCGCGCGGCAGGACCCTCCCATGCACAAACACGACAACGACGGCGCACGCCGCGTGCGGCGCGGCCTGCATATCGCCCTCGCTGCCGCAGGGGTCGCCGTCGTGCTGCTTGCCGTCTACGTCGGGGTTCTGGTGCAAAGCACCCCGAGTATCGAGGACCTGCGCTCGCTGCAGGCCGCCCAGCCGAGCGTGTTGCTGTCGGCCGACGGCCAAACGCTCATGACTTTTCGCCGCGCGCAGCAGGAACGCGTGCCGCTGGCGCGCATCTCTCCACACGTGGTGCAGGCGCTGATCGCCACCGAGGACCACCGCTTCTACGATCACCCCGGCGTCGATGTGCGGCGCTCCCTCAGCGCCTTGTTTCACACCGTGAGCGGCGAGACGCAGGGCGGCTCGACGATCACCCAACAGCTCGCACGCAACCAGTTTCCGGACGAGATCGGCCGCTCGCGCACCATCGACCGCAAGCTCAGGGAAATCATCACCGCGCTACGCATCGAGCGCCTGTACGGCAAGCCGCAGATTCTCGAGAACTATCTCAACACCGCGCCCTTTCTCTACAACGTGATCGGCATCGAGATGGCGGCGCGCACCTACTACGACAAGCCGGCCGCCGAGCTCGACCTGCTCGAGAGCGCGACGCTGATCGGCATGCTCAAGGGCAGCGCCTATTACAGCCCGATCAACCACCCCGAGCGCGCGCAGACGCGGCGCAACGTCGTTCTGTCGCAGATGGTGCGCCGGCATTGGCTGTCGGCGGCGCAGCTGCAGCAGCTGCGCGAGCAGCCGCTGCAGCTGCACTTCAACCGCCAGAGCGACGGCGGGGGGACGGCGCCGCACTTTGCGGCGCAAGTGCGCAAGTGGCTGATCGAGTGGGCCGACGAGCATGACTACAACCTCTACACCGACGGCCTGGTGGTGAAGACCACGCTCGACTCGCGGCTGCAGGAGGCGGCCACCCGCGCAGTCGAGCGCCAGACGCGCGCGCTGCAGCAAATCGCCGACGTCGAGTGGAGCAAGCCGGCGCTGCCGCCCACGCAAGGCGGCCCCGAGGCCTACGCGAAGCGGCACGCCAAGCTCGATCCGTTCGGCTTCTTCTGGAGCCAGCGGCGCGAGCTGCTCGCCGAATCCATCCGCGACACCCCGGAGTTCAAGAAGGCGGTTCACGATGGCGCGAGCGAAGCCGCGGCGCTGCAACGGCTCGCCACCGACGCCGGCGTCATCGCGCGGCTCAAGCGCGACAAGACGCGACTGGAGGCTGGTTTCCTCGCCATCGACCCGGCCACCGGTGAGGTCAAGGCCTGGGTCGGCAGCCGCGACTTCGACGTCGACCAGTACGACCATGTCGCGCAGGCCGAGCGCCAGCCCGGCTCGACCTTCAAGCCCTTCGTCTACGGCGCCGCGCTCGAAGCCGGGCTCAGCCCCGACCGCAGCTATGTCGATGCGCCGGTCGAGATCCCGCTCGGCGACGGGAAGGTCTGGCGGCCGAGCGACATGACGGCGCCCAGCGGCGAGACCCTGACGCTGCGCGATGGCCTGGTCTACTCGAAGAACACGATCACCGCGCAAGTGATGCGCGACATCGGCGTGGCACGCATCGTCGCATTCGCGCGCGCGATGGGCGTCGACCAGAGCAAGCTCGACCCGGTGCCGTCGCTGGCGCTGGGCACCAGCCCGGTGACGCTGCTCGAGATGGTGAACGGCTATGCGTCGATCGCGCGCCTGGGCCAGGTCCACAAGCCGCTGCTGGTCAAGCGCATCAGCGACCGCCGGGGCCGCACGCTGGCCGAGTTCGCCGCCGAGACGCGGCTCGCGATGTCGGCCGACTCGGCGGTCGAGCTGATCGACATGATGCGCGGGGTCGTCTCGCGGGGCACCGGCACCCAGGTGAAGACGCGCTTCGGCCTGCTCGCCGACATCGCCGGCAAGACCGGCACGACGCAGAACAACACCGACGGCTGGTTCATCCTGATGCACCCCAACCTGGTCGCCGGCGCCTGGGTCGGCTTCAACGATGCGCGCGTGACGATGCGCAGCGACTACTGGGGCCAGGGCGGCCACAACGCGATCCTGCTGGTCGGCGATTTCTTCCGCAGCGTGCTGCAGCAGCGCTGGGTCGACGTCGCCGCGAGCTTCCCGCCGCCGCGCCGGCCGGCACCTGAGGCGCCGGCGGCGTCGGAGCCGGCCGACAGCTGGAGCCAGCAGATCGAGGGCCTGGTCCGCACCAACCCGCCGCCCGATGCGGACGCGCAGCGCGACAGCCAGCCACCGAAGAGCGCCGAGGAGCTCGGGCAGGTGATGCGCGGCATGGGCCGCGATCCGGTCACCGGCGTGCCGCGCGACGAACCGAGCGCCGCGGCGTCGCAGCCGCCGTGACGCCCGAAGCCGCGAAAAAACCGGCCATCGCGTGGCTTATTGACGCTCGGCGCGAGCGGGGTCCGGGTTCAAATCCCGGAGCATGTGGAACGCCCTGCTCTTGTCCCTCGTCGTCCTGTGCTCGCTCCCCGCGGCGGCCGGGTCGGCGCTCACCGACACCGAAACACGCTGGCTGAACGCCGGCTGGCCGGTGCTGAGCTATGCGAAACAACACCAGCTGCCGATCGATGTCGTCGTGCAGCCCCAACCGAGCCCCGGCGCCGCGCCGCTCGCGATGGGCTTCGTCGACGGGCGCTGCAAGCTGGTGTTGTCGATGCGCGGCAACCCCGAGGCCGAGACGACGCTCGCGAAAATCGAGCCGGCTCTGCTCAACGCGGTGGTCGAGGCGATGACCGCGCATGAGCTCGGCCATTGCTGGCGCTATGTGCATGGCGCCTGGCACACGCTGCCCGCCGGTTTCGCCGACATCACCGAGGACCCGGACGCCGACCCGCAACGCGTCGCGCTGCGCCGCGACATGCGCGAGACGCGGCGCGAAGAAGGCTTTGCCGACCTGGTCGGCCTGGCCTGGACGCTGTCGCGCCATGCGCAGCAGTACGGGCAGGTGCACGCCTGGCTCGCGAGATTCCGCGACGACCAGCCGGTGCCGGGCAGCCACCACGACACCCGTGCCTGGATCCGCCTCGCAAAGGACGGTCAAGCCTTCCCGGCCGGTGACAACCCGTTCGAGCGCGCCTGGCCGGTCTGGCAGCAGGGGCTGCTCAGCGACGACTGAAAGCGTAGAAAAGTCGACGCTGGCGGCGTGATCCCGCGCGCCCGCTGTATCGGATGCACAACAGCGCCGCCGTGACCGTGCATTTCTCTTCGAGAATCCCCCCGCCGGAATCAACCGGTATTCCAACAAGCACTGAAGGGGTTTCATGAAGAAGTTCATTCTGGCCATTGCCGCCATCACCTCGATGACCGCCACCAGCGCGTTCGCCGAGGGCTATGTGGGCGGTGCGATCGGCCAAGGCCACACCGACATCGATTGCGAGGGCGCTGCGACCTGCAAGCTCAGCAGCACCGGCTACAAGATTTTTGGCGGCTACAAGTTCAGCCCGAACCTCGCCGCCGAAGTGACCTATTTCGACTTCGGCAAGGCCGACATCGCCGATCCCGGCCTCAGCCTGAACCTCAAGACCACCGGCATCGGCCTCGGGGTCGCGTTCAGCGGTAACTTCGCACCCCAGTGGAGCGGTGTCGCCCGCCTGGGCATTGCGTCGAATCGGGTCAAGGCTTTCGCCACGCTGGGCGCCGCGTCCGGTTCGGACTCCGAATCGAGCACCAACGCCTACGCCGGCATCGGCATCGGCTACGAGATCAGCAAGGGCTTGAAGCTCGACGCATCGCTGGACTTCTCGCGCGGGAAGATCGAAGGCGAGTCGGCCGATCTGCGCCTGTTCTCGGTGGGCGTGACCTACTCGTTCTGAGGCTAGCTACCCCTCGACCGGAAACGCCGGCTTCGCGCCGGCGTTTTTTCTTGGCAGCCGCGCGAGAAAGCTTCAGTCCACGATCAGCTTGCAGCTGTCGCCCGACGCACCGCGGTGCAATGTGACCGAGGCGAGCCCCGGCAGCCGTCCCTCGAGGCGCGCCACGATGAAGGCACACAGGCCTTCGAGCGTCGGCTTGCCGAGCCCTGCCACCTCGTCCAGAAAGCGGTGGTCCAGCAGCTCGCGCACCTCGGCCAGCACGCGCCGGAATTCACCCAGGTCGATCAGCATGCGGCTGTCGGGGTCGGGCTGCCCGCGCAGCGTCACCTCGACGTGGTAGGTGTGGCCGTGAATGCGCCGGCTCGCCTCGGTGTCGATGCGGCGCTCGAGGGTGTGGGCGGCCTCGAAGTGGAAGCGCTGCGAGAGTTCGTAGATCATCGGATGCCGAGAAACTTGTGGGTCTGCACGCTCAGGCGCCAGCGGGGGTCGCGCAGGCAGTGGGCGATCGCCCACTCGGTGTTCTGCGCCAGTGCCGGGCCGTCCATCGGCTGCAGGTAGAAGCGTTCGAAGGGCAGCGCCGCCAGCGCGTCGAGCGCCAGGCCGTCTTGCGGCACGACCACCTTCAGCTCGTGGCCGCTGGTCTGGCGCAACGGTGCGCCGGCCTTCGGGCTGACGCAGATCCAGTCGATGCCGGGGGGCGCCGCGAGGCTGCCGTTGGTTTCGAGCGCGATCTCGAACGCGTACGCATGCAGTGCGGCAATCAATGCCGCATCGAGCTGCAGCAGCGGTTCGCCGCCGGTGCACACCACCAGCCGGCGGCCGCCGCATTCACCGGCCCAGCACGCCGCGATGGCCGTGGCCAAGGCATCGGCGGTCGCGAATTTGCCGCCGTCGGGTCCGTCGGTGCCGACAAAGTCGGTGTCGCAGAAGCGGCACACCGCCTGCGCGCGGTCTTCCTCGCGCCCGCTCCACAGATTGCAGCCGGCAAAGCGGCAGAACACTGCCGGCCGCCCGGCGTTCGCGCCCTCGCCCTGCAGTGTGTAAAAGATTTCCTTGACCTGGTAGGTCATCCGCTCAGCCCAGCCCTTCGTCCCGCACCCAGACGCAAGTATGCCGGCTGCGGCGATCTCACTCCCCGGGATCGGCAATGATGTCCTCATGGCCGCGCGACAGCGGCGCCGTCGCCCGCGGCGCGGCCCGGTTCGCACCGCGCGTCGCGCCGGCCGCGGCGACGAAACCAACCGCCAGCACCACCTTGGCCCGCGCGTAGTACCGCTGGCGGTCCTCGAGCCCGTTGACGCCGCCGTTGATGCGCCGCGTCATCGCGACGAAGTCCTGCGCGTCGGCCAGCTCGTTCAGGCCATTCGATCGCCAGAACAGCCCCGCCGTCTCGAACGCGAGCTCGGGCGCGGCCGCGCGTTCCGGCACCGCGACCAGGTCGATGTCCAGCAGCTCGCCGTACTTGCGGTAGTTGAAGCGGCCGGTGATCTGGATCGGCCCGCGTCCCTTGAAGCGCTGGCCGTCGCCCGGCTCGGTGTTGCCCAGCCGCGCCGCCAGGCTGCTCGGCGGCTCGTAACGCAGCTGCGCCGGAATCGGCCCCCAGATTTCTTCCATGAACCGGAATTCACTTGATTCATGCGCGAGTTGCGCCACGAAGGCGGCGGTGCGCAACATCGTGTCGACGCCGTGGCGCTGCATCGCCCGGTTCAGGTGCGGCAGGTACAGCGCAAGCTTGGGCGGCTGCAGCCGCGGCACGATCTGCTGGAGCTGGCTCTCGGTGAGCATGGCGACTCCTCGGTGGCCGGGGGGCGCCGATCTGACCACAACCGGCCGCGCCTGCCCATCCCTAGGGGTGTGCAGGCGGCGGCGGATGTCTTACGCTGCGCGCGTTCTGCGCGAAGAAGATTTTCCCTGGAGGAGCCATGGCCTCGACCCCCTCGCAGCCGATCACCTTCGTCGTGCCGGGACAGGCGCAAGCCGCCGTCGCCGGCGTCACGCGCGGGGCCGCGCCTGCGCCCGCACCGGCGGGCCTGCCGCGCGGGCGCATCAAGCAGTCGGTGCGCGTCGGCGCGCAGCGCGGGGTGGTCAGCGAGGTGCGCGTCAGCGCCACGCCGGGCGAGGACGTGGTGGTGCTGCACATCGCCGGCGGACCGTCGCTGACGCTGCACCCGCAGACCGCACGCGACCTGCTGCTCGCGCAGGGGCCGCTCAAGCGCGGCGCGGCCGCCGTTCCGGGCGAAGTGCGCGTGCCGGCGCAACTGCAATGGCGCGGGCTCGAAGAAGCCGCGCTGAGCCGCGGCGGCCCCGGCGGTTTTCTCGGCAACGTGCTGGTCTCGGCCATCGACGTGGTCACCGACCTGGTCCGCGAGCCCGCCGCCGATTTCGTCGCCGCCAAGGTCGTCGAACGCTTCGACGGCCATGTGACCCCGGGCCTGTATGCGCTGCAGCCGGAGGTGCTCGCCACCGCGAAGTCCGGCGCGGCGCCGCTCGCCACCGCGCCGGCCGCGCCCGGCGGCGGCCCCCTGCTGGTCTTCGTGCACGGCACCTTCTCCGACACCGAGGGCACCTTCGGCAAGCTCTGGAGCGAGCACCCGCAGCGCGTTCGCGCGCTGTTCGAGCGCTACCAGCGGCAGGTCTATGGCCTCGACCACCCGACGCTGGGCGCCAGCCCGATCGCCAACGCGCTGGCGCTGGCCAACGCGCTGCCGGCCGGCGCGCGGCTGCACCTGGTGACGCACTCGCGCGGCGGCCTGGTCGCCGAGGTGCTGGCGCGCGTCTGTGCCAACCCGACGCTCGGCGCCGACGAGCTCGCCTTCTTCGAGGGCGACGCCCACCGCCAGCAGCGCCAGGATTTGCAAGCGCTTGTCGCGCGGGTCGCCAAGCAGCGGATCCGGGTCGAGCGCGTGGTTCGCGTCGCCTGCCCGGCGCGCGGCACCTTGCTCGCGTCGAAGCGGCTCGACGCCTACCTGTCGGTGTTTCGCTGGACGCTGGAGCTCGCCGGCATCCCGGTCGCGCCGGCGCTGCTCGAGTTCCTCGGCGAGGTGGCGCAGCGCCGCGCCGATCCGGAAAAGATCCCCGGCCTCGCGGCGCAGATCCCCGACAGCCCGTTGGTGCAGTGGCTGCATGCGGTCGATGAACCGATCCGCGGCGAGCTGCGGGTGGTCGCCGGCGACATCGAGGGCGACTCGGTCACCTCCTGGCTGAAGACGCTGATGGCCGACGCGTTCTACTGGGCCGACAACGACCTGGTCGTGCAGACCCGCTCGATGTACGGCGGCACGCCGCGCGGCGATGGGGCGAACTTCGTGCTCGACCAAGGCGGCAAGGTCTCGCACTTCAACTATTTCAGCAACGAGCGCAGCGCCGAGGCGATCGTCAACGCGCTGCTGCACGACCAGCCGCCACAGGGCTTTCGGCCGATCGGCCCGCTCTCGTGGGCCGGTGAATCGGCCACCGGCGTGCGCGCGGCGGTGCCGGCGACTGGCGTGGCCGAGAGCGAGCGCCCGGCGCTCTTCATGCTGCCTGGCATCCTCGGCAGCAACCTGAAGGTCGACGGCAAGCGCATCTGGCTCGGCTGGCGGCTGATCAACGGCCTCAAGCGCCTGCGCTATGCACCGGGCACGCCCGACGGCGTCGAGCCCGACGGCCCGATCGGCCGGATCTACGACGACCTGATGCAGTTCCTCTCCGCCAGCCACGAGGTCATCGCCTTCGCGTTCGACTGGCGCCTGCCGATCGAAGACGAGGCACGGCGCCTGGCCGCCGCGGTGAGCGCGGCCATGAGTGCACGCGAGAAGAGCGGCCAGCCGGTGCGGCTGCTGGCGCACTCGTTGGGCGGCGTGCTCGCGCGCACGATGCAGCTCGAATGCCCCGAGGTCTGGCAGCGCATGATGGCGCGCCCCGGCGCCCGCCTGTTGATGCTCGGCACACCGAACGAGGGCTCGTGGGCGCCGATGCAGGTGCTGTCGGGCGACGACAGCTTCGGCAACACGCTGGTCGCCTTCGGCGCACCGTTCCAGGACCACGCGGCGCGCGCGCTGATGGCCCAGTTTCCCGGCTTCATCCAGTTGCAGGCCGACCTGCTCGACACCAAACTTGCGCTCGACCGCGAGGCCACCTGGCAGCAGCTCGCCGATACCGACCTCGCACGGGTGCGCGAACACAACTGGTGGCACTCCGATGAGCGCCAGCTCAACGAATACCGCTGGGGCGTGCCGCCGCAGGACGTGCTCGACCGCGCGGTGGCCCTGCGCCAGCGGCTCGACCACCAGCGCGAGCACGAGCTGCCGGCGTTCCAGGACAAGCTGCTGCTCGTCGTCGGCCAAGCGCGCTTCACCCCCGACGGCTACGAGATCGGCGACGCGGGACTGGTCTACCTCGATGCACCGGATGCCGGCGACGGCCGGGTCACCTTGGCCCATGCCCAGTTGCCTGGCGTGCGGACCTGGCAGCTCGACTGCGAGCACGGCAGCCTGCCGTCCAAGGACAGTGCGTTCGAGGCCTACCTCGAGCTGCTGCAAGTCGGCAGCACCGGCGCGGCGGTGCTCAAGCCGCTGGCTGCGCCGGCGGCGCTGCGCGGGGGCGGCGCGGCGGGCGTGCCGGCCGCCGCCCATGTGCGCAGCCGGCCGTCGCGCGAGCGCCTGGCCCAGCGCCCGCCGACCTTGCCCGGCGACTTGCTGATGCTGCCGCGCGACGAGGCGCTGCCCAGCGCGCCGCCCCTCGGCGCGGCCTTGCGGGTGACGGTGATCAACGGCGACCTGAGCTTCGTGCGCCAGCCGCTGGTGCTCGGGCACTACCGCGCGCTGCGCCTGACCGGCAGCGAGTGGGTGGTCAACGACCTGATCGGCGGCGCGATGGAGGCGTCGCTGAAGGTCGGCCTCTATCCCGACGCCCCCGGCACCCAGCAGGTCTTCGTCAACACCCGCGCGCAGCCCGACAACCCCTGGCAGTTGCCGCGTCCCGAGGCGGCGATCGTGGTCGGCCTTGGCGAGGAAGGCAAGCTGCGCTCGGAGCACCTCGTGCAGACGGTGCGCCAGGCCGTCATCGCCTGGTCGCAGCGGATGGCCGAGAAGCCCGGCGGCGCTCCGGCGCTGTTCGAGATCGCCGCGACGCTGATCGGCAGCGGCGGCAGCGGCATCAGCGCCGGCCAGGCGGCGCGCCTGATTGCGCAAGGGGTGCGCGACGCCAACGAGCGGCTGGCCGACAGCCAGTGGCCGCGCGTGGAGCACCTGCGCCTGATCGAGCTCTACCTCGACCGCGCGAGCGAGGCCTGGCGCGCGCTGCAGGTGCAGGCGACCGCCGAGCCCGGCCGCTACGCGATCAGCGACGCGGTGTCGCCGGGGGCGGGCGCCCTGCGCCGCGCGCTCGAGTCGGGCTACCGCGGCGCCGACTACGACTTCATCACCGCGCAAACGCTGGAGCGTGGGCGCGGCGAATCGGCCATCGCCTACACCCTCGACACCAAGCGCGCGCGCAGCGAGGTGCGCGCGCAGACCACCCAGCTGCGGCTGGTGCGCGAGCTGGTCGAGACCGCGTCGAACGACGCCAACAGCGACCGCCAGATCGGTCGCACGCTGTTCCAGTTGCTGGTTCCGCTGGAGATGCAGCCCTACCTCGGCGGCACCACCGAAATGCTGCTCGAGCTCGACAGCGGCACCGCCGGCATTCCGTGGGAACTGCTCGACGCCGCCGCCGGCGGCGGCGCCGATGCGCGGCCCTGGGCGATTCGCGCCAAGCTGTTGCGCAAGCTGCGCACGAGCGAATTTCGCGACCAGGTCATCGACGCCAGCCCCGACGCGAGCGTGCTGGTGCTCGGTGAGCCGCAGTGCGACCCGACGTTCTATCCGCGCCTGTCGGGCGCGCGCCGTGAAGCCCTGGCGGTGGTCGCGCGGTTGACGGCCCCCGACGCGCTGGCCGTCGACCGGGTCCGGGCGCTGATCTCGCCCGACGATCCGGCGCGCTTCGGCGCCGACGCGCGCACCGTGATCAACGCGCTGCTCGAACGCGACTGGCGCATCGTCCACGTGTCCGGTCACGGCGAGCCGCCGCTGGCCGACGGCGATCCGCGTGGCGTCGTGCTGTCCAACGGCACCTTCCTCGGCCCCCACGAAATCCGCAGCATGCGGGTGGTGCCCGAGCTGGTGTTCGTCAATTGCTGCCACCTCGCGGCGCGCAGCGCCGCTCAGCTGCTGCGCGGCGACGGCGGCGGCGGCTACGACCGGGTGCGCTTCGCGGCCGGTGTGGCCGAGGCGCTGATTCAGGTCGGCGTGCGCTGCGTCATCGCTGCCGGCTGGGCGGTCGACGACGGCCCGGCGATGGTCTTCGCGACCCGCTTCTACGAGTCGCTGCTGCGCGGCCAGCGTTTCATCGACGCAGTCGCCGACGCGCGCGCGGCGGCGCATGAACTCGGCGGCAACACCTGGGCCGCCTACCAGTGCTACGGCGACCCCGACTGGTACTTCCGCCGCGGCGGCGCCGATCCGCAACGGCCGGTGCCGCCGCTCGCCGATGAATTCGCCGCGGTCGCCTCGCCGCCGGCACTCGCGCTGGCGCTGGAAACGCTGGCGATCAAGAGCGAGTTCCAGAAGCCCGCGGCGCCGGACCAGCGGGCCAGCCGGCAGGCCAACCAGCGGGCGAAGATCCGCCACCTCGAAGCGCGCTTCGGTGGGCGCTGGGGCGGCATCGGCGCGGTGGCCGAAGCGTTCGGTGTCGCCTGCAACGCGACCGGCGACACCGCTGCGGCCATCGAGTGGTACCAACGCGCCGTCGAGGCGAACGACGCCAGCGCGTCGATGAAAGCGTCCGAACAGCTCGGCAACATGCGGGTGCGCCGCGCCTGGGACGGTGTCGACGCGGCGCGCAACGCGCGCGACAAGCTCGAACACGCACTGCGCCAGGCGCAGGGCAAGCCCGGGGCCGACGCGAAGCGCGTCGCCTCGCTCGCCGCCGATCTCGAGGAGCGCACGCAAGCCCTGCTGCAGGCGGCGCGCGCGGCACTGAAGCCCATCCGGGAGGGGCTGGCGCTGCTCGAGAAGCTGGTCGCCCTGCAGCCCTCGGCCGAACGCGAGTCGCTGTGCGGCTCGGCGTACAAGCGGCTGGCACAGGTTCAGCGTGTGCTCGGGCGAGAGCGCGATGCGGCGACCGCACTCGCCGAGATGAAGCGCTGCTACGCCAGCGCGCTGGCGCGCGCGCGCCAGCAGGCGAGCCCCGACCTGTTCTATCCCGCGAGCAACCTGCTGGCGGTGAACCTGGTGCTCGGCGCGGCGCCGCCCGATGCAGAGCTGATCGCGTCGGTGCGCGCGAGCCTCGAAGGAAAAAATCGCGATGCACCCGACTTCTGGAGCATGGCCGGCCGCACCGAGCTCGCGATGGTTGAAGCACTCGTCCAGGGCGCTCTCGCCGCCGCGCTGCCGCGCCTGCTCGACGAGCATGCCGACCTGCACGCGCGCGTGTCGGCGCCGCGCCAGTGGGCCTCGGTCTACGACCAGGCGCGCTTCGTCCTCAACGGCTTGCGCCAGCGTAAGAGCCTGTCCGAGGCCGATCTTGCGGCGGCGCATCGACTGGAGCGCCAGCTCGCGGACTATGCGTTCGCGCCGGCGCCCTGAGGCTCAGCAGGCGGGTGCCGATGATGCCGCTGCGGGTTCTCGCGTTCGATGTGTTCGGCACCGTCGTCGACTGGCACGGCACGATCGCGAAAGAGATCGACGCGCTCTACCCCGGGGTCGACGGCAACGCGTTCGCGCTCGCGTGGCGGGCCGGCTACCGGCCGGCGATGCAGCGGGTGATGACGGGTGAACTCGGCTGGACCCTGATCGACGACTTGCACCGCATGATCCTCGACGAGTTGCTGCCGCGCTTCGGCCTGGGCCACCTCGACGAGGCGGCGCGGCGCCGGCTGAACAAGGTCTGGCATCGTCTCGACCCGTGGCCCGACGCGGTGGACGGCCTCGCGCGGCTCACGTCGCGCTTCATGGTCTGTTCCTTGTCGAACGGCAACCTCGGGCTGCTGGCCGACATGGCCAAGCATGCGCGCCTGCCCTGGGACTGCATCCTGTCGGCCGAGGTGTTCCGCAAGTACAAGCCGGACCCCGCCACCTACCTCGGCGTGGCGCGGGTGTTCGACGTGCCGCCCGCCGAAGTCATGCTGGTCGCCGCGCACCACGACGACCTCGCCGCCGCGCGCGCCTGCGGGCTGCAAACCGCGTACATCGAGCGGCCGCTGGAGTTCGGGGCCGCCTCGATGAAGGATGTCTCGCCGCACCCGGACAACCACTGGCACGCCAAGAACATCGGCCACCTGGCGGACCTGCTCGGCTGCTGAAACGCAGCCCGGTCAAGCGCCGTGGCGCGACGGTGACGAGAGGTTTATGCTGTGTCGTAGCTGCGAAGTCGGAGGCGCGACGTGCGAATTTGGACGAGCTTGCTGTGCCTGGCCCTGGCCGCCTGCGCGAGCGCTCCGCCAGCGGTCGCGCCCCCGGAGCCGGCGCCGCTGTTCCACGACGCGCTGTTCGCAGCGCCGTCCGAGCCGATCCGCGCCGAAGACGTGTTCGCCCTCAGCGAGGGCATGAAGCGCTACCTCGCGAACGAGATCGCTGCCCAGCTGCGCGTCAAGGGGGCCCAGGAGGGACTGATCGACGCCCTCTACAGCCGCAATCAGCTCCGGCTGCGCTACGACACCGCGGCGACGCGCAACGCGGCGCAAGCCTTCGACACGCGATCCGGCAACTGCCTGTCGCTGGTGATCATGACCGCCGCCTTCGCCAGGGAGCTCGGCCTGCAGATCCAGTACCAGAGCGCTTATGTCGACGAAACCTGGAGCCGCAGCAACAACATCTATTTCGCCAGCGGCCACGTCAACCTGACGCTCGGCAAGCGGCTCTTCGACGCCGGCAGCCGCTTCGACACCGGCCGCCTGATCACGATCGACTTCCTGCCCGCCGACGAAGCCCGCCGCCTGCGCACGCGGGCGATCAGCGAGGCCACCGTCATCGCGATGTACATGAACAACCGGTCCGCCGAAGCGCTGGTCCAGGAGCGGCTCGACGACGCCTACGCCTGGGCGCGCGCGGCGATCGAACAGAGCCCGACCTTCCTGAGTGCCTACAACACGCTGGGCGTCGTCTACCTGCGCCACGGCAACCTGCGCGAGGCCGAGCGGATCCTCGCCGCGGTGATCGAACGCGAGCCCGACAACACGCCGGCGCTGTCGAACCTGGCGCTGGTGCTCGACCGGCAGGGACGCGTCGCCGAGGCGGCGCTGCTGCAGCGCCGGCTGGCGCAGATCGAGCCGTACCCGCCGTTCCACTTCTTCGACCGCGGCATGGCGGCGATGCAGGCCGGCGACTTCAAGGCCGCGCGCGAGCTGTTCGGCAAGGAGGTGGCGCGCGCCGCCTACTACCACGAGTTCCACTTCTGGCTCGCGGTGGCGAACTTCCGGCTCGGCGATATCGCGCAGGCGCGCAAGCACCTGACGATCGCGATCGAGAACAGCACCACGGCCCGCGACCACGACCTGTACGCGGCCAAGCTCGGGTGGATCAATTCGGAGCGCGCGCGCTAGGCGGCGGCGACGCCGCGGTGGAGGCCGTGCGGCCCTCATCCCTTCACGCACACCACTTGCTTCAAGGTGTGGACGACTTCCACCAGGTCCTGCTGCGCCCGCATCACCGCATCGATGTCCTTGTAGGCCATCGGAATCTCGTCGATGACGTCCTTGTCCTTGCGGCACTCGACCCCCTCGGTGGCGGCGCGCTGGTCGGCCAGCGTGAAGCGGCGCTTCGCCTCGCCGCGGCTCATCGCGCGCCCGGCGCCGTGCGCGCAGGACTGGAAACTTTCCTCGTTGCCCTTGCCGCGCACGATGTAGCTGCGCGCACCCATGCTGCCGGGGATGATGCCGAGCTCGCCTTGCTTCGCGCTCACCGCGCCCTTGCGCGTCACGAACACCTCCTGCCCGAAGTGCGTTTCCTTCTGCACGTAGTTGTGGTGGCAGTTCACCGCCTCGATGTGGCTCTGGAAGTTCTTGCGGATCACCGTCTTCGCGGCGTCGATCACGCGGCGCATCATCACCTCGCGGTTCAGTTGCGCGTACTTCTGCGCCCAGCCGACGGCGCGCACGTAGTCGCCGAAGTAGCGCGCGCCTTCCTCGAAGTAGGCGAGGTCGCGGTCCGGCAGATGGACGTTGTTGCGCATCGCGTCCTGCTTGGCCAGCTCGATGAACATCGTGCCGATCGCGTTGCCGACGCCGCGCGAACCGGAGTGCAGCATGAACCACACGGCGCCCTCTTCATCCAGGCAGACCTCGATGAAATGATTGCCGGTGCCGAGCGTTCCCAGGTGCTGGTGATGGTTGGTCTTCGCCAGCTTTGGGTAGTCGCGGCAGATCGCCTTGAATTCCGGCTCCAGCGTCGCCCACGCGGTGTCGACCGCGCCCGGCGGCTTTTGCCAGGCGCCGGGGTCCCGCGCGCCGGGTGCGCGGCCGTGCGGCACGGCGCGCTCGATGGCCGCGCGCAGCGGCGCCAGGTTGTCCGGCAGGTCAACGGCGCGCAGCGTGGTCTTGCAGGCCATCATGCCGCAGCCGATGTCCACGCCCACCGCGGCCGGAATGATCGCGCGCAAGGTCGGGATCACCGAGCCCACGGTCGCACCGATACCCAGGTGCACGTCGGGCATCGCGGCGATGTGCTTGAAGACGATGGGCAGGCGTGCCGCGTTGGCGAGCTGCTTCTTTGCTTCGTCTTCGACAGGCACACCACGCGTCCACATCTTGATGGGCACGCCGCCTTCGGGTTGTTCGGTGTTGTAGTTCTGTTCCATGTTCATCTCACTTCAAGAAAATCGGTGACGAGGGTCGATGAAACCTCACTCCGCCATCCATTTCTGGACCGGGACTTGAACCCGGGCGCCCCGC
>DASXQQ010000049.1:0-19177 GCA_036507085.1 Piscinibacter sp. | reverse complement strand
GAAGCGCCCGGCGCGGCCGGCGATCTGGTGCGCCTCCGATTCGTTCAGCGGCCGGTCGTCCTGGCCGTCGAACTTGGTCATCGTGCTGAACAGCACGCGCCGGATCGGCAGGTTCAGCCCCATGCCGATGGCGTCGGTCGCAACCAGGATGTGCGACTCGCCCTGCGCGAAACGCTCGGCCTCGCGCCGGCGCACTTCGGGCGGCAGCGCGCCGTAAATCACCGAGACCGGGTGGCCGCGCTCGGCGATCTGGTCGCGCAGCATCAGCACGTCACGGCGGCTGAACGCCACCACCGCGTCGCCGAGTTTCAGCGCTTCAACAGGTACCGGGTGCGGCAGCATGGCCACATGCTGCTTGCGACCGAAGTGCCGCACTGTGCCGCGTTCGCCGCACAGGCCCAGCAGGTTTTCGATCGCCGGCACTGCGTAGGTCGAGCAGATGATGATCACCTCGTTGGCCGGCACCCCGACGATCGCCTGCGTCCAGGCCCAGCCGCGGGCGGGGTCGAAGATCATCTGCGCTTCGTCGATCACCGCCACGTCGATGGGTTTGTTCGTGTTCACCATCTCGATCGTGCTGGAGACGACCCGCGCGTGCGGCGCCGGCACGTTCTCCTCGCCGGTCAGCAGCGAACACGCCACGCCGCGCGCCACCAGGCGATCGCGCCCTTCGAGGGCCAGCAGGCGCAGCGGCGCAAGGTAGGCGCCGTCGTGCCCCTGGGCGAGGCGCTCGAACGCAGCGTGGGTCTTGCCGCTGTTCGGCGGGCCGACGTACAGCGTCACGCTGCGCTGCAGTCGCCGGGCCTTCTCGAAGCTGTCGGGGTAGCCCTGGAACGCGAGTTCGCTGTTCAGGCCTTCCAGCGTGTCGAGCTCGGTGACGCGGTGTTCCCAGCGGTCCTGCGCGCGGGTGCATGCCGCCTTCAGTTCGCTGAAGCGATCCGCCGCGTGCGGTACGGCGCACTCCGCTTGCAGGCGGGGCAGCAGCGAGTCGAGGTGCCGCGGCTTGTACGAACGGCTGCGCGCGGCCAGCGTCTCCAGGTGAGCCACCAGCTCGGCGGCATGCGGATGCGACGGCGCCGGGCCGAGCGCGGCCAGCAACGCGGCCGTGTCGCCGCTGCGGTAGTAGGCCCAGACCAGCTCCGCCGCCACGGGCACGCGAAACAGCACCGGCACGCGCCAGCCGGGTTCCGAGAGCTGCAGGGCCTGGCTGATCAGGCGCGTCCACGAGCCGGCGTGGCGCGACACGCCCAGCGCGTCGAGTGCGGCGGTGCGTTCCAGCATCAGCGGCCGCGCCGTCGCTCCGGTCCCCACCGCATCGAGATGCGCCAGCGCGCTGTCCATCAGATCGGGCGCGATCCAGCGGCTCGGGCGCGCGCCACCCGCGGCCTTTTGCAGCAGCACCAAGCCGAGCTTGTCGAGGTGCTCTTCGAATCCCGCGCTGTGTTCGGCGATGAAGTCATCCGGCTTGACGACCTGCGGCAGGGTGTATGCGGCCTGGCGGATGCGCTCGAACTGCTCCTTGCCGATGTGCGGCGGCACCCGTTTCGCGTGGCGCGGGTTGGGCAGGTTCAGCGGCTCGGGCGGGCTGGTCGTCGGCGCTTTGGATGAAGTCGCGGTCATGGAATCGGCAATGTGCCCTGGGGACTCTAACGCGAGCCTTGCACAGCACCTTGCCGATCCGGTCAAGTTGCCAAGGAGGGCGACCTCCCGATTCGCGCGGACCGGGGCGTCGGCACGTTCGACGGGGGTCGCGGGCCACGCGGCGAACCCCATGCCGCCCCCTGAGTGACTCGAACACTCGACCAACGGATTAAGGCAGCGACTAGCCGATGGTCATCAAACTGGCGTTTCCGCCTGCCGCAGCGGTATTGACACTCAACGCCCGCTCGATCACCAGACGCTCCAGCGGAATGTGGTGGTCCCCGCTCGCGAGCGAGGTCACGCCGATGATCGGCCCCGGACGCTGCGCAAGCGTCGCAGACACTGCCTGCAAGCCCGTGTGGCCACCGTGATAGAGCACGGCGTCGAACGCTGTGACCGGGCTGGTCCAATCCTCCACCAAATCCACGCGCGCTCGCACGGCCTGGGGCAACAGGCCAAGCAGGCCATGGGCATCCGAAGGCCAGACCGCCGTCGCACCCACCGCACAGACTGCCGCGAGCTGGGCCAGCAGATCGTCTGGTTCCGCGGCCAAACAAAGGACGCGATCCCTTGGAAGGGTGCTGTAGACGTTGCGTTCGCCGGTAGGGCCCCGCAACTGCCTCGAGAGCTGGCTTGGAGAGGCGCCGTGCAACAGCGTGCAGGTGGTGGCCAGCTTCGCCTTGCCTTGCGACAGCGCCCAGTCCCGCAGGGCGGCCAGCGGGCCCGTCAGCGCTGTCACTTCATCCGTTGCTTGCTGCGCGTGCACCTCCCCCACGATGGCGGCGCGCGGCGCACCATCCGGGCGACGGGATAGCAAGCGCAACAGGTAGAGCGGCCCGCCGGCCTTCGGGCCGGTGCCGGACAGCCCTTCGCCTCCGAAGGGCTGCACCCCCACGACGGCGCCGACCATGTTGCGGTTCACGTACACATTGCCGACACAGGCATGCTCGACCACCTGGGCGATGGTCTCGTCGATCCGCGTGTGCAGTCCCAGCGTCAGGCCGTAGCCGGTGGCATTGATCTGGTCGAGCAACGCATGCAGGTCCCGCCGCTCATAGCGGATGACGTGCAGCACCGGGCCGAACACCTCGCGCTGCAGATCGGCCATGCTCTCCAGCTCGATGAGCGTCGGCCGCACGAAGGTGCCTTGCGCAAGCTCCCGGCCGGCCTCGGCCTGGCGGTGCACCCGGCGACCCTTGGCGCGCATGAATTCGATGTGCTTCTCGATGCTGGCCCTGGCCTCGGCATCGATGACCGGACCCACGTCCACATCCAAGCGCCCCGGGTTGCCCATGCGGTATTCGTCCATCGCGTCGCTCAGCATCTCGACGACGCGATCGGCAACGTCCTCCTGCACGCACAGCACGCGAAGTGCGGAACAGCGCTGGCCTGCACTGTCGAAAGCGGAAGCGATGATGTCCCCCACCGCCTGCTCCACCAGCGCAGAAGAGTCCACGATCATCGCGTTCTGCCCGCCCGTTTCGGCGATCAGCGGAATGGCGCGTCCATGGTCGTCCACGCGACCGGACAACTGGCGTTGCAGGATGCGTGCGACCTCGGTGGAGCCCGTGAACATCACGCCTTTGACGCGTTCGTCGCCCACGAGCATCGATCCCACGGTTTCGCCGCGACCCGGCAGCAGTTGCAGCGCGCCACGAGGCACGCCGGCCTGCCACAGCGTGCGAACGGCCTCGGCGGCCACGAGCGGTGTCTGCTCCGCGGGCTTGGCGAGGACCGTGTTGCCGGCGGCCAGTGCGGCCGCCACCTGCCCGGCGAAGATGGCAAGCGGGAAGTTCCACGGGCTGATGCAGACCACGGGGCCCAGCGGCAAGTGGGTTGCGTTGTCGAAGCCGTCACGCACCTGCACCGCGTAGTAGCGCAGGAAATCGACCGCCTCGCGCACCTCGGCGACGGCATTGGCGCAGGTCTTCCCGGCTTCGCGCATCAAGAGCCCGATGAGGCGATCCATGTCGCCTTCCAGCTGGTCGGCTGCGCGCAGCAGCACGGCGGCGCGCTCGACCGCGGGGACGGCCGCCCAGCGCGGCGCTGTGCCTGCAGCTGCATCGAGCGCCAGGCGGATTTCCGCTTCGCTCGCCTCGCGCACCTGGCCCACCGTGTCGCTGGGGTCCGCTGGGTTGAATACGGGCAGGGCCGAATGCCGTTCCCCGCCGGCTTCCCCAGCGATCAGCGGCTCTGCAACCCATTCGCTGCGCGCTTGGGCGGCCAGCGAGCGGGCGAGTCGGGTCAGGCTGGCCTCGTCGGAGAGATCGAGCCCGCGGGAATTGACGCGCGCGTTGCCGTGAAGCTGACGCGGCAGCGGGATCGCGGGGTGCGGCAGGCCGACCACGCCTTCCCGGGCGGCCAGCTGCGCAACGGCTTGCGCCGGGTCCTGGACCAACTCATCGATCGCGACCGCGTTGTCGGCGATGCGATTGACGAAGGAGGTGTTCGCGCCGTTTTCGAGCAGGCGCCGCACCAGGTAGGCCAGCAGCGTTTCGTGCGTGCCCACCGGCGCATAGACGCGGCAGGGTCGTCCGAGCTTGCCGTCCGAGACCGGGCCCACCACCTGCTCGTACAGCGCCTCGCCCATGCCGTGCAGGCACTGGAACTCGTACTGGCCCGCGTAGTAGTTCTGCCCCGCCATCCGATAGACCGCCGCGAGCGTGTGGGCGTTGTGCGTGGCGAACTGCGGGAACACGGCGTCGGACGCCGCCAGCAGCTTGCGCGCGCAGGCGATGTACGACAGGTCCGTGTGCGACTTGCGGGTGTAGACCGGGTAGTCGTCGAGCCCGTCGATCTGCGCGCGCTTGATCTCGCTGTCCCAGTAGGCGCCCTTGACCAGGCGAATCATCAGCCGGTGGCGGCTGCGACGCGCCAGGTCGATCAGGTAGTCGACGACGAAGGGGCAGCGCTTCAGGTAGGCCTGGATCACGAATCCGATGCCATTCCAGCCCGCGAGCGAAGGTTCATGGCACAGGCGTTCGAGCAGGTCGAGCGAGAGTTCGAGCCGGTCCGCCTCCTCGGCGTCGATGTTCAGGCCGATGTCGTAGCGCTTCGCGAGTTGGGTCAGACGCAGCAGCACGGGATAGAGCTCGTCCATGACGCGCTCGTACTGCGCGCGGCTGTAGCGCGGATGCAGTGCCGACAGCTTGATCGAGATGCCGGGGCCCTCGTAGATGCCGCGTCCGTTGGATGCCGCGCCGATCTCGTGGATGGCCCGTTCGTAGGCAGCGAGATAGCGGCGGGCGTCGTCGGCGGTCAGTGCCGCCTCGCCCAGCATGTCGTAGGAATAGCGAAATCCCTGCGCTTCGAGCTTGCGCGCGTTGACCAGCGCTTCACCGATGGTCTCGCCGGTGACGAACTGCTCGCCCATCATGCGCATCGCCATGTCCACGCCCTTGCGGATCAGCGGCTCCCCGCCCTTGCCGATGAGGCGCCCCAGCGACGCCGACAAACCGGCCTCGCTGTGGGTGGACACGAGCTTGCCGGTCAACAGCAGCCCCCAGGCCGCGGCATTGACGAACAGCGACGGACTTTGACCCAGGTGCGCGCGCCAGTTGCCGGCGCCGATCTTGTCGCGAATCAGCGCATCGCGGGTGGCCGCGTCCGGAATGCGAAGCAAAGCTTCGGCCAGGCACATCAGGGCCACACCCTCTTGGGACGACAGCGCGAATTCCTGCAGCAGCCCTTGCACGATCCCCGTGCGACCGCTCGCCGCCTTGCGGTCGCGCAGGGTCTGGGCAATGCGCCGTGCGAGGGCATGGATCTCGCGCCCCTCGGCGGCAGTCATGGCAGCCTGCCGCATCAACGCCCCCACCGCTTCGGGCTCCGGCCGCCGACAGGCCGCCGTGATCGCGTCGCGCAGCTCGCCGCGGGCAGCGAACACCGGCGTGAAGCCGTCGAGACGGCTCGAAGAGGGGTTATTGGATACGGAAACGGACTTGCTCATGGTGACCACCGAAGACTCGCTACGGGTGACGCTCAGTACCTGGGAGACAGGTGGATGCCGGCGATCATGCAGCGCACGGATCCACCGGCCATTTCGACCGTCGGCACCGACAGGGGCACCAGACGGGCCGATCCCTCGATGACCGCTTTCTGCTGGCGGGATAGGCTGTCACAGGCTCGCTGCGACAGCGCCAGAATGCGGCCGTCACGGCCTGACAGCTCAATGGCGTTGCCGGCGAATTCGGCAATCTGCGCGGCGCTCAGCGCAATGACCGCGCGTCCTGACTCCTGCAGTCGGGCACGGATATCCGCCGCCCGGCGGGCATCCGGGATCATGTCGAAGCCCACCATCGCGAACTCCGTGGCCACGCACATCAGCACGTTGGTGTGATAGATGGGCTTGCCGGCCTCGTCCGCCGTGTCGAACAGCATCGGCTCGAAATTGAAGTGCGTGCTGAAGCGCTCCAGCGCCGCCGGATCGGCGCGGTTCGAACGCGCCGTGTAGGCCACGCGCGCCAGATGGTCGAACACCATCGCCCCGGTGCCTTCGAGGAACAGGCCATCCTGCTCCAGGCCGGAATAGTCGATCACGTCCTGCACGCGGTACTCGGACTTGAGCATCTCGATCACGTCGGCACGGCGCTCGCGGCGGCGGCTCGGGGAGTACATCGAGTAGATGGCGATGTGCCCGCCCGGATGGGTGGAGAACCAGTTGTTGGGAAAGACCGAATCCGGCGTGTCGCGGTCCCCATGGTCTTCGAACAGATGCACGCGCACGCCTTCGGCTTGCAGTCGCTCGACAGCGGCGGTCACCTCGCGGTGCGCTGCGGCGGCCACGGACTGCGCCGCTTCGCGCGCCGCCGGCCTCTGGAACGCGTTGTCGGCAGCGGTCTCCGGGTTCGGCGCGAACTTGTGCGGCCGAATCATGACCACCGCGGCAGGTGCCTGGATGGAACGAATGCTGGACACGGCAACGTCTTTCTCGACAGTCCCGATCACGCCACGCGACGCATGACGGCGCGCGAGGCTCCGGTGCGCGTGTAGCGGAAAAGGTCCTTCGGATCATCGGCCCAGGGCACCAGCTCGACGTCAACGCCCAGATTGCGCTTCTCGGCCTGCGCATGCACGTAACGCAGCGTCGAGTAGTCCTCCAGCGCAAAGCCGACGGAGTCGAACACCGTGACCTGGTCGGCGTGCTGGCGCCCCGCCTCGGTGCCGGCGAGCACGCGCCACAGATCGACCACCGGGAAGTCCTTCGGCAACTGCTGGATATCGCCCTCGATGCGCGTCTGCGGTTCGTACTCGACGAACACTCGCGCGCGTCGCAAGACGTCGGCATGCAGTTCGGTCTTGCCGGGGCAGTCGCCGCCCACAGCGTTGATGTGCATGCCCGGTTCGATCATCTCGGGCGTGAGGATCGTGGCGTAGGTCTTGTCGGCAGTGACGGTCGTCACGATGTCGGCGCCGCGGACGGCCTCGGCGGTGGAGTTGGCGCGAATGATCTCGAGCGAGGGGAAGGCCGACAGGTTGCGGATCAGCTTGTCCGTTGCTCGGGGGTCGACGTCATAGACAACGATCTCCTCGATGCCCAGATGGCTGTGGAAGGCGAGTGCCTGGAACTCGCTTTGCGCGCCATTGCCGATCAGCGCCATGCGGCGCGCGTCGGGGCGTGCCAGCGCGCGCGCCGCCATCAACGAGGTCGCGCACGTGCGCAGCGCCGTGGCGACAGTCAGCTCCGAGAGAACCACCGGATAGCCGGTCTCGACCTCGGCCAGCACGCCGAAGGCCATGACCGTGTACAGGCCGCGGGCGGTGTTGCTCGGATGGCCGTTGACGTACTTGAAGGCGTAGCTCTTGGCGTTCGATACTGGCATCAATTCGATGACGCCGATGTCCGAGTGGTTCGCCACGCGAGCGGACTTGTCGAAGTCCGGCCAGCGGACGAAGTCCTCTTGAATGACGTCGGCCAGCTCGCCAATGAATTGGGTCACGCCAATGTCGTGGACCAGGCGGGACATGGCGGGAACGTCGACGAAGCGGGTCATAGGGTCTCCTGAGGATTGCGGTCACGGCATGCGGCCATGTCGCCATTGTTCCCGCGAGTCGTGCCAGAATGAACCACTCAACTTGTCACGTTTAACCACTGCCTTAACAATTTGCCAGCCGTATATGACATTTTGAGAATGAACGATGGATGACACCGACCGTCAGCTCATCGCGCTGCTGCGCGACAACGCTCGCATGCCCGTGGTCGCGCTGGCAAAGAAGCTGCGCGTGGCTCGGGCCACCGTGCAGAACAGGATCGCCAAGCTGGAAAGCGATGGCACCATCGTCGGCTACACGGTGAGACTGAGGCCGGATGCGGAGGGCCACCGCATCCGGGCGATCATGAGCATCGAGATCGAGGGTCACCACGGCGATGAGGTTCGCCGCGTGCTGCGGGGCCACCCGAACGTCGTGGCGCTGCACACGACGAACGGCCGCTGGGACCTGATGGCCGAGTTGCGTGCCGACACACTCGAGGCGTTCGACCAAGTGCTCAACGCCATCCGCGCGATCCAGGGCATCTCGAACACCGAGACAAGCATCCTGCTGTCCACGCACAAGCTGTAGTGCGAGTCCCGCGCCTCGTCCGCTGACGGGTCGCCAGACTGGGAGAAAAGCGCACGCCGCTTCTCCAACCGCCCGTCCGAGGCCAATGTGGTCACGCTTCGCAAGCAGATTGACTTGCGAACTCGCAAAACGTGCCACTTCGAACCATTTTAGTTAGCGGCGCTTGTCCGCAAACTCCTTCAGCCCCTTGGTTCGCCGCACAAACACCCCGGGAAAGGTGTTGGCCCCTCAGGCCAATGTGTCTGCGGTGGTCCGGGCGCGTCTCACTTCTCAGAGGAACACATGAACCAATCTGCAGCCATCGTGCTGGGAGTCATCGGTGCCGACTGCCATGCGGTCGGCAACAAAATCATCGACAACGTCCTGACGCGTGAGGGCTTTCGCGTCGTCAACCTGGGAGTCATGGTCAGCCAGGACGAGTTCATCGACGCGGCGATCGAAACCGGCGCCAAGGCGATTCTCGTTTCGTCGATCTACGGCCATGGCGAGATCGACTGCATCGGGTTGCGCGACCGATGTGTCGAACGCGGCCTGGACGACGTGCTCCTGTATGTGGGCGGCAATCTCGTGATCGGCAAGCGCGGATTCGACGAGGTCGAGGCTCAGTTCAGGGAGATGGGCTTCGACCGCGTGTTCGCGCCCACGGCCGATCTTGTCCAGGTCTCGGCGCTGCTGAAGCACGACGTCGCGTCGAGATCATGAAGTACGTCTCCATCGACATCGGTTCGACCTGGACCAAGGGCGCGGTGTTCGATCTTTCCGGGTCCGAACTGGCCTGCGAGCGCCGAGCCGTCTTCCCGACGACCGTCGACAACCTGTCTGACGCCTACTTTCGCGTGCTGCACGAACTCGTCGGCCCGGGTGCGATCGACCGGGTTCGCGGCGGGGAGATCGGACTGTCGTACTCGTCGTCCGCGAAAGGCGGGCTTGCCGTCGCCGCGCTGGGCATCGTCCCCGAGGTGACCCTCGAGACGGCCAAGATCGCCGCGTACTCGGCCGGCGCCAAGCTCACCCGAGTCCTGTCGTATCGGCTCACGCGCTCGGATATCCGTGCGCTGGAAGAGTCGCCGCCGGACATCGTGTTGTTCGCCGGCGGCACGGATGGCGGCAACACCGACTACGTGCTGAGCAATGCGCAGGCGATCGCCAAGTCGAGGCTCGCGTGCTCGTTGGTCTATGCCGGGAATCGCTGCGTTCAAGACGAGGTCAACGAGATCCTGGCGGAGAAGGATCTCGTCGTCGTCGACAACGTCTTGCCGGAAATCGAGTCCCCCAACCCGGACCCGGCGCGGCAGGCGATGCGTGACATCTTTCTGTCCAAGATCGCCAAGGGCAAGGGGCTGGACATCATCGTTCGCGACACCGGCGTCGAGCCGCTGCCGACGCCCTACGCCGTCTACGAATTTGCCAAGAGCATCCGGCGGCACGTACCCGGATGGGAGGAGTTCATTCTTCTCGACATGGGCGGGGCCACGACCGACGTGTACTCGGCCCACCGGGAGGAACCGGCCGCGGGCACCGTGATACGCGGCCTTCCCGAGTCCGACGTCAAGCGCACCGTCGAAGGCGACCTCGGCATGCGCGTGTCGGCGGTGTCGGCCGCAGAGGCCGCGCGGACTCTGATGCCGGAACTGCGCCTGGAAGGCGACGAGGCATCCACATTGACACGCTATGCAGAGCAGGTGGCACGCGCGCCTGACTCGTTGCCCGCCAACAACCAGGAGGCGGCGCTCGACGAAATGCTGGCAGGTGCCTGCGTGGCCCATGCCTGCGCACGACACGCGGGACGTGCAACGATGGTCTACACGCCGGACGGCGACGTGCGCGTTCAGACCGGGCGCGACCTCGGCAAGGTGCCCCGCGTGATCGGCTCCGGCGGCTGGTTGTCCAAGCGACGCGACTTCGATCCGGGCCACTGGATGGCACAGATGCGTGTCGATGCCAAGGGCAAGTCGGTGCTGCTGCCCGGCAACGTTGCTTACTACCGCGACGAGGACTACCTGTTCCCGCTGCTGGCCAACGTTGCACGAGATCTTCCCGAAGCCGCCGCCCGGGCCGGCGTTCGCACCCTCACACGATCCACATGAACGGAATCCCATGGAACTCAGCAACAAACGAATCGAGCGAAGAGACTTCTTTGCGCAGCGTCAGCAGGTCCTGCGGACCTGGCACACCGGCAAGGACGTCGAAGACTTCGACCTCGGCGTCGCCTACCAGCGGGCCATCCCGCAGGCGAAGCGGTTCTCCACCGCGCTGCGCAAAGCGGATCTCGCGGGCAAGACGCTGCTCCAGCCGCGCGCGGGCGTCGCGCTGGTGCCAGAGCACATCAAGTTGTTGACCTTCCTCGAAGATTCGTGCGATGTGTTGCCGACCACGATCGATGCCTACACCCGCTTGAATCGATATGAGGAAGCGGCCAGCGGCATCGCACGCTCCGAAGAGGCGGGCACGTCCTTGTTGAATGGCTTTCCGGCCGTGAACCACGGCCTCGCGGGCTGCCGCCGCGTGGTCGAGGCCTTGTCCAAACCGGTCCAGGTGCGCCACGGCACGCCCGATGCGCGCCTGCTCGCGGAAATCACACTCGCTGCCGGCTTCACCGCCTACGAGGGCGGCGGCATTTCGTACAACGTCCCGTATGCCAAGAAGGTGCCGCTGGAGCAGTCGATTCGCCACTGGCAATACTGCGATCGGCTGGTGGGACTGTTCGAGGAAGAAGGCGTGCGCATCGATCGCGAGCCTTTCGGGCCGCTCTCGGGCACCTTGGTCCCACCCTTTGTTTCGCATTGCGTCGCGTTGATCGAGGGTCTTCTGGCGCTCGAGCAGGGGGCCAGGTGCCTCACGCTCGGCTACGGCCAGGCCGGCAATCTGATGCAGGACGTTGCCGCGATCCGCTCGCTGCGCGAATTGGCGCACGAGTATTTCCAGCAGTCAGGGCACGACGACTACCAGCTCAACACCGTGTTCCACCAATGGATGGGCGGTTTCCCGACGAACGAGTCGGGCGCGCACGCGGTGATCTGCTGGGGAGCCGCGATGGCGGCGATGTCGGGAGCGACCAAGGTGATCGTCAAGACGCCGCATGAAGCCAGTGGCGTGCCCACGAAGGAAGCCAACAAGCAGGGCCTGGACGCCACGACGCAGATCCTCAACATGGTTCGCGACCAGCATCCACCGAGCGGCCCGGCGCTCGAGCGCGAAGTCGAGTTGATCAAGCGCGAGGTGCGCGCCGTCATGGCGAAGGTGTTCGAACTCGGCAAGGGCGACGTTGCGGTCGGCGCCGTGCGCGCATTCGAGGCCGGTGTCATGGACATTCCGTTCGCACCCGCGGCCTGCAATGCCGGCAAGCTGCTGCCCGTGCGCGACAACGAGGGCGCCGTGCGGATCTTCGAGCCCGGCCGCGTGCCGCTGCCCGACGACGTGCTGGCCTACCACCGCGAGCGCATCGAGGAACGGGCTCGCGCCGAAAACCGCGCGCCTTCGTTCCAGATGGTCGTGGACGACATCTATGCCATATCCAAGAGCATGCTGATTGGGAGACCCCGATGAAAATCGTTCGCTGCCACTTCGTGGCGGGTTACTCGTCGTTCTACTTCGACGACCAGAAGGCCATCAAGGCCGGTGCCAGCCAGGATGGGTTCGTCTATCGCGGAGAGCCTCAGACGCCCGGCTTCCACGCTGTGCGCCAGGCTGGCGAGTGTGTTTCCGTGCTGCTCGAGCTGGAGAACGGTGCGGTGGCGGTCGGCGACTGCGCTGCAGTTCAATACTCCGGCGCCGCAGGCCGCGATCCGCTGTTTGTCGCGAAGGTGTTCGTCCCGTTCCTGGAGGAGCACGTCAAGCCACTGCTCGAAGGACGATCCGTGTACAGGTTCGTCGAGAACGCACGCTACATCGACTCGCTGGAGATCGAAGGCCGTCGCCTGCACACTGCCGCCCGATACGGTTTGAGTCAAGCACTGCTGGAAGCCACTGCTCTGGCCACTCACCGGCTCAAGACCGAGGTGCTGCTTGCCGAGTATGGTCTTCCCATCGTGCCCGAACCGATTCCCTTGTTCGGTCAGAGCGGCGACGATCGATACGCGGCTGTCGACAAGATGATCCTCAAGGGCATCGACGTCCTGCCGCATGGTCTCATCAACAACGTGCCCGACAAGCTGGGCTACTCCGGCGAAAAGCTCGTCGAGTACATCCGCTGGCTGGTGAGCCGCGTGGCCCGCCTCAGAACGGACGCTGAATACCGGCCGACGCTGCACATCGACGTGTATGGAACGATCGGTCTCATCTTCGATCACGACGCCGAGCGCGTGGCGAACTACCTCGCGGGCCTGCAGGAAGCCGCCGGCACGTACGACCTCTACATCGAAGGACCCGTCGACGCGGGTTCGAAGGAACGACAGATCGACGAGCTCGGCGCGATCAAACGCGCCCTGACCCGCCTGGGCTCGCCCGTGCGGATCGTGGCCGATGAATGGTGCAATACCTACGAGGACATCGTCGAATTCACCGCGGCCCACTGCTGCCACATGGTGCAGATCAAGACCCCGGACCTTGGCAGCGTGCACAACGTCGTCGACGCGGTGCTTCACTGCAATCGCCATGGCATGGAGGCCTACCAGGGGGGCACCTGCAACGAAACCGACGTCTCGGCCCGCGCCTGCGTCCACGTGGCACTGGCCGCGCGGCCGATGCGCATGCTTGTCAAGCCGGGCATGGGCTTCGACGAGGGCATGAACATCGTCCACAACGAAATGCACCGAACCGTCAGGTTGCTGGCAACACGGAGGGCCGCATGAGTCGCGAATTCAAGATCCTGTCCCCGACGGCCATCCTGGGCTACGGCTTTCCGCAAGAGAGCTTCGAACGGGGTTTGGCCGAGCGGCCGGACCTGATCGCCGTCGACGGCGGTTCAACCGACCCCGGGCCTTACTACCTCGGATCCGGCAAGTCGTTCACCGACCGCAATGGCGTCAAGCGCGACCTGCGACTGATGCTGACGGCGGGCGTGACACGAGGCATTCCCGTGGTCATCGGAACGGCCGGCGGCTCGGGCGCCGCGCCGCATCTCGAGTGGTGCCGTCAGATCGTGCTGGAGATTGCGAAGGAGGAGCGCCTCAGCTTCAAGCTGGCGGTCATACCGACCGACGTGCCCCGCCATGTGGTCCTGGAGGCCCTGGAAGCGGGCCAGGTCCAGCCATTGGACTTCGTTCCACCCCTGACACGCGAAGCCGTGTGCAGCTCGCCTCACATCGTCGCGCAGATCGGCATCGAACCGTTCGTCGAAGCGCTCACGCTCGGTGCTCAAGTCGTTCTGGCGGGACGGTCATACGATCCCGCCTGCTTCGCCGCACTGCCCATCCTGCGCGGCTACGACGAAGCGCTGGCGATGCATTGCGGCAAGATCCTCGA
The DNA here is from genome assembly GCA_036507085.1 of Piscinibacter sp. Classification (GTDB taxonomy): domain Bacteria; phylum Pseudomonadota; class Gammaproteobacteria; order Burkholderiales; family Burkholderiaceae_C; genus Albitalea. The sequence goes on along the minus strand of DASXQQ010000049.1, from coordinate 5,572 downwards.
GTGCGCAGCGATCGCGGCTGCACCGGGCTCCGGGTCCGACTGCGCGATGGGCATCCTGCGGGACGATTCGTTCGTGCTGAAGGCGCTGTCACCCGAGCGGAAGTTCACGGCTGAGTCGGCGGCGGCGCACACGTTGTACGAAAAGTCGGATCCCTATCACTTGCCCGGACCGGGAGGCGAGCTCGACCTCACGGGGTGCACGTTCCGGGAGATCGGTGACGGGATGGTCGAAGTGCGCGGGTCGCGCTACGTGCACACCCAGCCGTATCGGGTGAAGCTCGAGGGTGCGAGGCCGGTGGGGTATCGGGCGATCACGATCGCCGGGGTACGCGATCCGATCATGATCGAGTCCATCGATTCGATTCTCGCGGCCGTCAAGACCCGTGTGGAAGGCTTCCTCGGCGATCACGACGATGCCCGGGTTTTCTTTCATGCGTACGGCAAGAACGGTGTGATGGGCGAACTCGAGCCGACGAAGCGCTCGAACTCGCACGAACTCGGCCTCGTGCTGGAAGTCGTCGCGGTGTCGCAGGAGCGAGCGAACACGGTCTGCTCTCTGCTTCGCTCGACACTGCTCCACTACGGGTATCCGGGGCGTGTCGCAACCGCCGGGAACCTGGCGTTTCCCTTCTCGCCGTCGGACACCCAGGCCGGTGAGGTCTACGAGTTCTCGCTGTATCACCTCATGGACCTGCCGAAGCAGAACTTGTTTCCAGTTCAGATCGAGCAAGTCGGTGGCACAGGAGTGCATCCATGAAGAACATCCTCGATCTGGCGCGGGTGGTGCGCTCGAAGAACTCCGGTCCCTACGAACTCGTGCTGGACATCCTGTTCAAGGACAGGGCAACGTTCGACCTGATCCGCTCATCCGGCCAATTCACGGCGCAGCGTGTCGCCAATGCCTACGGAATCCCCGTGGACACGATCAAGCGCATCGTCTGGTTCGAGCCGGCCAACGCGGTGAAGGTGGTGATGCCGCGCCGACTCGTGTCCGGGGCGCCGGGAGATACCGACGTCTACGGGGCGCAGCAGCATGCGCCGCTCTTGTCGCTGGAGTTCGACGTCTGAGAAGGGCCGCGCGATGAGCACGCTCAACGAAACCCTCATCTACGCCGTCTACTACGCACCGCGCGGTCGCTCGCGGCTGTATGCGCTCGGGCGCGACATTGCAGACCGCCATCTGTACCCGACCGATTTGCTGGTGGGGATCATCGGGGCGGAAGGGGCGGGCAAGTCGACATTGTTGCGAGGCATGTTCCCGGGCCTGGAGTTGACCAACGACGACGAGGGCATCAACTTCCGCACCGCGCCGCTGTTCGACTTCGATGCGCAAGCCCGGATGGGGCCTCACACCTATCACATCGACGTTCGCTACGAACAGGCCTTCCACCAGTTGTGGGAAATCGCGGAAGTCGTCACGGCCGCGGTGCGTCATGGCCGCCGCGTGATCGTGGAGCACTTCGACCTGCTGTTTGCTCAGTTGGGCTTCAATGCCCACATCATGCTGGGCATCGGCGAAGAAGTCGTTGTGGCGAGACCCAATGTCTTCGGGCCCGAGCCCGAGGCGATCCGCGACATCGCGTATCGCACGGTCAAGTACCGCAAGATGGCGCACACCGCCGAGGACTTGACCAGCCTGGTGCTGAGCAAGCTGTACGGCTACGAGATCCCTGTGCAGCACTCCGACGTCAAGCATGGATTCGTCATCGGTTTCTCGCGCGATCCCGGAATCGAGCTATCGCGCCTGGAGGCCGATGTGAAGCTGGCCATCTCGCAAGACCTTCCGGTGGCGCCGGTTGACGAGAACCACATTCGGATCGGCGACGAAGTGATGCCCTGTACCGGCGTGCGTACGCACGTGAAGTCCACTGGACAGATCGAGTCGTTCCGTCTGCTTCCCCGGCTCCAGGTCAATCCCATCACCGGCGCCCACCTGCTCGTGGGGATCGTCGGTGACGCAACCCAGGAGGCGGGGTTCGACCGCGTGCTGAAGGTGATCGGCTAGTCGACCATTCGCGCGCCTGACTTGCATTCCTGCAGGGCAGAGGCTCGGGGGCTGGAAGACCGGGGCGATGGTCGAGCGATACGCGCATGTCGCCCTGGATGCTTTGCAGGGGGCAGCGAATCGGCTCGATGGATTCGGCAGCTACGCGTTGGCTACGCCAGAAGGACCAACGGCCTAGGCGAATCGCCTAAGCCGTTGATTGTGTTGGTGGGCCCTGAGTGACTCGAACACTCGACCAACGGATTAAGAGTCCGCTGCTCTACCAACTGAGCTAAGAGCCCGTGATGTCTGGGGTCGTCTGGTGGGTCGTGCGTGACTCGAACACGCGACCAACGGATTAAAAGTCCGCTGCTCTACCGACTGAGCTAACGACCCAGCAAGCCTATCATTATAGCGTGGTTTCTTCAATGTTCCGGCGGGCTTTGGCCCCGCGCAACAGCGCATCGATCGCTACGCTCGCCGCCACCATGCCGAAGGTCGCCGTCACCGCCACGCTCGAGCCGTAGCCGTGACAGTTCAAGCTGCCGTCGACATCGCACTCGCCCGCCGGCGCGGTCACCGTTTCGCGCGAGAACACGCACTGCACACCGATTGCGCCGTTGCGTGCCGCGCCGTGGCCTTTTCGCAGCCGCTGGCGCAGCGATGCGAGCAAGGGGTCATGCGTCACCGCGGTCAGGTCGCCGACCTCGACCGCTTGCGCGCGGTGCTTGCCACCGGCGGCGCCGACCGTCACGAAGGGCACGTGGCTCGCGATCGCCCAAGCCGCGAGTGCGGCCTTGGCGCGCACCTGGTCGCAGGCGTCGATGAGCGCATCGACCGGGTGCGTCAGCAGCGCCGGCCAATTGGTATCGTCGACGAATTCCTCGATCGCGTGCACGCGGCAGCCCGGATGGATGTCGGCCACCCGCTCGCCCAAGGCGAGCGCCTTGGCCTGGCCGAGCGTGGTGCCGGTGGCCTGCACCTGGCGATTGATGTTCGACTCGGCGACGTGATCCAGATCGATCAGCGTGAGTTCGGCGACACCGCTGCGCGCCAGCGCCTCGACGGCCCAGGAGCCGACCCCGCCGAGCCCAACCACCGCCACGCGCGCGGCGCGCAGGCGCGCATACGCAGCGTCGCCGTACAGGCGTCGCAGGCCGCCGAAGCGGCGTTCGAGGTCGGGATCGAGCATGCCCCGATTCTACGGAGCGTTACTTCAACGATGCGAGGCGCTCGCGCCCGGCCTGCGCGGCTTCCGACTTCGGGTAGGTCTTGATCAGCTCGTCGATGGTGCGGCGCGCCCCCTTGGTGTCCTTCAGCTCGACCTGGCAATTGGCAATGGCCAGCAGCGCCTCCGGCGCCTTCGCGCTGTCGGGATAGCCGCCGACGAGCGTGCGGAACGAGGCGATGGCGTCCTTGTAGTCGCGCTTGCCGTAATACGCGTTGCCGAGCCAGAACAGCACCGACTCGTTGTAGCCGCTCGCCGGGTGGCGCTTCTGGAACGACGCGAGCGCACTCGACGCCGGGCCAAACTCGCCCTTGCGCAGCAGCACCATCGCGTCGTCGTACGAGCGCTTCTCGTCCGGGTCGGCGCTGAACTCCTTGCCGTCGACCGACACCTTCTGCGGCTCGAACTTGCGCATGCGGTCGTCGACGCCTTGCTGCAGGTCCTTCGCGTAGCGCTGCAGCTCGGCCACGTCGCGCGTCAGCTGTTCGCCCTGGCCGCGCAGCTTCGCATTGTCGGCGCGCAGCATCTCGAGCTGGGTGTTCAGGTCGAGCAGGCTGCGCTTGAGCTGGGCGATCTGGTCGGCCATTTGCGCGTTCAGCTCGGCCTGGCGAACGCGCTGCTGCTCGTTGCTCTGCTCGAGCTTCTGGCGCAGATCGAGGATCGCCTTGCGTGCCTCGTCGTCATCGAAGATGCCGGCCTGGGCGGCCGGAGCGAACAGCGCGCCCGCCAGTGCGGCGGCGCCCAGCCAACGGGGCAGACAGCTCATCGCATCGGCCTTCAGCGGTAGACCAGCTCGGCGCGGCGGTTCTTCGCCCACGCGGCTTCGTCACTGCCCTGCACCGCCGGACGCTCCTTGCCGAAGCTCACCGCTTCGAGCTGGCCGTCGGTGGCACCCAGCAGCGCGAGCGACTTGGCGACCGCTTCGGCGCGCTTCTGGCCGAGCGCCAGGTTGTATTCGCGCCCGCCGCGCTCGTCGGTGTGGCCTTCGATCACCATGTGCTTCTTGCGGTCGGCGCCGAGCACCTTCGCGTTCGACTCGACGACCGGACGGAACTCGTCCTTGATGACGAAGCTGTCGAAGTCGAAATAGACGACGCGCGCCAGCGTGCTCGTCCCGTCGGCGGCGCTCTTGCTCAGGTCGACGCTCGCGACTTGCGATTGCGAGGTGCCGCTCGCCGCACCGCCCGCGCCGCCGGTCACGCTGGTCGGCGTGCGGCTCTCGACCGGCGCCTGCTTGTCGTCGAGCTTGACGCTCGAGCCGCAGCCGGCAAGCGACACGGTGGCCGCGAGGACGCACAGGCCGTGCAACCAGGGGCGGGATGTTTGGACACGCATGGACTTCATCTCAAGTTTCCTTCTCTTCTCAAGTTGCGATCGAACTTCATCGACCGTAGGGACCCCACACCGGTTCGCGCACGTCGGCGGTCGTCGACACCAGGCGCGCCTTGATCTTGCCATCGAGCGTGGTGGTCATCAATACATCGCGACCCTGGGCGCGCGAGGCGTAGATGATGAGCCGCCCGTTCGGCGCGAAGCTCGGGCTCTCGTCGTCGCTGGTGTCGGTGAGCGCCTGCGCGGCACCGCTGGCGAGGTCGAGCGTGTAGAGGCGAAACGCATTTCCCTGGCGCGAGATGTAGGCGAGCGTGCGGCCATCGGGGCTGATCGCCGGACTGATGTTGTAGCTGCCGCTGAAGCTGACGCGCTCGGCCGCGCCGCCGGCCGCGGTCATGCGGTAGACCTGCGGGCCGCCGCCGCGGTCGCTGACGAAGTAGATCGTCCGCCCGTCGGGCGAGAACGCCGGCTCGGTGTCGATGGCGCCGCTGTTGGTCAGCCGTCGCAGGCCGTTGCCGTTGCGGCCCATCAGGTAGATCTGCGAGCCGCCTTCGCGCGACAGCGTCGCGGCGATCGTCTGGCCGTCGGGCGACCAGGCCGGTGCGCTGTTGGAGCCGCGAAAGTTCGCGATCGCGCGGCGCTTGCCGCTGGCCACCTCTTGCGTGTAGACCACCGCCTTCTGGCTTTCGAACGACACGTAGGCAATCTCGCGGCCGTCGGGCGACCAGGCCGGCGAGATGATCGGCTCGGGGCTGTTGAGCGCCACCTGCCCGCCTTCGCCGTCGGCGTCGGCCACGCGCAGCGTGAAACGCCCGCCGCCCTTGGTGACGTAGGCGATGCGGGTGGAGAACACGCCCTTCTCGCCGGTCAGCTTCTCGTACACGAAGTCGGCGATGCGGTGCGCCGCGAGTCGCAGGTCGGCCGGATCGACGGCGTTGCTCTGGCCCCCGAGCTCGGTGCCCTTGACCACGTCCCACAGCTTGAAGCGCACGTCGTAGCGGCCATCGGCCAGGCGCGTCACCGAACCG
>DASXQQ010000048.1:0-6115 GCA_036507085.1 Piscinibacter sp. | reverse complement strand
CACATCACCCATCCGCTGATCCAGCACAAGCTCACGCTGATGCGGCAGAAGGACCGCAGCACCAACAGCTTTCGCCGCTTGCTGGGCGAGATCAGCATGCTGATGGCCTACGAGGTCACGCGCGACATGCCGACGCAGCTGATCGACATCGAAACCCCGCTGGAGAAGATGCAGGGCCCGGTGATCGAAGGCCGCAAGACGGTATTCGTGAGCATCATGCGCGCCGGCGCCGGCTTTCTCGATGGCATGCTCAATGTGGTGCCGGGCGCGCGCGTCGGCCACATCGGCCTGTACCGCGACCCGAAAACGCTGGGGGCGATCGAGTACTACTTCAAGATGCCCCACGACATGCACGAGCGCGACGCCATCGTGCTCGACCCGATGCTCGCCACCGGCAACTCGGCTGTCGCCGCGGTCGACCGGCTGAAGGAGACGCAGCCGAAGTCGATCCGCTTCGTCTGCCTGCTCGCCGCGCCGGAAGGCCTCGCGCACTTCCATGCGGCGCATCCGGATGTGCCGGTCTACACCGCGGCGATCGACCGCGAGTTGAACGAACACGGCTACATCCTGCCGGGGTTGGGTGATGCGGGGGATCGGATCTTCGGGACGAAGTGAGTGCGGCCAAGTTACTACACAAACACGCATCTTGTGTGGTAACTTCCGGCCACCATGCCGACGCTGTACCAAGAGCTTTCCCTCGCTGCACAGACCGCCTATGCCGAAGTGCTGGACCAGGCGCGAGCGCTGGAGCTGGATGCCCTCGCCGGACTGACCGGCGCATTTCACCGCCGCACGATCAAGGGCTGCGATTACCTCTACTTCGGCTACCGCGATCCGATCGACGGCGCGCAACGGCGCGTCTACGTTGGCCCAGCGGACGAGCGCGTCAACGCGCTGGTTGCGCGCTTCAACGACATCAAGGCCCCCAAGAAACTGGCCCCCAACGCGCAGGCCGCGCTCGCCTTGGGGTGTGCAGGCACCTTGCCGAAGCACCATCGCATCGTGCGCCAGCTCGCCGCCTATGGTTTCTTCAAGGCCGGGGGCGTGCTCGTCGGCACGCACGCGTTCATCGCGATGTCCAACATGCTGGGCGTGCACTGGGCGGGCGGTGACAAGACCCTGGACGTCGATTTCGCCCATGCCGGGCGCAACGTTTCCTTGGCCCTTCCGTCCGATGTGCGGCTCTCGGTGCACGATGCGCTGAGCTCGCTGGAAATGGGGCTGTTGCCGATCCGCGAACTGTCGGGCAAGGCGGGGGCACAGGTCCGAAATCCGCGCGACCCCGAACTTCGCCTCGACTTCCTCACGTCCCTCGCTCGCGACGGCGAACCGGTATCGATCGATCGGCTCGGGCTCGCACTGGAGCCGCTGAAGTTCATGGAGTTCTCGCTCGAAGGCACGACCCAGGCGGCGCTGCTGAGCCGCGACGGCGCATGCCTCGCCAACATCCCGTCCCCGGCGCGCTATGCCGTTCACAAGCTCATTGTTTACGGCGAGCGGGACACCGCCGCACGCGTCAAGGCATTGAAGGACATCGAGCAGGCCGCCGCGCTGGCCGAATGGCATTTGCACAGTGGGCAAGCCGCCGCGTTCAACGCCGCGTGGGTCGATGCCCTGAAGCGCGGCAAAGGCTGGCGCACGCGCGCCCAGGAAGGCCGCAGCGCCTTGGTCGCCAAACATCCGGCGCTGGACGACAAGGCGCTGTGGCGCGGCCCCCGTTCCGCGGCGCTCAGCCCTTGAACGGGTTCGCCACCGCGAACCACAGGCCGATGCCGGTGGCGATGATGAAGGCGCCATCGAGCACGCCGACGAGCAGGAACACCTTGGTTTGCAGCGCGTCCATCAGCTCGGGCTGGCGCGCCGACGCCTCGAGGAACTTGCTGCCCAGGATGCCGATGCCGATGCACGAGCCGATCGCGCCCAGGCCGATCATGTGGCCGACGGCGAGGGAAAGAAGTTCGTTGCCGCTCATGAAGTCGCTCCGTCGTGGGTGGGTGATCTCGTCTTGGGGCCATGTTCGGGCGATCATTGCGCGGCGTCGATAACCTCGGAGGTCATGCCATGTCTGCGCTTCTCTTTCGCAACGTCTGCTTCGCCGACGGCCGCCGCGCGCAGGACGTGCTCGTCGAGGCCGGCCTCATCCGCGCGATCGGTGCCAACCTGGCGGTGCCCGACGGCGCGCCGGTCATCGACGGCCACGGCTTCCTGCTCGGCCCGCCCTTCGTCGACGCCCACTTCCACATGGACGCGACGCTGTCCTACGGCCTGCCGCGGGTGAACCAGAGCGGCACGCTGCTCGAAGGCATCGCGCTGTGGGGCGAACTGAAGCCGCACCTGACGCAGGAGGCGCTGGTCGAACGCGCCTTGCAGTACTGCGACTGGGCGGTGGCCAAGGGCTTGCTCGCGATCCGCTCGCATGTGGACGTGTGCGACGAGCGCTTGCTCGCGGTCGAGGCGCTGCTGCACGTGAAGGCGCGGGTGGCGCCCTACCTCGACCTGCAGCTCGTCGCCTTCCCGCAGGACGGCTTGCTGCGCTCGCCGACGGCGCTCGCCAACCTGAAGCGCGCGCTCGACCGGGGCGTCGACGTGGTCGGCGGCATCCCGCACTTCGAGCGCACGATGGCCGACGGCGCCGAGAGCGTGCGCATCCTCTGCGAGCTCGCCGCCGAGCGCGGCCTGCGCGTCGACATGCACTGCGACGAAAGCGACGACCCGCTGTCGCGTCACATCGAGACGCTCGCCTTCCACACCCAGCGCCTCGGCCTGCACGGCCGGGTGACTGGCTCGCACCTCACGTCCATGCATTCGATGGACAACTACTACGTGTCGAAGCTCATCCCTCTGATGGCCGAGGCGCAAGTCAACGCGGTCGCGAACCCGCTGATCAACATCACGCTGCAAGGCCGTCACGACAGCTACCCGAAGCGCCGCGGGATGACGCGCGTGCCCGAGCTGATGGCCGCCGGCATCACCGTCGGCTTCGGTCACGACTGCGTGATGGACCCGTGGTATTCGCTCGGCTGCGCCGACATGCTCGAGGTCGCGCAGATGGGCCTGCATGTGGCGCAGATGACGTCGCTCGCGCAGATGCGCGCCTGCTTCGATGCGGTGACGGTCAACAACGCGGCGATCCTCGGGCTGGCCGACTACGGCATCGCGGTGGGCCACCCGGCGGACTTCGTGCTGCTGCAGGCGCGCTCGCCCGAGGAGGCGATTCGCTTGCGCGCGACGCGGCTGGCGGTGGTGCGGCGCGGGCGCATCGTCGCGCAAACGCCGGCGGCCACGGCGGCGCTCGATTTGCCGGGGCGCGCGGGCAGCGTCGACTGGACGCTCGCGCGCTCAACGTGAGTCAGCGCGACGCGGCAGCGTCGCGAAAGAAACGGACGCGCTCGGCGTCAGCCGGGTGCGACGCGATCGCGAAGCCCAGCCCGCTGGACTCGCTGTCCTTGTCGGTGCCGTGGCGCTGCGCCACCGCCTCGAAGAAGCGCACCATCGCGAGCGGCGAGATGCCGGCGGCGCGCAGCACCCGCACCGCCTCGGCGTCAGCCTCGCGCTCGGCGTCGCGGGTGTAGCTCGCCTGGGCGAGCCACACCGGCACGCCGGCGAGCAGGGTGCTGAAGTCGCCCAGCACGAGACCCGACACCGCGCCGAGCGCGCCCACCTGCACCAGCAGGCGCAGCCCGTGGCGCTGGCGCAGGTGGCCGAGCTCGTGGCCGAGCACGCCGGTCAGCACCGCGGCGTCGCCGTCGACCAGCTCGACCAGCTGGTCGGTCATCACCATCGTGCCGCCGGGCAGCGCGAAGGCGTTGGGGCCGATGCGGCTGCGTCGAAACTCGATGCGGTGCACCGGCACCGTGCCGCCGGGCAAGGCGGCAACGGCGCGCTCGAACGCGTCGCGCAGCGCCTGCTGCTGCGCCGGCGGCAAGCGGCTCGGCCGCATCAGTTCCTCGTCGAGCGTGCGCAGCGCCGTCTCGCCGACCGCCGCGTCGATGCTCGCCGGCAGCACCGCCACCGCCGCGCGCGCCGCCCACGGCAGGCCCCAGGCATACAGCGCGGCGAGCACGAGCGTGAGCAACAGCACCGCGACTGCGGCCCAGCGCCAGCTCTGCTGCGCGTGCACCAGCGCCGAGTCGCGCCGGCCGTGGACGCGCAGCCAGGCGTCCCAGGCCGCGCTGTCGTCGCAATGCAGCGAGGCGCCGTCGCGCAGGTGCGCGACGCGCGCGCCGTGGCGGGAACGCTCCGGCCAGCGCACGTCGTGCAGCGCCACGCGGCGCGCGAGGCCCACGCCGGCGATCATCAGTTCGTCGCCGTCGAACTGCAGCTGCACCGGCTGGGCGCGCGCGCTGCTGCCGTCGAAGTAGTCGGCAGCCAGCGGCTGCGCGTGGGCCTGCGTCACTCGGCGGTTCCGCGCGGTTTCAGCCGGCGCCGAGCCGCCTCAAGGCGGCTGAGCGCCCCCTCGGGGGGCAGGAGCGAAGCGACGTGGGGGTCGACATCTCAGAGGCCGATGTCGAGGCCGAACAGGTCGCCGGCCGCATCGCCGGCGGCGTCGTTGTCGCCGGCGCGAACCTGGTCCACGAGCGACTCGGGGTCGACCCGCGTGCGCACCGACACCGCCTCGCAGCGCATGCGCGCGGTGGCGACGGCGGCGAAGGGCCAGTACAGGCCGAGCGTCAGCAGCATCAGCACCCAGTTCTTCAAGGTCAGCCCGAGCAGTGGCAGGAAGCGCAGCTCGCTGCGAAAGCGCATCGAGCGGTTGCCGGTGCGCGACCACAACAGGTTCTGCATCCGCGAGGTGAAGTACGGGCGCGGGATCAGCTGCACCCCCAGCAGGCCGATCACCACGCCCAGCAGCACCGCCATCACCACCGCGACGATTTGGGTGCGGTCTTCGCCGCCGGACGGGGCGAACAAGCCGGCGAAGCCAGCCACGCCGAGCACCGCCACCCCCACGATCGCCACCACCAGCACGACCAGCGAGACGCCGAAGGTCTTGAGGAAAACACCGTAGAACGCGCCGCGGCTCGCCCTGAGCTCGGTCTGCAAGGGGCCGAGCGCGTAATGGTCGTGCTGGTATTTCTTCAGGTTCCACCACAGCCAGGGCAGCACGAGCAGGCTCAGAAAGCTCACGCCGAGCACGAAGCCGCCGTACCACTGCGGCGGCTTGGCCTGATCGGGCACCGCGAGCAGCGCGGCAACGAACATCAGCCCCGGGACGAACAGCGGCAGCATCGCGCGGTAAGCGTCGGGGATCGATCCCTTGAAGCGAAAGCGCAAACCGCGCCAGCTGGTGTTGGCGAGCCGAAACTGCATCGACGCCTTCAGCAGCGCCGGCCAGATCGCCGCGACGATGAGGAACGCGACCAGGCCCGCCACCGGCGAGAAGTGGCCGGCCACCGAATAGAGCACGACCATCAGCCCGACCAGCAGGTAGCCGCGCAGCATCCGCCACGGGTCGCCGTGGAAGTCGAGCGGCTTGCCGCCGACCAGGGTGTTGGTGTGGAAGTAGCGCAGCCGCCGCACCTTGGCCCAGGGGTAGTACAGGCTCAGCGTGACCAGCGTCAGCAGCAGGTTGACGATCCAGATTCGAAAGTACTCGCTGCCCGAGCCGGTGAACCGCACGCCGAGCTGGTGCTCGGACGGTTCGGCGGCGGAGCCGCTGTGCAATGCCGGCTCGATCCGGCCTGCGTCGTGGGTGTCGTTCATGCGTCGTCCCGGCCCGCCGCCGATGGCGGGCCCCTCCCTCACGCAAACTCTATCACCGGCCTAGGGCCTGTTCACACTGAATGCGTGCCCACGTGACTCAGGAAACGCTCTCCATCGAGGCGCAAAGCGCAGACGTGGTAACTCCCACGTCGTTCGACAGGCTCACGATTGGTCGGCGCCTTCGACAAGCTCAGTCGAGCATTTGCAACGCGGAGGGAGAGCGTTTCCTGAGATCACCCGAAGGGCCGGTGCCTGGCAGGCCACAGGGCCAGGCGTGGGCACGCATTCAGTGTGAACAGGCCCTTGCGCAAGAAGCTGCCGCTAGAATGAATTCGAACAGGGACGGCGGCACACACCATGAAACTCATCGGTTCACTCACCAGCCCCTACGTGCGCAAGGTGCGCGTGGTGA
>DASXQQ010000047.1:0-10626 GCA_036507085.1 Piscinibacter sp. | reverse complement strand
GAGGTGCGGTCGTCCATGCGCGTCGCGCCGCGCTCGCTGATCGTGACCTGCAGCGTCTCGGCGACGACCTCGGTCGCGCTGGCCGCCGGGCTTTCGACCGGGCAGGTGCAGGTCATGTCGCCGACGGTGCGAAAGCGCACTTCGGCCGTCTCGACGCTTTCGCCGGCTTCGAGCGGGGTGACCTCGGTCAGCGGCACCAGCAGGCCTTTGCGGCGAATCACCTGGCGCTCGTGCGCGTAGTACAGGCTCGGCAGCGGGATGTTCTCGCGCGCGATGTACAGCCACACGTCGAGCTCGGTCCAGTTGCTGATCGGGAAGGCGCGCATGTGCTCGCCCGGCTTGATGCGGGTGTTGAACAACGTCCACAGCTCGGGGCGCTGCTCCTTCGGCTGCCATTGGCCGAAGCTGTCGCGGTGCGAGAAGATGCGCTCCTTGGCGCGGGCCTTTTCTTCGTCGCGGCGAGCGCCGCCCATCAGCACGTCGAAGCGGTGTTCCTCGATCGCCTCGAGCAGCGCCACCGTCTGGTGGTTGTTGCGCGATTCGAGTGGATGCGACAGGCGCACGGTACCGCGCTTGATCGAGTCTTCGAGGTGACCGACGACCAGGCGCTCGCCCATCTGCTCGACGCGCTGGTCGCGGAACTCGATCACTTCCGGAAAGTTGTGACCGGTGTCCACGTGCAGCAGCGGGAACGGCAGGCGGCCCTTGTACGAACCATCGGCCTGCTTGCTCTTGAACGCCTTCTCGGCCAGGCGCAGCACGACGCAGGAGTCCTTGCCGCCGGAGAACAGCAGGGCGGGGCGCTCGAACGCGGCGACGGTTTCGCGCAGGATGAAGATCGCTTCCTCTTCCAGCCAGTCGAGGTGGGTGTGGTCCAGCTCGGGCAGCAGTTGCTGGATGGTCAATGGGGCATTCATGCCGCTCCTCCAATCATCGACACGGCCGGCTCTTTGACGTGCAGGCCACACTCTTTCGCTTTCTCGTCTTCCCACCACCAGCGACCGGCGCGGAAGTCTTCGCCGACGGCGATCGCGCGGGTGCACGGCGCGCAGCCGATGCTCGGCATGAACTCGTCGTGCAGCGGGTTGTAGGGCACGTCGTTCGTGGCGATGTAGTGCCAGACGTCGTTCCAGGTCCAGTCGGCGAGCGGATTGATCTTGGCCCGGCCGTGGTCGTCGGTCTCGCTGAACCCGACGACGCCGCGGTTGTTCGACTGCTCGCGGCGCAGGCCGGTGACCCAGGCGGCGCGGCCGGCCAGCATGCGCGCCAGCGGCTCGAGCTTGCGCATGCCGCAGCAGGCTTTGCGCAGGTCGATGCTCTCGTACATCGCTTTCTCGCCGTTCGTTTTGACGAAGTGAACCACCGACTCGGCGACCGGCTTGTAGACCTCGACCGTGAGGCCGTAGCGCGCCTCGATGCGCGGGATCAGCGCCGAGGTCTCGGCGTGCAGCATGCCGGTCTCGAGCGTAGCGACGGCGATCGGCAACTGGTGGCGCGCGATCAGGTCGGTGAGCACCATGTCCTCGGCGCCGAGGCTCGTCGACTGCACGATGCGGCCGAGGTGCTCGGCGGCGGCCGCTTGCAGCACGGCGATCGTGTGCGCCAGGCGCGCCTCGTAGCCGTCGGTCTTGCGCGCGTAGAGATCGATCGCGCTCATATGGCGGCTCCCGCCTGCACGAAGTCTTCGGCGCCGGCGTACTCCTCGCCCGCGGGCCGGGCGAACAGCGGCCGCGGCTCTCGCGAGTCGCCCTGGTAGTGGCCGGGGAAGAAGCGCAGCGCCCGCTCCGCCGCGTCGATCGACTGGTCGGCGCGCATCGCCACGGCGTCGAAGCCGGTGCGCGCGAGCAAGGGCAGCATGTCGACGAGCACCTCGCCGGTGGCGCGCACTTCGCCGCTGAAGCGATAGCGCGAACGCAGCAGGCGTGCCTGGCTGTAGGCGCGGCCATCCACCCATTTGGGGAAATGCAGGGCCACGAGGGCGAGTCGCGGCAGGTCCTCGGCCAGGTCTTCGATGTCCGCATCATTCGGGAACAGCACGCCGACCGGCGTCTCCGCGGGCCATTGGTGCTTCACGCCGTTCCACTGCGCGAGGGTCAGCAGGCTGAAGGGGGCGGGCGTCAGCGTGACCATCGGGCCGTCTTCGCCGGTGATCATGTGCCAGCCATCACGCGCTTTGTCGATGAACTTCATGGGGGTCCTCAGGCGGCCTGGGCGGTGCTGCGGCGCTGCGCATTGGCCGCGGTCTTGAACGGGTCGAGTCCGACGCGCTTGACGGTGTCGATGAAGCGCTCGTCGGTGGCGCGCTGGTGGCGGTAGGTGTCGATCACCGCCTCGACCACGTCGACCACTTCATCGGCGGCGAACGAGGGGCCGATCACCTTGCCGGCGGCCGAGCCGCCGCTGATCGCCGAGCCGTCCAGGCCGCCGAGCGTCACCTGGTACCACTCGCTGCCGTCCTTGTCGACGCCGAGGATGCCGATGTGGCCGCTGTGGTGGTGGCCGCAGGAGTTGATGCAGCCGCTGATATGCAGATCGATGTCGCCGATGTCGTAGAGCTCGTCGAGATCGTCGAAGCGTTCGTTGATGGCGGCGGCGATCGGGATCGAGCGCGCATTGGCCAGGCCGCAGAAGTCGCCGCCGGGGCAGGCGATCATGTCGGTCAGGAAGCCGATGTTGGGCGTGGCGAAGCTCGCGGCCTTCGCGGCGTCATACAGCGCCGGCAGGTCGGCCTCGCGCACCCACGGCAGGACCAGGTTCTGGTCGTGCGACACGCGCAGCTCGCCGGCGCTGTAACGGTCGGCCAGGTCGGCGGCCAGCTCCATTTGCCGGTCGGTCGCGTCGCCCGGGGCCTGCCCGGCGCGCTTGAGCGACAGCGTCACCGCGCGGTAGCCGGCCAGCTGATGCGCATGCACATTGCGCTCGAGCCAGCGCCTGAACGCGGGGGTGGCATCGGCCGGGACTTGCAGCGACGTCGTCGCCGAAGCCCGCGGCTTGACGCCGGCGGGCAGCCTGAAGTGGGAAGACACGCGGTTGAATTCGGCCTGCGTGACGATGTGCGCCGAGCCGTCGAGGTCGCGCTCGAGGATGTTGCGGAACTCCTCGTTGACGTCGTCGATGAACTTCTGGCCCTCGGCCTTGACGAGGATCTTGATCCGCGCCTTGTACATGTTGTCGCGCCGGCCGTAGCGGTTGTAGACGCGCACGATGGCCTCGATGAAGACCAGCATCTGCTGCCACGGCAGGAATTCGTGGACCACGGTGCCGATCACCGGCGTGCGGCCCATGCCGCCGCCGACGAGCACCTTGATGCCGACGTCGCCGGCGTCGTTCTTCAGCAACTGCAGGCCGATGTCGTGCCAGGCGATCGCGGCGCGGTCTTCATGTGCGCCCGTCACGGCGATCTTGAACTTGCGCGGCAGGAACGCGAACTCCGGGTGCAGCGTGCTCCACTGGCGCAGGATCTCGCAGTAGGGCCGCGGGTCGACCATCTCGTCGGCGGCCACCCCGGCGAAGCAGTCGCTGGTGATGTTGCGGATGCAGTTGCCGCTGGTCTGGATGCCGTGCATATCGACGGCGGCGAGCGCGTCCATCACGTCGGCGCTGCGGGTCAGCGGGATCCAGTTGAACTGCAGGTTCTGGCGGGTGGTGAAGTGGCCGTAGCCGCGGTCGAATTCGCGCGCGATGTGCGCCAGCGCGCGCATCTGCGTCGAGTTCAGCTCGCCATAGGGCACGGCGATGCGCAGCATCGGCGCATGGCGCTGGATGTACCAGCCGTTCTGCAGGCGCAAGGGGCGGAACTCGTCGTCGCCCAGCTGACCGGCCAGGTTGCGCTGCAACTGGTCGCGGTACTGCGCGGCGCGTTGGCGCACGAACTGCTTGTCGAAGTCGGTGTAGGTGTACATCGTCGGAAATCAGTAAATGACCTTGAGGCCGGCCGTGACCAGCGACGCGCACAACAGGCCGCGCACCCATCGGTCGGGCAGCTGGCGGGTCAGGTGGGCGCCGACCCAGATGCCCGGAATCGAGCCCAGCAGCAAGGCGGCGAGAAGGCCCCAGTCGATGTGGCCCAGGGTGGCGTGGCCGATGCCCGCCACGAGCGTGAGCGGCACCGCGTGCGCGATGTCGGTGCCCACGAGGCGGCGCGCGTCGAGCCGGGGATAGAGCAACAGGATCAGCGTCGCGCCGACCGCTCCCGCGCCGATCGAGCTGAGCGACACCAGAACGCCGAGGATCAGGCCGCACAACATCGTCAGCGCCGGCCGGCGCGACGCGGGAATCCAGCGTTCGAGCCGCAGGCCCAGCGGATGCCACAGCTGCCTGAAGGCGACGGTCACCGCGGTCAGCAGCAGCGCGATGCCGAGCGAGAAGGTCAGCGTGCTCGCCCAGCCCTTGGTGATGCCGGTGAAGTGCATCAGCGCGATGGTCGCGATCGACGCGGGGATGCTGCCGGCCAGCAGCAAGCTGGTGATGCGGTAGTCGACGTTGCCGTGCCGGTGATGGGCGATGGCGCCGGAAGTCTTGGTGATCGACGCGAACCACAGGTCGGTACCGATCGCGACCGCCGGGTTCAGCTTGAAGACCGTCAGCAGCAGGGGCGTCATCAGGGAGCCGCCGCCCACGCCGGTCATGCCGATGATGGCACCGACGCCGAAGCCGCTGAGGATCGCGATCAAGTCCATGCTTGCCCAGGTTGTGGCGCAAGGCGAAAGCGCCTCGCAAGCCGGGAACCGCGAATGTAGGGAGGTTTGATAGCGGTGAGAAGAACAGTTTTTGCGAATGCTTATGCCTGAGCCATATATCACGGGGTGCGCGTCAACCGCCTCCTAGAATCGGTCGATGCACTCTGTCGTCTTTCGCAAAAGCATCGCGGCCGTGGTCGTGGCATTGTTCACGCTGGCGGCCTGCCAGACCGCGCCGGTGGCTCCGCCGATGCCTCCCGCGCCGCCGGTCGATGCCGAGCCGGTGGCACCGAAACCCCCGCCGCGCCCGCCGCGCATCGGCCTCGCGCTGGGCGGCGGCGCGGCGCGCGGCTTCGCCCACATCGGGGTGATCCAGGTGCTGGAGGAAAACGGCATCCCGGTCGACCTGGTGGCCGGCACCTCGGCCGGCAGCCTGGTCGCAGCGCTCTATGCCTCGGGCAAGGGTGGCGCGACGCTCGCCCAACTGGCCGACGGCATGGACGAGACGGCGTTCGCCGACTGGTCGTACCCGGGGCGCGGCCTGCTGCGCGGCGAGGCGCTGGCGCGCTACGTGCGCGAGCAAACGGGCGGCCGGGCGATCGAGCAGATGCGCATGCCGCTGGGCATCGTCGCGACCGATCTCGACAACGGCCAGCCCATCCTGTTCCAGCGCGGCGATGCCGGCATGGCGGTGCGTGCATCGAGCGCGGTGCCGGCGGTGTTCCAGCCGGTGAAGATCGGCACGCGCGAGTACGTGGACGGCGGCCTGGTGTCGCCGGTGCCGGTGCGCTTTGCCCGCCAGATGGGGGCCGAGCTGATCATCGCGGTCGACATCTCGGCGGCGCCCGAAGGCAATGCCACCGGCGACCCGATGCGCATGCTGCTGCAGACCTTCGCGATCATGGGCCGCAGCATCAACAACTTCGAATTGCGCGAAGCCGACGTGGTGCTGCGCCCGAAGTTGGCCGGCGTGTCGAGCGCCGACTTCGCCTCGCGCAAGCACTCGATTCAGGCCGGCCGCGACGCGGCGCTCGCCGCGCTGGCCGAGCTGAAGTCGCGCATCGCGGCCAAGACCCGATAGCGGCGCACAAATAAAGAGGCCCGGTACGAGACCGGGCCTGAAGGTACCTTGAAGGGAGGATTCGAGAGGTACCGAGGAGACAACCTTTCAGGGACACCGCAAGCAAAAGCCTGCGGTACAGCTCAGATGCGCGCCCTTTTGGGAAGTTCAACCCCACTACAAAAATTTACTCGGATCAGGCTGCGCGCTTGGCCTTGCTGGTCGTGGCTTGCGTGGCCTTGACGGCCGACGAGGTCACGGCCTGGAAGTTGGCTTCGGCGACATCGGCAGCCTGCTTGGCGGCCTTGTGCACGCTTTCGTAGGCGTTGTTGGCGGCTTGGACGGCCGAGCGGACCAGGGCGACAGCGTTCTCGGTGCCGGCCGGCGCGTTCTTCACCGCGGTGTCGACCACCGAGATGAATTTCTTCTGCGCTTCGGCAGCGGTTTCCTCGGCGACCTTGCTGACTTCGGCGTTGGTCGCGGCAGCGATGTCATACAGATGACGGCTGTACGCGGCGGCCTTTTCGGCGGCGGGTTGCAGCAGGCCGGCTTGCAGCGCGAACAGCTCTTGTGCATCCTTCACCGACAGCGCTGCGCGGGTGGTTTCCGCGGCTTCGCCCAGGGCGGCCTTGGCAACTTGCAGGTTCAGTTCGACCAGCTTCTCGACGCCTTCGAACGCCTTGTTGGTCAGGCCGAAGAGGGTTTCGATGTTGGCCTTGTTGGCAGCGATGACTTGTTCAGCGGTGAGCATGTGGGTTCTCCAGTGCAGGTGGGTTACAGCGGCTTCGGCGCAGCTTTGTTGCGCTGCACCATGACCCGAAGTATAGGGATGCCGTGTGACAATACAAGCAGTTTTTGTTGCGCCGCAGCAAATTTAGACCACAGTTTCTAAATCGCACCCGGGGCGGCCCGAATGCAGGCATTCCACTCCGATCACTGGGTGCTGCCCTTGCCCGAGGGGCATCGCTTTCCGATGGGCAAGTACCGCTTGTTGCGCGAACGGGTCGCGGCCGATCTGCCGCAGATCGGCCTGTTGGAGCCGGTGCCGGCCAGCGATGGCGAACTCGCCCTGGTCCACACGCCCACCTACGTGGCCGCCGTGTGCGAAGGGCTTCTCAGCGCCGCGCAGCAGCGCGAGATCGGCTTCCCGTGGAGCGAGCGCATGGTCGAACGCTCGCGTCGATCGGTCGGCGCGACGATCGCCGCGGCGCGAACGGCGCTGCATGAGGGCATCGCGGCCAACCTTGCCGGCGGCACCCACCATGCGAGCGCCGACCGGGGTGCGGGTTACTGCGTGTTCAACGATGTGGCGGTCGCCGCGCGGCTGATGCAGGCCGAATGGCACCGGCAACGCCGGCGGCTGCTGCGCATCGCGGTGATCGACCTCGACGTGCACCAGGGCAACGGAACCGCCGCGATCTTTCGCGACGACCCCACGGTGTTCACGTTGTCGATCCACGCCGAGAAGAACTTCCCGTTTCGCAAGGAAGCGAGCGACCTCGATGTCGACCTGCCCGACGGCTGCGCCGATGGGCAATACCTGGCCGCACTCGACACCGCGCTGGATCGGCTCTGGCAGCGCCACGAAGCCGCGCCGCCGGGCCTGATCTTCTATCTTGCCGGCGCCGATCCGCATGAAGGCGATCGGCTCGGACGCCTGAAGCTCAGCACCGCCGGACTCGCCGAACGCGACCGCCGCGTGTTCGCCGCAGCGCGCGAGCGGCGGATCCCGCTGGCCTTGTCGATGGCTGGCGGCTACGGCCGCGCGATCGAGGACACGGTGGCGATCCAGATCAACACCTTGCACGCCGCGCTCGCCAGCTGGCGGCAATGGAACAATAGCGCCCCATGAGTGCCGCCCTCGCGTGACGGGCCCCGCGCCCGCACGAACACCAACAACAAAGGAGACCCATGACCCCTGCGCTTCCCATGATCGCCGGCATCCCGGTGGATTTCATCCTGTTCGCCCTGACGCTGGCGGGCGTCGCGATCTTCCATCACCACACCTTGGGCGTCGCGGTCACCGGTCTCGTCGTCATCACGTCGTACAAGCTGCTGTTCACCGACTTCGCCGGCGTGCCGGGTGCGGGCGGCCTCGTCGCCCACCTGCAGCATGAATGGGTGACGGTGGCCAACCTGTTCGGCCTGCTGCTCGGCTTCGCCCTGCTGTCCAAGCACTTCGAGGACAGCCGCGTGCCGGCCATCCTGCCGCGCTTTCTGCCCGATGACTGGAAGGGCGGCTTCGTGATGCTGATCCTCGTCTTCGTGCTGTCGAGCTTTCTCGACAACATCGCCGCCGCGATGATCGGCGGCACGATGGCGATGGCCTTGTACAAGGGGCGCGTGCATGTCGGCTTTCTCGCCGCCATCGTGGCGGCGTCGAACGCCGGCGGCGCCGGCAGCGTGGTCGGCGATACGACGACCACGATGATGTGGATCGCCGGCGTTCCGCCGCTGCAGGTGCTCGATGCCTATGTCGCCGCAGTGCCCGCACTGATCCTCTTCTCCATCCTCGCGGCGCGCCAGCAGCACGCCTTTCAGCCCATCGCCAGGGACGCGCCGGTGGGCGTGACGGTCGAGTGGACGCGGCTGGCGATCGTCGCGACGATCCTGCTCAGCGCCATCTCCGCCAACATCTACTTCAACCTGCGGCAACCCGAGGTGCTGGACCATGTGCCGGTGATCGGCCTGGCAGTCTGGGCCGCCATCCTTGTGACCACGCCGCTGCGCAAGCCCGACTGGAGCCTGCTGCCGCATGCCACCGGCGGCAGCATCTTCTTGCTGTCGTTGGTGCTGTGCGCATCGATGATGCCGGTGCAGCACCTGCCCGCGGCGTCGTGGCAGAGCGCACTGGGGCTGGGCTTCGTCTCCGCCGTGTTCGACAACATTCCGCTCACCGCGCTGGCGCTGCACCAGGGCGGCTACGACTGGGGGTTCCTGGCCTATGCGGTGGGCTTCGGGGGCTCGATGATCTGGTTTGGTTCTTCGGCGGGGGTCGCCTTGTCCAACATGTACCCTCAGGCGCGCTCGGTCGTCGACTGGCTGAAGGCGGGCTGGCACGTGGCCCTGGCCTATGTGCTCGGCTTCGCGATCATGCTGTTCACGCTCGGCTGGCACCCGGACGCTCTGCACAAGGCGAAGACGCAGCCGGTGGCCGCTGCGGCCGCACCGAATGCGCTGGAGTCCCGATGAAACAGTCCGTGCTCGTCACCCGCGCCGTCTTCCCTGACGTCGTGGAACGCCTGCGCGAGCACTTCGAGGTCGAAGACAACCCGAGCGACCGCATCTGGCCGAAGGCCGAACTGATCGAGCGCCTGCACGGCAAGGTCGGCGCCTTCACCACCGGCAGCGTGCCGATCGACGCCGAGGTGCTGGCCGCCAACCCGCAGTTGCGCGCGGTGTGCAACATGGCGGTGGGCTACAACAACTTCGACGTCGCGGCCTGCACTGCGCGCGGCGTGCTGTGCACCAACACGCCCGACGTGCTGACGGAGACCACCGCCGACTTCGGCTTCGCGCTGATGATGGCGGCGGCGCGGCGCATCAGCGAGTCGGAGCACTTTCTGCGGCGCGGCGAATGGACCCAGTGGTTCTACGACATGTTCGTCGGTAGCGACATCCACGGCGCGACGCTCGGCATCCTCGGCATGGGTCGCATCGGCCAGGCGATCGCCCGGCGCGGCGCGCATGGCTTCGGCATGCGGGTGATCTATCACAACCGATCGCGTCTCGATGCGGCAATCGAGGCCGAATGCAAGGCGAGCTACGTCGGCAAGGAACAGCTGCTGCGCGACGCCGACCACCTGGTGATCGTGCTGCCGTATTCGAGCGAATCGCACCATGCGATCGGCGCCGCCGAGCTCGCGCTGATGAAGCCGAGCGCGACGCTGACCAACATCGCGCGCGGCGGCATCGTCGACGACGCGGCCCTGGCGAAGGCGCTGGCCGAGCGGCGCATCGCCGCGGCCGGGCTCGACGTGTTCGAAGGCGAGCCGACGGTCCATCCCGACTTGCTGACGGTGCCCAACGTCGTGCTGACGCCGCACATCGCCAGCGCGAGCGTCGCGACGCGGCGCGCGATGGCGAACCTTGCGGCCGACAACCTGATCGCTGCGCTGGGCTTCGGGCCGAACGCAGGCAAGCCGCCGAGTCCGCTGAACCCCGAAGTGCTGCGCCCATGATCACGCGTGGCCTGCTGGCGCTGGCGCTGCTGTGGAGCAGCATGACGGCGACGGCTGCCGACACGATCGTGGTCGGCTCCAAGCGCTTCACCGAGTCGTACATCCTCGGCGAGATCGTGCGCCAGACCCTGGAGGCCGAAGGCATCGCCGCCGAGCACAAGCAGGGGCTCGGCAACACCGGCATCCTCGAACAGGCGCTCGCCACCGGGACGGTCGACGTGTACCCCGAATACACCGGCACCATCGTGCGCGAACTGCTCAAGCGCGAGGGCAACCCGACGCTTGCCGAACTGAACACCTGGCTCGCGCCGCGCGGCCTGAAGGCGGCCGTGCCCCTGGGCTTCAACAACACCTACGCGCTCGCGATGCTCGAGTCGCAGGCGGCGCAGCTCGGCATCGCGCGCATCTCCGATCTTGCCAAGCCCGAGGCCGCGAAGCTGCGCCTCGGCCTGTCGCACGAATTCCTCGCGCGCGCCGACGGCTGGCCCGCGCTGAAGGCCGCGTACCGGTTGCCCTTGGTCGACCCCGGCGGGCTCGACCATGGCCTCGCCTACGACGCGATCGCGGCGGGCCGCGTCGACCTCATCGACATCTATTCGACCGACGCCAAGGTCGGCCGCTACAAGCTGCGCGTGCTGAAGGACGACGCCGGCTTCTTCCCGAAGTACGACGCCGTGCTGTTGATGCGCGCAAGCGTCGACCCGGC
>DASXQQ010000046.1:0-2504 GCA_036507085.1 Piscinibacter sp. | reverse complement strand
CTACCTCATCAAGACGCGCGTGGCCGACATGAGCGCCTACCGCGGCATGATCGGCTCGGTGATCTGGGCCTTGCCCGGCGTGCGCGAGACGCGCACCTATGCGGTGATGGAAGAGGTGAAAAGCTCGACCGCGCTGCCGGTGTGACATTGTTCCGCAGTTGGCCGCTCGACTCGGCGCATCGTCCCGTATGCCGAAGATTCTTCGGCGGCCCTGCCCGAATTCGGTGAAACAGTGACGGGAGCTTGCGGCACCTTTCGCACCTGATCGGTCCGGATGCCGATCGGCGGCCTCGGAGGTGCCGACCCATGCAACTGACGAAACTCGGGCGGACCCGTGTGGTCCGCACTGCGATGGCGGCGCTGGTAGGAACGTCCATGGCCATCGGACTCACGGGCTGCGACCGCACGCCCGACACGGTGAAGATCGGCGTCGGGCAGCCGCTGTCCGGCAACCTCAAGGCGCTCGGGCAGGACATGCTCAACGGTGCCCAGATGGCCGCCGACGAAATCAATGCCGCGGGTGGCGTGCGCGTGGGGGGTAAACGCGTGCGCCTGGAGGTCGTGTCGCAGGACGACAAGGCCGATGCGAAAGCCGGCGAGGCAGCCGCCCACGCGCTCGTCGAAGCCCATGTGATCGTCGCGCTCGCGCACCTGAATTCCGGCGTCAGCATTGCGGCCGCGCCGGTCTACGCGCAAGCGGGCATCCCACAGTTCGCGATCTCGACCAAGCCCGCGTACACGCAGCTGAACCTGCCGACGACACTGCGGCTCGTCGCCAACGACAACCTGCAGGCGCGCGCGATGGGCGAATACGCGGCCCAGCTGGGCCGCGCCGAACGATTCGCGGTGGTCGACGACAGCACGCCCTACGGCAAGGGCCTGGCCGACGACGCCGGCGCGGCGATCGCGGCACGCGGCAAGAAGATCGCCGTACGCCAGTCACTGGACGACAAGACGGCGGAGTTCGCGGCGCTCGTGGCCGAACTGGCGAAGACCAACACCGATGTCGTCGTGACGACGCTGAGCGACTTCCAGGTCGAGGCGCTGATCCAGCAGATGAACAAGGCCGGCCTCTCGAGGATCCGCATCCTCGGCGGCGACACGATCAAGACCGACCGGCTGCAAAAGGTGGCAGGCTTGGTGCAGGCAATCTACGCCACCTCGCCGATCATCGAAGCACGCGAGTTCGCCAACGGCGCCAAGTTCCTGGCCAGCTTCCGCGAGCGCTACAAGGGCGAGCCGGTGTACGGCGCCCACTACGCTTACGACGCGGTGCACCTGGTGGCCGACGCGCTGACGCGCAACGGCTCGGTCGACAAGGCGCAGTTGCTCGAGCGCCTGAAGACTTTCGACGGCAGCGCGCCGGTGACCGGTTCACTGCGCTTCGGGCCCGACGGCGAACAGCGCTACGGCGCCATCGCGGTCTACGAGTTGCGCGCGGGGCAATGGTCCCCGCTGATGCGTTCGGACCATTGGTAGTCGTTGACGACAAGCCCACAGCGGCGGGAGGTGGCCCATGAACCCAGCCCCGGCATCGCGGCCCCCGATCGGGCGTGTTCCTTTGCGCGACGTGGCAGACAGCTGCGGCATCGGCAGCCAATTCACCAACGCCGGTCCGCTGTCGTCGCCACGGCCGAAACCCATCATCCTCATGCCGACCCGGGCCGCAGGGTGCGCGTCCACGCCCGCTGCGGCCGCGGCGGCGTCATGCCCGCATGCACGCGCCGGCCAATGCACGCCGGTGGCCCGGGCCGGCCACGGCATCGACGAGACCGACGCACACATCCTGCGCGTGCTGCAGGCCGACGCGCGCATCTCCAACCTGAAACTGGCCGCCACGGTGGGCGTGCTGCCCGGCGCAGCGCGAGAGCGTGTCAAGCGCCTGACGCGCGAGGGCTACATCCTCGGCTATGAAGCGGTGCTCAATCCGTTCAGGCTCAGCGCCGGTGTGCTGGTGTTCACGCGGGTGCGCTTGGAACACACCGGCATCGGCGTGGCCAACGCGTTCAAGGCCGCCGTGCAGGTGCGGTCGGAGATCCTCGAATGCCACGAGGTGGCTGGCGATTTCGACTACCTGATCAAGACCCGCGCCTCCGGCATCGACACCTATCACACGATGCTGGCCTCACTGATCTGGGCCTTGCCGGGCGTGCGCGACACGCGGACCTTTGCCGTGATGGAAGAGGTGAAGAACACGGCGCGCTTGCCGGTGTAAAAACGGGCGCCGCAGCGCCCGTTTTTGTTGGTGCGAAGCCTCGCGCCTAACGAGGCACCTGCACAGTTGTGCAGTGAAGGCGCGAGGTGAGTCGCCTGCGCTGCACGCTTGCAGAGGTGCAACGCTCCGGCGGCTCAGTTGAGCGGCACCTTCTTGCCGTCCTTGTAGACGTACAGCGTCATCGACGGGTTCTTCAGCTCGCCGTCGGCCTCGAAGCCGATCTTCGCCGTCACGCCCTGGTACTCGGTCTTCGCGAGGAAGGGCAGGTAGACCTTCGGGTCGGTGGAGC
>DASXQQ010000045.1:0-6729 GCA_036507085.1 Piscinibacter sp. | reverse complement strand
TGTTGATCGTTCTGATCCTGATGCTGATCGGTGCCATTCCGACCTGGCCGCACAGCCGCGGCTGGGGCTATGGGCCCACTGGCGGCCTGGGGCTGGTGGTGCTCGTCGTCATCGTTCTGCTGTTGATGGGACGGCTGTGACAGCTCGTTCGCGCCCGGCATGGCATCGGCGCGCCCGCAGCGGCGTTTGAATCATTGGCTGTCGCTCGGCCTGCTCTGCCTGGCCGGCTGCAGTAGCCTGCCGACCATCGTCCCCGACCTGGCGCGACGCACGGGCCCGCCCGTGCAACTGGAAGGCGCACGCGGCCCGCTGTCGGCCGCGCAAAGCAAGGCGATCCTCGACGGTCTGAGCAGCCGCGGCCAGGACACCGACATTTTCGAGCGCCACCTGGCACTCGAGGAAGCCATCGTCGGCAGCCCGCTGACCACCGGCAACCAGGTGTTGTTGCTGCAGGACGGCCCGGCCACCTATCAGGCCATGTACGCGGCCATTCTGGCGGCCCGGGACCACATCAACATGGAGACCTACGTCCTCCAGGACGACGAGGTCGGCCAGCGCTTTGCGCAGGCGTTGATCGCCAAGCAGCAGCAAGGCGTGCAGGTCAACCTCATCCGAGACAGCGCAGGCACCTTCGGCACCCCGGTGGCCTTCTTCAAGGGCTTGGCCGACAGCGGCATCAAGGTGCTCGAATTCAACCCCATCAACCCCTTGGCGGCGCGCAAGGCCTGGGAGCTGAATCAGCGCGACCACCGCAAGCTGCTGATCGTCGACGGACGCACCGCGTTCATGGGCGGCATCAACATCAGCAGCGTCTACTCCAGCGGCTCGTTCAGCCGCGGATCGCGCGCCCGGCTCGACGGCAACCCGGGGTGGCGCGACACCGACCTGCAGTTGCAGGGGCCGGTGGTGGCCGAGTTGCAAAAGCTGTTCCTCGCGACCTGGGAAAGTCAGAAGGGCGAGCCGCTCGCGGCGAAGAACTACTTCCCGCGACCCGAGAGTGCCGGCCGGCAGGTGGTGCGCGCGATCGGCAGCTCACCCGAAGAGCCCTACAGCCTGATCTATGCCACGCTGCTCTCGGCCATTGGCAGCGCCGAGACCAGCGTCCACCTGACCAACGCCTATTTCGCCCCCGACCCGCAGCTGCTCGCCGCGCTCAAAGCGGCCGCCGCGCGCGGCGTCGACGTGACGCTGATCCTGCCCAGCAAGACCGACTCCTGGCTGGTGTTCCACGCCGGACGCCGCTACTACGAGCAGCTGCTGCGAGCGGGGGTGAAGATCTACGAGCGGCGCGGCGCGATCCTGCATTCCAAGACGGCGCTGATCGACGGCGTGTGGGCCACGGTCGGGTCGACCAACCTCGACTGGCGAAGCTTCCTGCACAACCACGAACTGAACGCGGTGGTGCTGGGGGCGGAGTTCGGCAGCCAGGTTCAGGCGATGTTCGACAAGGACCTGGCGGCGTCCGACGCGATCACGCTCGAGCAGTGGAAGCGCCGAACGCTCGACCTGCGCCTCAAGGAGTTGTTCGCCCGGGCCTGGGAGTACTGGCTGTGAGCGCGCCGGGCCGGCGGCGCCTGCCCGGTACTCAGGCCGTGGCCAGCGTCGATTCCGGCAGCTTCACTTGAATCAGCGTACCTTGCCCCGGCGCGGACACCAGGGCGAAGGTTCCACCTTCGGCCTTGACGCGAACGCGCATCCCCACCAGACCGTAGGCAGACCTTGGCTTCGCGGCCGTGTCGAAGCCGACGCCATCGTCGCGAACCGAGACTTCCACCCGGCCGTCGCGCGTGGCCAGGCTCACCCAGACATGGCTTGCGTTGGCGTACTTGGTGATGTTGGTGATGGCTTCCTGCACCAGGCGATAGACCGCCAGTTCGGCGGTCGCTTCCAGCTTGACGGGTGCCAGCACGCAATGAACCTCGGCGCCGGACTGCTCGGCGAACTCGCGCGCCAGTATTTCGAGCGTCGCCACCAGCCCCAGGTGGCTCAGTGTCGACGGCCGCAGATCTTCGACGATGCGACGTCCCAGCGCGATGCTGCTGTTGAGCGTGCCGACCAAGTGCGTGAGCCGCTCCAGGGCCTCGGGTGCCGTGCCGGCCAAGCGCGACTTGATGCGGGCCGCGTCGAGCTTGGCCGACGTGAGCAACGCGCCGAGCTCATCGTGCAAGTCGCGCGCCAGCCGCTTGCGCTCGTCTTCGCGCGCGGTTTGCAGGTGGTGGGCCAGTTCGCTCAGCTGCGCCGTGCGGTGAGCCACCTCGATTTCCAGCCGGTCGCGCTCGGCCTGCACCAGGCGTTGCTGTTCGCGTTGCTGCTCTTTGAGCGCGAAGGTCTGCCACAAGTACATGAACTGGGCCAGCAGGCTCGGGCGATGTTTGACAACTGTGGCGACGTCCATCTTCAGCCCTCACCGCGACCCGGTTGCCTCAGTTGGCGGGTTCCCCGTCTCGCTGCTCACCCTTCTCACGTCCCTTCTCCTGGCCCTTCTTCTTCGGTTCATGCGCGGTCCCCTTGGCTTGGTGTCCTTTGTCCGGGTCCTGCGATCTTTGTGCCTGCTGCTCGGGTTCGGCCGCCCCTTGCTGCGGCTGCGGCCTCTGATGCTGAGCGGTCGGTTGCCCCTGCTGCGGAGGTGCCTGGGCGGCTGCGGGTTTCTGAGGCACTCCCAGTCTTCCCTGCGGAGAAGGCGCGGGCACACTTTGCACTCGCTGCGCCTGATAGTGCTGCTTCACGACGGGGTCGTGCGGCTGGTATCGGTAGTTCTGGCTTTGAAGCACCTGCTGCTGCTCCGCGCGCGGATACAGGTTCCCTGAATACTGCTGCTGATACTTGGGCAGCGGGGCTGGCGGGGGAGCGGCGCGGCGATCCCACTTGTCCCATCCGTGCCGACGCTGATCCCATTCGTTGCCCCAGTGCTCGCCCCAGCGTGGCGGCGCATCCGAGCGCCACCCGCGAAAGTACGCAGGAGGTTGCCTGTAATAGCGCACAGGGACGCGCAGAACGAACAGCGGCACCGCCTCCGGGACCACGAGCCCCCACGGCCCGTTGTACCAGGAGCTCGCGTACCAGTTGTCCCGCTCGTAGACCCAGTACATGCCGTCATAGAAAAAGTAGTTCGAATTCACTTGCGGCGCGTAGTAGACCGGGTAGCCTGGCACCGGGACGAACTGCGGATACACGGGCAGGTTGATCCCGATGCTGACGCTCACCTGGGCGACGGCCGAAGTGACCGAGCAAAGCAGCATCCACAGCGCGAGAAGTGCGTTACGCATTTTCTGTCCTTTGGTTCTTACTTGGCCGGGGCTGCCTGCGGATCACGGTCGGGCACCTCCGTGGTCGGCAAGACGAGCTCGCGGTAGATGCCGCCGGCGGCGGCGCTGCCGCTGGTGGTGCCTTGCCCCTGCATCCGCGCCACGCAGGCGCGGCGATCCTCGTCGGGCAGCCGCTCGCAGCGCTGGCCCGCGTTGCGCACGTACGGTGCCGCGCCGTCGTTCAGCCCGTCACGCTGGGACTCGGCGAACGCAGCGCCCGCTTCGCGCAGGCAGGTGGCGCGGTCCTGGTTCGATTGACCGCTCGTGCACACGGCACGCTCCTGCTGGTAGCGCGCGAGTGCGTCGGCGGGGCTGGTCTTGTCGGCGGCCAGCGCGGACCCGCAACCCAGCGCAGCAAGCAGCGTGAGCAAGGCCGACGCCACATGCGAAAGTTGAATACGACCTGCTTTCATGCGTGACTCCTTCGACTCATCTCTTGCCGACTTCGTGGCCAATGACGCCGCCGACGACTGCGCCGCCGACGGTTCCGGCGGTGCTGCCGCCCGTGAGGATGGCGCCTCCGACGGCGCCGGCGCCGGCGCCGATGGCGGTGCTCTTGTCTTGATGCGACATGCCGGCGCACGCTCCGAGCCCGAGCAGCATGGCTGCGGCAACTGCACTGAGTGCGAATCTCTGAATCGTGTTCATGGAATAACCTCTTTCTTGAGCGGTGTGTTCCCGGGGGTTCTCACCGGGTCGATTGCAAGCTACGGCTTGCCGAAGCGCGCCTTGGCTTGATCCAGGCAAAGATCCTTGGCGCTGCCCGCGTAGGTGTCGCACTGTTGCTTCGCCACCTCGTACTGGGCGGCGAGCTTGTCTTGCGTTGCCTCCTGGCGCGCGTCGGCAGCCTGGTCGTTCGCCTTGCTGCGCGCATCGGCGGACTTCTCATTGGCCGCAGCGTTCGCATCCGAGGTCTTCATCTGCGCCTTGGCGTCGGCTTTGGCGGCAACTTGCGCGGCCTTCGCTTCCTTCACGCAAATATCCTTTGCGTTGCCGGCCAGGTCGTCGCATCGCTCCTTTGCCACCGCATGGTCGGCTTCTGCCTTGGCCACGCGCGCCTGGTAGCGGCTCTCCACGGAAGGCTGGTAGCTGGCATCGAGTTCGGCCCGTGCGACCTTCTCCCGGCCCGTGGCCTCGGCCAGACAAATGTCATTCGTGTTGCCGGACAACGAAGCGCAGCGCGCCTTGGCCGACTTGTACTCGGCCGCGATCCGGTCCTTGCCGGCCTTGTAGTCGTTCTTCGACATGCTTTGCGCCATCGCGCCGGCGCTGAACGCGAGGCCAACGGCCAGCGCGATCACATTGATGTGGAGTGGGTTCACTTTCGTTCCTTGATGGAGTGAGCCGGGTCCATTGGCTCCGACGGTTCGAGGGTATGGAGAACATCCTTCGCCGTCTGTCTGCTGGTGCACATAGTCGGGAAATCGAGCGGTGCGCCGACCGTCACCGCCTCGCACACGTCGCGAGCGTGCTGTCCAGTCGTCAGGGCGACCGCCAGGTCGCTTCCGTGTCGACGAACACAGGCTGGCCGGCGATGGCCTCGGGGCGCGGCCGGTGTTCCTCGGCTCGTGCAGCGCGCAGCGGCGCGAAGGCGAAATCGAAGGCCGCCCACGCGAGCCACACCGCTGCAAACACGGCGAGCAAAGCCACCTCAGGGTCGGCCGCGCCAAGATCAAAATGTGATGCGGTCAGGGCCAGCGCGGCAAGTGCGCATCCGATCAGTACGCCAACCCACCGAGGCAGGCGTGCGTGGAATCGTACCGTTGGCACGATGCTGTCGCGAATCATGTGCGCTTGTCGTCCTTTTTGAACCACGAATCGCTCGCCTTGCGTTCCCACTCGGCCAGCTGCCTTTCAGCATCGTCCTTGGCCACGCCGTAGCGCTCCTGGATCTTGCCGGCGAGCTGGTCGCGGCGGCCGGCGACGACGTCGAGGTCGTCGTCGGTCAGCTTGCCCCATTGCTCCTTGGCCTTGCCGGCAACTTGCTTCCAGTTGCCACGGATGCGGTCCCAGTTCATATCAATCTCCTTCGGTGGGGGCGAGCGTGTCTCAATCGGCGAGCCAGTCCTTCAACTCTTCGGCGTGCCTTTGCTCATCGCTCAGGATGTCTTCGAGCAGGCGTCTTGTGGTGGAGTCTCTTTCGCCGACGAGCGTGATGATCTGGCTGTAGCTCTCGATGGCCACGCGCTCGGCAATCAGGTTGGCCTTGATCATCGCCTTGAGGTCCGACGAATCGTCATACGCGGCATGGCTGCGCTGGGTCAGCGAGTCGGGCGAAAAGTCGGGTTCGCCACCGAGCTGCACGATGCGTTGGGCCAGACGGTCCGCATGCGCCGACTCCTCGTTCGCGTGCACCAGAAACTCTTCGGCGATCTTCGGCGACGCCAAGCCGTTGGCAGTGAAATGGTGGCGCTTGTAGCGCAGCACGCACACCAGTTCGGTGGCCAGGGAATCGTTGAGCAGCTTGATGATGTCCTCGCGCCACGCACCGTAGTGGGGTGTCACGGCACCCTGGTCCGGGCTGCGCCTTGCAGCATCGATGGCCGCCTCGTCGAGCACCATGCGCTCACGGTCGGCCACGGGAAGCTGCTTCACATTGCTGGGTTCATTGGTCGTGACCATGGCGTGTTCCGAGGTTGGTTGGACGGAGCGGTGCGCTGGCGCACCAGCCCGATCGGCGCAGACTAGGCGCGGCGCGCCGTGCAGTCTGTGCGGCAGCGCACGGTGCTCCGCTACCGGATTGGCTGCGTTTCGGCGCCCGACGCACCGTCCGCACCGCTGTCCGTCGACAGCGCTTCGAAGCAGTGATGCGGCAGCACGATACCGCGCGACGCGTCCTCGACGGCAACGGCGCGGATCACCGGCGCCTGCGACGTGACGCTGCCGAAGATGGTGGCGAAGGCGACGTCGGCGGCGTCGCGCCCGGTGCCGAAGCGAACGAGGCCCATGGGGATGGACGTGCCGGACGGATCGAAGATGTACCAGCGGTCACCGAGGTAAGCCTCGACGTACGCATGGAAGTCCGGCGGGCCGAGTGCCGGGTCGGCGCCGTAGTCGGTACCGGTCGCGAAGCGTGCAGGAATGTTGATGGCGCGGCACAGCGCAATCATCAGGTGCGCGAAGTCGCGGCACACGCCAACCGTCTCGAGCAGCGTGTCGATCGCCGATGTGTTGGAGTCCGACGTGTTCTGCGAGAAGGTCGTGCGCTGCAGAACCCAATCGCGAATCGCCTGGACGCGGCTGTAGCCCTGCCACTGCTGGCCGAACTCGCGCATCGCCAGCTTGTGCAGCCGATCCGATTGACAGTAGCGACTCGGATAGATGTAGCTCAGCACCTGCGCAGGCAGGCGTGCCACCGGAACCTCGGCGATCAGGCCGGGCTGCTCGAAGTGATGCGACAGCTCGACGGTGGCGCTGTACGCGA
>DASXQQ010000044.1:0-35010 GCA_036507085.1 Piscinibacter sp. | reverse complement strand
GGGGTCGCGTTTGCGCTGAACATCATTCCGCTCGGGCGCAACCCGGCGATGCCCGATTTCATGGCGCTGGTGCTGGTGTTCTGGAACGTGCACCAGCCGCGCCGCGTGGGCATCGGCCTCGCGTTCATGTTCGGCCTGATGATGGACGTGCACGACGCGGCGATCCTCGGCCAGCACGCGCTCGCCTACTCGCTGCTGAGCTTCTTCGCGATCACCATCCACCGCCGGTTGCGCTGGTTCACCGTGCCGTCGCAGGCGGTGCAGATCCTGCCGTTGTTCCTCGCGGCGCACGCCGTTTCGTTCATAGTGCGCATGATTGCCGGCGGCATGCTGCCCGGCTGGGAATTGTTGCTCGCGCCCGTGTTCGAATCGCTGCTGTGGCCGCTGGCCACCTTGCTGTTGCTGGCGCCGCAGCGCCGCGCGCCCGACCGGGACGAGAATCGACCGTTGTGAAGTACTGCCACTTGCTGCGCGAGCCCGAGCGCCGGGCCGCTCCCAAGCCTGTCCTGAGCTTTGTCGAAGGGCCGGGCTCGACCCCCTCGGGGGGTCGGTCGCCGTACCCGGCGACCGGGGGGCTCCAATGACTGAGTTGAAGAACGTCGAGCAGGAGCTGTCGCGCTTTCGCACGCGCTTGCTCGCCGCGGCTGCGTTCGTGCTGTTCGCGTTCGGCCTGCTGGCCACGCGCCTGGTTTACCTGCAGGTGTTCAAGCACGACGAGCTGTCGACGCAGGCCGAGAACAACCGCATCGCGGTCGTGCCGATCGTGCCCAACCGCGGCCTCATCGTCGACCGCAACGGTGTTGTTCTCGCCAACAACTACTCGGCCTACACGCTCGAGATCATGCCGGCCAAGGTGGCCGACCTCGACGCGACGATCGACCAGATCGCCCAGGTGGTCGAGGTGCAGCCGCGCGACCGCAAGCGCTTCAAGCGGCTGATGGAAGAAAGCAAGAGCTTCGAATCGTTGCCGCTGCGCACCAAGCTGACCGACGAGGAAGTGGCGCGCTTCACCGCCCAGCGCTTTCGCTTCACGGGCGTTGAGGTCAAGGCGCGGCTGTTTCGCAACTACCCGCTGGGCGAGGTCGGCAGCCACCTGGTGGGCTACATCGGGCGCATCAACACGGCCGAGAAGGAAAAGATCGACGATTCGGAAGACGAGGCCAACTACCGCGGCACCGAGTACATCGGCAAGCTCGGCGTCGAGCAGAGCTACGAACACGAGCTGCACGGCGCGACCGGTTTCGAGGAGGTCGAGACCAGCGCCGGCGGGCGCGCGGTGCGGCGGCTGAAGAGCAACGCCGCGACACCGGGCAACACGCTGGCGCTGTCGATCGACATCCGGCTGCAGGCGCTGGTGGAGCAGCTGTTCGGCGATCGCCGCGGCGCGCTGGTGGCGATCGACCCGCGCAACGGCGAGGTGCTGGCCTTCGTCAGCAAGCCCAACTTCGACCCGAACCTGTTCGTCGATGGCATCGACGTCGACAACTGGAAGGCGCTCAACGAATCACCCGACAAGCCGTTGCTCAACCGCGCGCTGCGCGGCGCCTACCCCCCCGGCTCGACCTACAAGCCGTTCATGGCGCTGGCCGCGCTGAGCCTGGGCAAGCGCACGCCGCAACAGGCGATCAGCGACCCGGGCCACTTCTGGTTCGGCAACCACAAGTTCCGCGACGACAAGGAGGGCGGCCACGGCATGGTCGACATGTACAAGTCGATCGTGCAGTCGTGCGACACCTACTACTACATGCTTGCCAACGACCTGGGCGTCGACGCGATCCACGACTTCATGGCACCGCTCGGCTTCGGCCAGCTGACCGGCATCGACATGCAAGGCGAGCTGCGCGGCACGCTGCCGTCGACCGAATGGAAGCGCAACGCCTACCGCCGCAAGGAGCAGCAGAAGTGGTACGCCGGCGAGACGATCTCGCTGGGCATCGGCCAGGGCTACAACGCGTTCACGATGCTGCAGCTGGCGCAGGCGACGGCCGCGGTCGCCGCCGGCGGCCAGCGCTTCAAGCCGCACCTGGTGCGCACGATCGAGAACGTCGACACGCGCGCGCAGCGCACGCTGTCGGGTGAGGCGCTGCCGGCCTTGCCGTGGAAGCCCGAGCATGTCGCGGTGATCCACCAGGCGCTGTTCGGCGTGACCCAGGAAGGGACCTCGGCGCGCTCGTTCATCGGGGCGGCCTACCAGTCCGGCGGCAAGACCGGCACCGCCCAGGTGATCGAGATCAAGGCGAACGAAAAATACAACGCGAGCAAGGTCGACGAGCGCCACCGCGACCACGCGCTGTACACCGCGTTCGCCCCGCTCGATTCGCCGCGCATCGCGCTGGCGATGGTGGTCGAGAACGCCGGCTTCGGTGCCGGCGCTGCCGCACCGATCGCGCGCCGGGTGTTCGACTACATGCTGCAGGGCCTGTACCCGAGCGAGCAAGACATCGCCGCCACCCGCGCCGGCGAGTCGACCGCACCGGTCGGAGCACCCCGCCCGGCGGCGACGGTGCCGCTGCCGGGGTCCACCGTCAACGGCGCGGCGGGGTCGGCACCATGAATGCTGTGTTTGACCGGCCGTCGCCGTGGAAGCGGATCAAGCCGGTGTTCACCGGCTTCGACGCGCCCTTGCTGATGGCGGTGGTGCTGCTCGGCGCCGCCGGGCTGCTGACGATGTACTCGGCCGGCTTCGACCACGGCACGCGCTTCGTCGACCATGCGCGCAACATGCTGCTGTCGGTGGGCCTCCTGTTCATCGTCGCGCAGGTCTCGCCGCAGCGGCTGATGGCGCTCGCGGTGCCGCTGTACAGCGTCGGCGTCGCGCTGCTCGTCGCCACCGCGGTGATGGGGGTCACGAAGAAAGGCGCGACGCGCTGGCTCAACCTCGGCGTGGTGATCCAGCCGAGCGAGATCCTGAAGATCGCGATGCCGCTGATGCTCGCCTGGTGGTTCCAGCGCCGCGAGGGCCATCTGCGCGCGCTCGACTTCCTCGTTGCGCTGGTGCTGCTCGCGCTGCCGGTCGGCCTGATCGTCAAGCAGCCCGACCTCGGCACCGCGATCCTCGTGTTCTCCGCCGGGCTGTACGTGATCTTCTTTGCCGGCCTGTCGTGGCGCTTGATCATTCCGGTGCTGGCGCTCGCGGCGGTGGCGATCACCGCGGTGGTGGTGTCGGAAGACCACATCTGCCAGCCCGAGGTGAAGTGGCCGATGCTGCGCGACTACCAGAAGAACCGCGTCTGCACCCTGCTCGACCCAACCACCGATCCGCTCGGCAAAGGTTTCCACATCATCCAGGGGATGATCGCGATCGGCTCCGGCGGCGTCGACGGCAAGGGCTTCATGAAGGGCACCCAGACCCACCTCGAATTCATTCCGGAGCGCACCACCGACTTCATCTTCGCCGCGTTCTCCGAGGAGTTCGGACTGATCGGCGTGATCGGCTTGCTGCTGGGCTTCACCTTCCTCATCCTGCGCGGGCTGATGATCGCAGCCGAGGCGCCGACGGTGTTCACGCGGCTGCTCGCTGGGTCGGTCACACTGAGTTTCTTCACCTACGCCTTCGTCAACATGGGCATGGTCAGCGGCATCCTGCCGGTGGTCGGCGTGCCACTGCCGTTCATCAGCTACGGCGGCACCGCGATGGTGACGCTCGGACTCGGCCTGGGCATCCTGATGGCGATCGCCAAGAGCCGGCGGCTGGTGCAGAGCTGACCACCCCCGAAGCGCCTTCGGCGCTCCCCCTCAAGGGGGCGACACCAGCGGCCCGGCGGAGCCGGATCCGCGGTGTCCGCTTGATAGGCCGGTTCATGCGTCGCGGGTTGCGGTGGGGCAACCGAGACGCGGCGGCTACAAGCCTGAGCCCGGCGCGCGCCGCGGCGGGCGCAGAAACGCCTCTTCGATGTTGAGGCTCGAACGCACGCCCACCGCCGCGCGGTGCGCTTTCAGCCAGTGGGTGGCCGCGGCGCGACCGAGCGCGAACAGGCTTTCGAGGAACGCGAGGTCGGTGCTGAACTTGCTGTTCGCGTTGAACGGCGCCAGGCCCGCGTCGTCGGCCACCATGTGCAGGCGCAGGTCCTTGTAGCGCCCGGGGTCGAGCTTTTGCTCGCGCAGCAGGCGCGAGACGAAACTGATCGCGCGCATCTCGCCGATCAGGCTCGCGTTGAAGGTGATTTCGCTCAGCCGGTCGATGATCTCCATGCTGTGCCGCGGCGTGCCGCTGCGCGCGAGCGGGTTGACCTTGACCAGCACGATGTCGAGGGCGCGGCTGTCGTAGATCAGCGGGAACAGGGCCGGGTTGCCGGTGTAGCCGCCGTCCCAGTACGGCTCGCCGTCGATCTCCACCGCCTGGAACAGGAACGGCAGGCAGGCCGACGCGAGCAGCGCGTCGATGCTCAGCTCATGGCTGCGGAACACCCGCGGTTGGCCGGTGTGCACGCTGGTTGCGGTGACGAACAGCCGGATGTCGCAGCGCTGGATCGCGTGCGGATCGACATGCCGCTGGACGACGTCGCGCAGCGGGTTCAGGTTCATCGGATTGAACTCGTAGGGGCTGAACGAGCGGAAGAACGAGTTGACCCATTGGTAGCCGGGCAGGTTCTCGAGGCTGAACGGGTTGCCCGGCCCGCTGTCGGGCGCGCTCGCGAAGGGGCTGAAGATCGCGCCGGCCTGGCTCACGTCGTGCCAGAAGCGCTTCAGCGCCTCGCGTGCGCCGTCGCGCCCGCCAGCGGTGTGTCCGGTCGCGAGCACCGCGGCGTTCAGTGCCCCGGCGCTGGTGCCCGAGACGCAACCGAAGGCCAGCGTGCCGTCCTCGAGCAATGCGTCGAGCACGCCCCAGGTGAACGCGCCGTGCGAGCCGCCGCCCTGCAGTGCCAGGTCGACCAGTTGGGGTGGGTGCGAGTTCGCTGCCATGATGCTCCTTGCTTCGCCGCTCAGGCCGCGCTGCCGGTCGCCGGTGCCGGCGCCGACGCCGGCGCCGACGCCGACGCATGCATGCGCAGCGTGCAGCGCACGCCCGGGCCGAAGGCGGCCGCGCCCTGCTCGGTCAGACCCGGCCGGGCGCGCAGGTTGGCGTCCTCGAGGGCGATCTCTGCGCCGTGCTGCTGCGCGATCTCGCGCACGATCGCCAGGCCCAGGCCCGAGCCGTCGACCTGCGTGCCGAGCACGCGGTAAAAGGGCTGGAACACCTGCTCGCGCTCGGCGGCCGGGATGCCCGGGCCCGAGTCCTCGACCTGCAGCACCACCACCTGGCCGAACGGGTCGTGCACCACCCGCACGGTGACGGTGCCGCCGGCCGGCGTGTACTGCAGCGCGTTGTCGACCAGGTTGCGGATCAGTTCGCGCAGCAGCAGCGCGTGGCCGCGCACCGTGGTGACGGCCGTGCTCTCGGGGCCTTCGTAGCCGAGGTCGATGCGCTTTTCCATCGCCCGCGGCACGAAGTCGCGCACGGTCTCGGTGGCGAGCCGCGCGAGGTTCACGTTCTGCTGGTGCGACGCGTGTTCCTTGTCCTCGGCACGCGCCATCGCGAGCAGCTGGTTCACCATGTGCGCGGCGCGCTGGCTCGACAGCGCGATCTGCTGCAGCGAGCGCTTCACCGCCTGCGGGTCGCTCGCGCCGGTGTCGATCTCGCGCTGCGCCAGCTCGGCCTGGGTGCGCAGGCCGGCGAGCGGCGTCTTCAGCTGGTGGGCCGCGTCGGCGAGAAAGTGCTTTTGCGAGCTGATCGACTGATCCAGCCGCGCCAGCAGGTCGTTGATCGCGCGCACCAGCGGCGACACCTCCTCCGGCGCATCACGCTCGTCGATCGGGCTCAAGTCGCTGCTGTCGCGCTTGCGGATGCGCCGCTGCAACTCGTTCAGCGGCGCAATGCCGCGCGCCAGCGCCAGCCACACCAGCAGCACCGCCAGCGGCAGGATCACGAACTGCGGCAGGATCACGCCCTTGATGATCTCGGTGGCCAGGCGCGAACGCTTGCCCAGCGTCTCAGCCACCTGCACCAGCGGTGCGGCGGTCGGCGGACGGCCGGGCACGTCGACCCACAGGTAGGCCACCCGCACGCTCTCGTTGTTGAGCGTGTCGTCGCGAAAGTGCAGCTCGCCCGGCGGGGCGCGATCTTCGTCGGCGGGCACCGGCAGCGCGCGGTCGCCGCTGAGGAATTCGCCGCGCAGACCCAGCACTTGGTAGTAGATGTCGTCGGCCTCGTCGGTGTGCAGGATCTCCGACGCGCCGGCCGGCAGCGTGAAGCGCGCCACCGGCGTCGCGCCCGCCGCCGCCTGCACCGTGACCTGCTTGGACAGCACCCGCACCATCTCGGCGAGTTCGCGGTCGAACGGCTTGTTGGCGATGCCCTGCGCCACGAGCCAGGTCAACACGACGCTCATCGGCCACAGCAGCAGCAGCGGTGCGAGCATCCAGTCGAGGATCTCGCCGAAGAGGGAGCGCTGTTCGCGTCGGGCAGCCATGCATGGCCAGTATCGCGCACCGCTACGTCGGCGGCGACGACGCGTCGCGTGTCCGGCGCCGGGCCGCCCCAAGCCGGACGAGCCTTGCAGGCCGCGGCGCTGCAGAGCAGCGCCTCTTCGCCAGGCATGGATCGTCCACTGGACGATCCATGTCCGGGCTCAGCCCCTCGGGGGCAGGAGCGAAGCGACTGGGGGGCCTGTCCGGCGCCGGGCCGCCCCAAGCCGGACGACGCCCCTTGGGGGCAGGAGCGAAGCGACTGGGGGGCCTAATCACTCAGCCCGGGATTTTCTCCAGGCAGTACCCGAGCCCGCGCACCGTCGCGATGCGCACCGGGCCCTGCTCGATCTTCTTGCGCAAGCGGTGGATGTAGACCTCGATCGCGTTGTTGCTGACCTCTTCGCCCCACTCGCACAGGCGCTCGACCAGCTGGTCCTTGCTGACCAGCCGCCCGGAGCGCTGCAACAGCACCTCGAGCAGCGACAGCTCGCGCGCCGACAGCTCGATCATCTGGTCGTTGAGGTAGGCCACGCGGCCGGTCGCGTCGAAGGTGAGTGGCCCGTGCTTGATGATCGTCGACGCGGTGCCCAGGCCGCGCCGCGTCAGCGCGCGCACGCGCGCCTCGAGCTCCTGCAGCGAGAACGGCTTGGCCATGTAGTCGTCGGCGCCGAGGTCGAGCCCCTTGACGCGCTGCTCGACGCTGTCGGCGGCGGTGAGGATCAGCACCGGCACGCTGGAGCCGCGTGCGCGCAGCTTGCGCAACACCTCCAGGCCATGCACCCTGGGCAGCCCGAGGTCGAGGATCACCAGATCGAATTCGTGCGACGCGAGGGCGGCGTCGGCCTCGTTGCCGCTGCTCACCTGGTCGACCGCGTAGCCGGCATTGCGCAACGAGCGCAGCAGGCCGTCGGCCAGCACTTGATCATCTTCGGCGATCAGGATGCGCATCGTTGTCTCCATGGTGGCGGCGCTGCGCTGGGGACAAGCGCGCCGCTCGACTCGATTTTAGGGTTCGGCGCGGCCGCCCGTCGCTGAGCGAAATCACGCCAGACCGGCTTTCAGCGCGGTTTTCAAATCACTGTACAAACATCCAGCTTTTGCGATAATGCGCCAACTTTTGGAGAAACCATGGACGCACCTGTCAAAGCCCTGAACACCGAAAAAGCCAAGGCCCTGCAAGCGGCACTGGCGCAGATCGAAAAGCAGTTCGGCAAGGGCTCGATCATGCGCCTCGGCGAGGGCGAGGTGATCGAAGACATCGAGGTCGTCTCCACCGGCTCGCTCGGCCTGGACATCGCGCTCGGCGTCGGCGGCCTGCCGCGCGGACGGGTGGTCGAGGTCTATGGTCCCGAGTCCAGCGGCAAGACCACGCTGACTCTGCAGGTCGTCGCCGAAATGCAGAAGCAAGGCGGCACCTGCGCCTTCATCGACGCCGAACACGCGCTCGACATCCAGTACGCGCAAAAGCTCGGCGTGAACCTGCAGGAGCTGCTGATCTCGCAGCCCGACACCGGCGAGCAGGCGCTCGAAATCGTCGACGCGCTGGTGCGCTCCGGCTCGGTCGACCTGGTTGTCATCGACTCGGTGGCCGCGCTCACGCCGAAGGCCGAAATCGAAGGCGAAATGGGCGACTCGCTGCCCGGCCTGCAGGCCCGGCTGATGAGCCAGGCGCTGCGCAAGCTCACCGGCACCATCAAGAAGACCAACACCATGGTCATCTTCATCAACCAGATCCGCATGAAGATCGGCGTGATGTTCGGTTCGCCCGAAACCACCACCGGCGGCAACGCGCTCAAGTTCTACGCCTCGGTGCGGCTCGATATCCGCCGCATCGGCAGCATCAAGAAGGGCGAAGAGGTCATCGGCAACGAGACCAAGGTCAAGGTGGTGAAGAACAAGGTGTCGCCGCCGTTCAAGACCGCCGAGTTCGACATCCTCTATGGCGAAGGCATCAGCCGCGAGGGCGAGATCATCGACATGGGCGTCGAGGCCAAGGTGCTGGAGAAGAGCGGCTCCTGGTATGCCTACAACGGCGAGAAGATCGGCCAGGGCAAGGACAACGCGCGCGAGTTCCTGCGCGAGAACAAGGACCTCGCGGTCGAGATCGAGAACAAGGTGCGCGAGGCGGTGGGCATCCCGCTGCTGCCGACCGAGGCCGACGCGGCGAGCGAACTCAAGCTGGTGCGCGGCAAGGCCGCGAAGGAATAACGCGCTCGGGCGTTGTCCGCTGCCATGCGGCCGCCGCTGTCGCTGAAGGGCCGCGCGCTGCAGCTGCTCGCGCAGCGCGAGCACAGCGTGGCCGAACTGCGGCGCAAGCTGCTGCGCCACGCGCGCGCTGATGCTGACGACGCGGACGGCGCCGATGCCGCTGCGCGCATCGAAGAGGTCATAGCCTGGCTGCTCGCGCACAAGCACCTGAGCGAAGAGCGCTTCGTCGAGGGCCGGGTGCACGCGCGCGCCGCGCGCTACGGCAACCTGCGTATCCGGCAAGAACTGGCGCAGCATGGCCTGGTGCTCGGCGCCGACGCCGCCCGGGCGCTGCGCGACAGCGAATTCGAACGCGCGCTGCAGGTCTGGCAGCGCAAGTACGGCACGCCGCCGGCCGATGCCGCCGAGCGCTCGCGCCAGTCGCGTTTCCTGGCGCAGCGCGGTTTCTCGCCGGAAGTGATCGCCCGCGTGATGCGCCGCGCCGCGCAAGCCGACTGACGCCCGCGTGAAGCCCGCCACGGCGCCGCGGCCGGCGTTGGCCTGGCGTCAGTTTTGGTGCAGAGCAGCATGCTACATTGCGCGGCGGTCGACGCCCCGCGCGTCGGCACTGCGCCCCCCGCTACGTACTACCCGCGCCGCCACCCCATCCGCACGCACCGACAATTCGGCCCGAGCCGCCGGCGACATTCCGTTTTCAGAACCCAGCAAGAGAGTCCGTGATGAAAATCCATGAGTACCAAGGCAAGGAAATCCTGCGCCAGTTCGGCGTGCCGGTGCCGCGCGGCTACCCGGCATTCAGCGTTCTCGAAGCCAGCGAAGCAGCCCAGAAGCTCGGCGGCCCCGTGTGGGTCGTGAAGGCGCAGATCCACGCCGGCGGGCGCGGCAAGGGCGGCGGCGTCAAGCTCGCGCGCTCGCTCGACGAGGTGAAGAAGCTGGCCGGTGAAATCCTCGGCATGCAACTGAAGACCCACCAGACCGGACCCGTTGGCCAGAAGGTGCGCCGCCTGCTGATCGAAGAAGGCGCCGACATCAAGAAGGAGTACTACGTCGCCGCCGTCACCGACCGCGCCACGCAGAAGGTCGCGATGATGGCCTCCAGCGAAGGCGGCATGGACATCGAGGAAGTGGCGCACGCGACGCCCGAGAAGATTCTCAAGGTGTTCATCGACCCGCTCGTCGGCATGACCGACGCGCAGGGCCTGGAGCTGGCAAAGGGCATCGGCGTGCCCGAGGCCTCGCAGGCCCAGGCGGTCGACGTGTTCAGAAAGCTCTACATCTGCTACATGGCCACCGACGCGAGCCTCGCCGAGATCAACCCGCTGATCCTCGAAGGCAATGGCCACATCAAGGCCCTCGACGCGAAGTTCAACTTCGACTCGAATGCGCTGTTCCGCCACCCCGAGATCACTGCCTACCGCGACCTCGACGAAGAGGACCCGGCGGAAATCGAGGCCAGCAAGTTCGACCTCGCCTACATCCAGCTCGACGGCAACATCGGCTGCCTCGTCAACGGCGCGGGCCTGGCGATGGCGACGATGGACACGATCAAGCTGTTCGGCGGCGAGCCGGCCAACTTCCTCGATGTCGGCGGCGGCGCCACCGCCGAGAAAGTGACCGAAGCCTTCAAGCTCATGCTCGCGAGCCCCAAGGTCAAGGCGATCCTCGTCAACATCTTCGGCGGCATCATGCGCTGCGACACCATCGCCGAAGGCGTGATCTCTGCCTGCAAGGCGGTGAACCTCTCGGTGCCGCTGGTCGTGCGCATGAAGGGCACCAACGAGGACCTGGGCAAGAAGATGCTGGCCGAGAGCGGCCTGCCGATCATCAGCGCCGACTCGATGGCGGAGGCCGCGCAAAAAGTGATGGCCGCCCTGAAGTAACGCACCGCCCTGCAAGGAAACGAACATGTCCATCCTCATCAACAAAGACACCAAGGTCATCACGCAAGGCATCACCGGCAAGACGGGGCAGTTCCATACCCGCGGCTGCCGTGACTATGCGAACGGCAAGAACTGCTTCGTCGCCGGCGTGAACCCGAAGAAGGCCGGCGAAGATTTCGAAGGCATCCCCATTTACGCGAGCGTGAAGGATGCGGCGAAGGCCACCGGCGCCACCGTCAGCGTGATTTACGTGCCGCCGGCCGGCGCCGCCGCGGCCATCTGGGAGGCGGTGGAAGCCGACCTCGATCTGGCGATCTGCATCACCGAAGGCATTCCGATCAAGGACATGCTCGAAGTGCGCAATATGATGAAGCGCAAGGAAGCCCAAGGCGGCAAGAAGACGCTGCTGCTCGGCCCCAACTGCCCGGGCCTGATCACCCCCGACGAGATCAAGATCGGCATCATGCCGGGCCACATCCACCGCAAGGGCCGCATCGGCGTGGTCTCGCGCTCGGGCACGCTGACCTATGAAGCGGTGGCGCAGCTCACCGAGATCAGCCTCGGCCAGTCGAGCGCGGTGGGCATCGGCGGCGACCCGATCAACGGGCTCAAGCACATCGACGTGATGAAGCTGTTCAACGACGATCCCGACACCGACGCGGTGATCATGATCGGCGAGATCGGCGGTCCCGACGAGGCCGAAGCCGCGCGCTGGTGTCAGGCGAACATGAAGAAGCCGATCGTCGGCTTCATCGCCGGCGTGACCGCGCCCCCGGGCAAGCGCATGGGCCACGCTGGCGCGCTGATCTCCGGCGGCGCCGACACGGCCGACGCCAAGCTCGCGATCATGGAAGAGTGCGGCTTCACCGTCACCCGCAACCCGTCGGAGATGGGCAAGCTGCTGAAGCGCCTGCTCTAAGCTGCGTCGCTCATCACTCCGCAAGGCCGCCCACGGGCGGCCTTCTTTGCGCGGGTCGCACACTTGTGGGAACTACAGAGGTGCGCGAGCGGATCCTCAGCACACAATCGAGCCTCTCCCAACTCGCGAACGACCTCG
Organism: Piscinibacter sp.; assembly: GCA_036507085.1. Classification (GTDB taxonomy): domain Bacteria; phylum Pseudomonadota; class Gammaproteobacteria; order Burkholderiales; family Burkholderiaceae_C; genus Albitalea. The sequence continues at coordinate 23,418 of DASXQQ010000044.1, read as the reverse complement.
CCATGGATCTCACCTCCGGCGCCCTGTGGGGCGCGTTCGGCGCCATCGTGGTGGCCAACATCCTGCTGTCGGGCGACAACGCGGTGGTGATCGCGATGGCGGCGCGCTCGCTGCAGCCGGCACAACAGAAGAAGGCGATCTTCTGGGGCAGCGCCGCGGCGATCGTGATGCGGATCGTGCTGACCATCGTCGCGGTCAAGCTGCTCGAGCTGCCCTTCCTGAAGATCGTCGGCGGCGTGCTGCTGCTGTGGATCGGCGTGCAGCTGCTGGTCGACTCCGAAGACAGCGGAGAGGTCAAGCAGCACGGCACGATGTTCGCGGCCATCCGCACGATCCTCGTGGCCGACCTGGTGATGAGCGTGGACAACGTCATCGCGGTGGCTGGCGCGGCCGACCGCGCACCCGAAGCCTATCGTTTTCCGCTGCTGATCATCGGCCTCGCTCTGTCGATCCCGCTGATCATCGCGGGCAGCACGCTGCTGATGAAGATCATGGACCGCTTCCCGATCATCATCACGCTGGGCGCGGCGCTGCTCGGCTTCCTGGCCGGCGAAATGTTCGTCTCCGACCCGGCGACCGCCGACTGGTTCAAGACCAACATGGCCGAGGCCGACATGATTTTCGGCGGCCTGTGCGCGGTGCTGGTGGTCGTGGTCGGGGTCTGGCTGCAGCGGCGCGGGCGCATCGAATCCAGCCCCGCCTGAGCCCGTCAAAAGCGCAGATCATCCTGAGCTTGTCGAAGGACTGAGCGCAAGGCCAAGGCTGTCGGGCCTGTGCTAACGTGCACCGGCCATGCCCGCATCGCAAGCTTTTTTCATCGTCCTGACCGGCGGTCTTGCCGGCAGTTCCGGCGCGTCCGCCGCGTCGATCGCGCTCGCCTTGCTGGCGCTCGCGTTTGCCGCCGCCTACCTCGCCTACGCGCTGCCGCGTCTGGCGCCGCGGCAGGCGGCCGTCCTGTCGACGGCGGTCGCGCTCGCCGCGCTCGCCACCAGTTGGCTGCTGCTCGCGACAGCATCGCTGTGGTGGCCGGTGTGGCCGGCGGTTGTCGCCATCGCCTTCGGCCACCTCGGTCAGCGCCTGGTGCGCGTGCCGGCGCGCGGCGCGGTCAAGCTGCCGCAGCGGGCCGCGCCGAAGCCCGTGCCGAAACCCGCGGCAACCAGCGAGTCGAAGCCGCCCGCGCGCACGACGCAATCGCCCGACCGTGCGCAGCTCGGCCGCTACCGCATCGACCGCCAGCTCGGCCGTGGCGCGATGGGAGCGGTCTACCTCGGCCAGGACCCGAAGATCGGCCGCCCGGTGGCGATCAAGACAATGGCGCTGACGCAGGAGTTCGACGGCGCCGAACTGGCCGAGGCGCGCGCACGCTTCTTCCGCGAGGCCGAGACGGCCGGTCGGCTGCAGCATCGTGACATCGTGACCATCTTCGACGCTGGCGAGGACCAGGACCTGGCCTACATCGCGATGGAATTTCTGAAGGGCAACGACCTGCAGCGCTACACGCAGGGCGCGCACCTGCTGCCGGTACCGGTGGTGCTGCGCATCGTCGCGCGCGTGGGCGAGGCGCTGGCCTATGCACACAGCCAGGGGGTGGTGCACCGCGACATCAAACCCGCCAACGTGATGGTCGAACTGCCGACCGACACGGTGAAGGTCACCGACTTCGGTATCGCCCGCATCACCGACTCGAGCCGCACCCGAACCGGCATGGTGCTGGGCACGCCGTCGTACATGTCGCCCGAGCAGATGGCCGGGCGCCGCGTCGACGGCCGCTCCGACCTCTATTCACTGGGCGTGATGCTGTTCCAGCTGCTGACCGGGCGCCTGCCGCACCAGGCCGATTCGATGGCCAAGCTGATGTACCAGATCGCCAACGATCCGGCGCCCGACATTCGCACCTTGCGCGCCGACTTGCCCGAGCCGCTGGCCAACGTGGTGGCGCTGGCGCTGGAGAAGCGCCCCGAGGTGCGCTACGCCGACGGCCACCAGCTAGCGGCCGACCTGCGCACCATTGCCTCCGCATACGCACCGCTGGCGGACGCGGCCGGCACACCCGAGGCGCCGCCACCCCCCGAGTCCGATGGATTCGCCGCGACGGTAAAGTTTTCGCGCGACGATCCAAGGCACAATTCCGGGCCTTGATTGCGGACCGAATTCCCCGGCCCGACGCTGCCACACGCCATGCCCCGACCATGAGTTTCGAGTTCTACAGCGCCACCGACACTGGCCGCGCTCGCAACAACAACGAGGACTCGGTGGCCGTGGATGAGCCGTCGTCGCTGATCGTGCTGGCCGACGGCATGGGTGGCTACAACGCCGGCGAGGTGGCCAGCGGCATGGCCACCTCGTTCATCAAGACCGAGCTCGGGCGCTGGCTGCAGGAGGCGTCGGCGAACGCGTCGGACACCGACGTGCGCCGCGCGATGGACATCTGCGTCGACAACGCCAACCGCGCGATCTTCAACGCGGCCAACTCCAACCCGCAGTACGCCGGCATGGGCACGACCCTGGTGGTCGGCGTGTTCCGCGAAGGGCGGCTGCTGATGGGCCATGTGGGCGACTCGCGCGGCTACCGGCTGCGCGGCGGACGCCTGACGCAGATCACCCACGACCATTCGCTGCTGCAGGAACAGATCGACGCCGGCCTCATCACGGCCGAGCAGGCGGCGTTCTCCGCCAACAAGAACCTGGTGACGCGCGCCGTCGGCGTCGAGGACACGGTGCTACTGGAAACCCACCTGCACGACCTGATGCCCGGCGACGTCTACCTGCTGTGTTCCGACGGCCTGTCGGACATGCTCGACGACGAAAGCATCTCCCAGTTGTTGCAAGCGTGCGACTCTCTGGAAGAGGCGGCGGGGGCGCTTGTCGATGCGGCCAACGATGCCGGCGGGAAGGATAATATTTCGGTGATACTCGCTAAAGTGCGTGGTGCCGGCGGCCCGGCGCGCTCGTGGTGGCCTTTCCGGCGCTAGTTGGGAGCCACTCCCCGGGTTCGAGCAAACGCAAGCGGCGAGACGAGACACACGAAAACGAGACTCGAGGTCAAGCATGGGCAAACTGGTCGTATCGCTCGATGGTGTGGTGATCAAGGAAGTACAAATCACCAAGGACAAGACCACCCTCGGACGCCGCCCCTACAACGACATCGTGATCGACAACCTGGCGGTGAGCGGCGAGCACGCGGTGCTGCAGATGGTCGGCGCCGACGTCTTCATCGAAGACCTCAACAGCACCAACGGCACCTACATCAACGGCAAGGCCGTCAAGAAGCAACTGCTCACGCACAACGACACCGTCGAAATCGGCAAGTACAAGATCAAGTACCTGGTCGAAGACGGCAACGAATACGAAAAGACGATGATCATGAAGCCGGGCACGATGCCGGCGCCGGCGTCGGCGCCCTCGTCGGTCGGCTACGCGCCCACCGGTGGCTTCGGTGCCTCGGGCTTCGGCGCACTGGGTTCGTCGATCGTCCCGGCCTCGATCCGCGTGCTCAATGGCGCGGCGGCCGGCCGCGAAGTCAACCTCACCAAGGTCGTCACCACCGTCGGCAAGCCCGGCGTGCAGGTCGCGTCCATCACCAAGCGCCCGGGCGGCTATGTGTTCGCCCACGTCGAGGGCGCGATGCGCCCCACCGTCAACGGCAACCCGCTGATCGGCGAAACCGTGCAGCTGAAGAACGGCGACGTGATCGAACTCGCCGGCACGCAGATGCAGTTCGTGCAGCTCTGACGAGGTGACCCCACGCGGGCGGCGCGGCCCGCTCAACGGCTAGGTTTGAACAGCTCGTCGAACAACTCGCCGGGCACGGTGTCGGGCTCTTCGCTCACGTCCAGGCCGTGGGTGAGCTCAAACGACGACATCCGCCAGCCGGGCTCGGGGCGTTCAAGGGGTTCCTCGGGTGGCGTCACTGGCCCCGTGTCGGGCGGCTCGTCAGGATCGTAGTACTCGCCGTTCGGCGCCGTCTTCGTGACGCGCCAGCGCAGCCTTCTGCCGGGTGCAATCTTGGGTTGAGCCATACGTACTACCTCCTGTTTGGCCCGAGGTATCGCGCCGCATCTCGAGGCGGCTGCATACCAGCTTCGGTTCAGAGACTACGCCTTTCAAGTCGCGAGCGCTGTAACAACGCAACGGGGCTTTCGCCGCGGCCCGCGTGACCCTTTTCACGTCCAGTCCTCTTGCCGTCGCTCAACCCCTCGATTTAAGGGGGAAATGCGACTTCGGCGCCTTGCGCCGGCCGGTGACCGCGCTCAACATTGGCAACACGAGCGAAGTCGCTTGTGGGCCGGCGTTGCGACGAGCCGGTCTGCACGGACTTCATATCCCCGCTGCCGGATCGGGACGGGCCCCAGTTTCCAATACGACATGATCATTCGCGTCCTCGGCTGTTCCGGGGCCATCGCGGCCGGCTGCAGAACGACGTCGTTCCTGCTCGACGGCAGCGTGCTCATCGACGCTGGCACCGGCGTGGGCGATCTGTCGCTCGACGAACTGGCGCGCATCGACCACGTGCTGCTCAGTCATTCGCACCTCGACCATGTGCTGGCGATCGGGCTGCTCGCCGACAGCGTGCTGCGCCTGCGTGCGGCACGGCAGCAAGGGCCGATCATCGTGCACGGGTTGCCCGAAACACTGCAGGCCTTGCGCGACCACATCTTCAACGGCGTCATCTGGCCCGACTTCACCCGCTTGCCCAGCGCCGAGGCACCGGTGCTGGCGCTGAAGCCCTTGGCCGTGGGCGACACCCTGGTGCTCGACGACCACCGCATCGAAGTGCTGAGCGCCGCGCACACCGTGCCGGCGGTGGGTTATGCGGTCGACGGCGGCGCTGCGGGGTGGTGGGTCTACACCGGCGACACCGGCCCGAACCCGGCGCTGTGGCAGCGTCTGGCCGACATGAAGGTCGCACACCTGGTGATCGAAACCGCGTTCAGCGACGAGGAGCGGCAGCTGGCGAGGATCAGCCGGCACTTGTGCCCGGCGGCGCTCGACCACGAGCTGGCACAGCTGCGCGGCAGCGTCGATGTGCACATCACCCACATCAAGCCGGGCGAGATGGATGCGGTGATGACCGAAATCAGCCAATTCGGCACGCCGCACCGCATTCATGCGCTGGCGGCGGGGCAGGTGATGACGCTGCGCTGATCGCGGCGGACGTTCCCGGGCGACTTGCTGGCCTTTCGGCATCGTAAGGAAGCATGTTGAAGTGACCGCCTGCTCCCGTCGGACTGCGTCTCGAAGGCCGCGCCGGGATGCTGCGGTGGCAACACCGATAATCCTCCTCGAGTCACAGTAGAGAAAGCCGAACGATGGTGCTCGCCTGGTTCAACACAAAAGAGGTGGATGCTGTCGCCGACAGACTGGTGCACGACCTGAAGAGCCGCGTGCCACCGGGTGCAGAGGCGGCGACCGACAAGAAGCAGTCGGTCCGGCTGGACAAGGCCTACGTGCAAGTGTTCGGACACGCTGCCGAGTTTGCGCAGGGCCACCCGCTCAACGTGTACAAGAAGGCACGGCTGGCAAATCGCTTCAAGTGGGCGCTGCTCGAAGCCGGCTACGCACAGGAATTCGTCGACGACATGACGTACCGCTTGGCCGCGGTGGTGGCCTCGCGCGACAAGCCCTGAACGGATGAGCCCCGCCGAATTCAAGACCTTGTGGGCGGCCACCACGGCGCATCATCAGGCCGGCCGCCTGCCCGAGGCGCAACAGGGTTACCGCAAGGTTCTGGTCGAGATGCCGCGGCACTTCGACGCGCGGCACATGCTGGGCGTGGTGGCGCTGCAATCGGGTCGGCTGGACGAGGCTGCCACCCACCTTGCCGAGGCACTCGCCATCGAGCCGAAGTCGGCCGCCGCGCACAACAACCTCGGCAATGTGCAGCTTCGGCGCAACCAGCTCGGGCCGGCGCGTGCCAGCTTCGAACGCGCGGTCCAGTTGCAACCGGGTTACGGCGACGCGCATTTCAACCTCGCGCAAGTCCTGCGGCGCGAAGGGCGTCTGGCCGACGCGCTGCCGCATTTGCGCCGAGCCGCCGCCGGCGCCCGCTCGGCGACAGTGCACAACGTGCTCGGCGCGGCCTTGCGCGAGCAGGGCGATCTTGCCGGTGCCGCCAAGTCCTTCGAGCGCGCGATCGCCCTGCAGCCCGGGCTGGTCGACGCCCACAGCAACTTGGGGCTGGTGTTGGCCGAGCAAGGGCAGCTCAAGCGCGCCGAAGACGTGCTGCAGCGCGCGCTGGCGCTGGATCCGCAGCGGCCCGCCGCGCTGAGCAATCTCGGCACCGTCCTCGTTCGGCTCGGGCGCCTCGACGAGGCCGTCAGCCGCTTTCGCGAGGTGTTGGCACTGCAGCCGCAATCCGCCGAAGCCCTCAGCAATCTGGGTGGGGCACTGCGCGAAGCCGGTCGACTCGACGAGGCCATTGAACACCTGCGGCGCGCAACCCACATCGACCCGGCGCTCGCGGTGGCGCAGATCAACCTCGCGCAGACACTGGCCGACAAGGGCGACGGCGATGCGCGAGCGCAGCTCAGTCGCATGCACGGTCGGGCGGACCAGACCGGTGCCGCCCACGCCATGGAAGGATCGCTCGGTCTCGAGCGCGAGGACTTCGAAGCCGCGCGTGCGGCGTACGAGCAGGCGGTGCGGGCGAACCCTGCCGACGCGCCGGCGCACTTGGGGCTCGGCCATGCGCTGATGGGCCAGGGCCGCGCCGAAGAGGCGCGCGCCAGCTACCAGCGCGCGGTGGATGCCGACCCCGCGCTGGGCAGCGCCCGATGGGCGCTGGCGATGGCGCAGGTCGACCCCATCGCCGACGACGCGGCATCGATCGAACCATCGCGGCGCAGGTTCGCGCGCGCGATGACCGAATTGGACCGCTGGTTCGATGCCGCGCGCAGTGCCGAGGGATACAAGTCGGTGGGCGCTACGCAGCCGTTCTACCTTGCCTACCACCCGCAGGCCAATCGCGAGCTGTTGGTGCCCTACGGCCGGCTGTGCGCGCGGCTGATGCAGCCGTGGCAGGCCGCGCAGGGCCTTGCGCGGCCGAAGGCACGAATCGCCGGCAGCGGCCCCGTTCGCGTGGGCATCGCCTCGGCGCACATTCGCGACCACTCGGTGTGGAACGCGATCGTCAAGGGCTGGGTGCGCGGGCTCGACCCGCAGCGCTTCGCGATCCACCTGTACCAGCTCGGCACGCGCAGCGATGCCGAGACCGAATGGGCAAAGCGTCATGCCACGCACTTCGCGGGAGGGCGCCGCACCCTCGCGCAGTGGGCCGGGACCATCGCGGGCCATCAACTCGAGGTCCTGATCTATCCCGAGATCGGCATGGATGCGTTGACGGTCAAGCTCGCCAACCTGCGCCTGGCACCGGTGCAGGCCGCCAGCTGGGGCCACCCGCAGACAACGGGCTTGCCGACGATCGATGCCTACCTGTCCGCGCAAGCACTGGAGCCGCCGGCAGCCGAGTCGCATTACACCGAACGACTGGTGCGCCTGGCGCATCTGGGCGTGTGTATCGAGCCGAGCACGCAGGCGTCGATTGCACCGGATCTGGCGGCACTCGGACTGCCGGCCGACGCGCCATTGCTGCTGTGCCCCGGGATGCCATTCAAGTACTCGCCGGCGCACGACCGCCTGTGGATCGAGATCGCGCGGCGCACGCCACAGGCGCGACTGGTGTTTTTTCGCAGCGCACTCGCCGAGGCGCTGGCCGCCCGCTTGAAGCGACGTTTCGAGCAGGAGGGCTTGACCTTCGAGCGTCACGTCACTTTCATTCCGTTTCTTGACCGGGCGCGGTTTCTTGGGCTGATGGGGCGTGCCAGCCTGTTTCTCGACACGGTCGGCTTCTCGGGCTTCAACACGGCGCTCCAAGCGATCGAGTGCGGTCTGCCGGTGCTCACCATGGAAGGCACGTTCCTGCGCGGGCGGCTGGCGAGCGGCCTGCTGCGCCACATCGGGCTGGATGAACTGGTCGCGACCGACGAAGACGGTTTCATTGGCCTAGCGGTGCGCCTGGCGTCGGATGTCGCGGCGCAGCAACGCCTGCGCGCCGAGATCTCGTCTCGGCGCCATGCGCTGTTCGGGGACGCCGCGCCATTGCGAGATCTGGAGCGCTTTCTCTCGGATGCGGCAGGCGTACCCACAGGACGATCCCCGTGACTCACCGGGCTGCCGCCTTGCGCGATGCTGACCAATTTCGTCAGGCTGAAATCATCCGTTGTGAGCGTTGAGCAAGGGTGTGACGATTTGCGTCCACCGTGGCCCCAAAACGGGCCTGATCGGATGGCCTTGCATCCAATATCGGCTGGCACAGGCTATGCAACTCACACGACGCCAACTACCCATTCAGGAGTGCATATGAAACGTGTTCAACAGGGTTTCACCCTTATCGAACTGATGATCGTCGTCGCGATCATCGGTATCCTGGCCGCCGTCGCGCTGCCGGCTTATGTGGACTACACCGTCAAGGCCCGCGTCTCGGAAGGCATCCTCGCCACCAGCCAGTGCCGTACCGCCGTCGCCGAGGTGTATCAGACGGGCAGCGCGTCAACCATCCCGGGCGCCAACGGCTGGGGCTGTGAAGCGTCGACCCAGACCACGAAGTTCGTCAACTCGATCGCGACCGACGGCAACGGAGTGATCACGGTCACTCTGATGACCGACGCCACAAACCTCAAGGGTGCGTCGGGCGGCACCATCACCCTGACCCCGATGACGGCCGGCGGCGCATCGATGACGCAGTCCGGCAACATGGGCGAGCAAGTCGGGCAGTTCAAGTGCCTCCCCGGCACGATCCCGACGAAGTACCTGCCGGGTTCCTGCAAGTAAGAATCGCTTGCCTGTGGGCATGCAGGGGCGCTCAACGAGCGCCCTTTTTTCATTGCCGAACCCCCATCGACCCACCGTGAGACGAACCCCATGCTGCTCGGCTTCACCGTTCTAGGCGCGTCGTTCTTCCTGTCGACGCATCTGCTGCCGTGGACCGCGTTTCACAATGAGATCGTCGCGGCGGCGGGCGCGCTGCTGATCGGCGTGTCGGCCCTGCGCGGCAAGGATCGCTGCGAGTGGCCGCTGCTGGCCTGGGTGGCGCTCGGTGTGGCGTTGGTTCCCCCGGTGCAATGGCTCGCCGGCTTGACGCTGTTTCGCGGCGACGCGATCCTGCCGGCGCTGTATCTGCTGACTTTCGCACTCAGCGTCGCCACCGGCGCCCGGCTCGCGCGGCATCGACGGGACGACCTTCTGGACGGCTTGGCCGCGGTGTTCATGCTGGTCGCGGTGGGTTCATCGCTCCTCGCTGCCAGCCAGTGGTTCCACGTGTGGCTGCCTTTGCCGGAGTTCCTCTACGACTCGTTCCTTTACGACGGGCGTGCGGTCGCGAACCTCGGGCAACCCAATCATCTGGCCGTGTGTTTGGTCCTGGGTCTCGTCGGCGCCGGGTGGCTGCACCAGCAGGGCAAGATTCGCGGCGGGGTGCTCGCCGCTGTGGCGCTGATGCTCGGCTTCGCGTTGACCACCACGCAGTCGCGTGCGGGCTGGTTGCTGGTAGCGGCCCTGGTCCCGTGGTCGTGGTACGCGCGGCGGCGTGCCGGAACCGCCCTTTCGCCGCTGGCCGTCATGGCGTTCGCGGCGAGTTTCTTCCTCATGGCCGCGGTCGTGGCCCTGTCCTCGTCGACCGCCGGCGCGGGGCCGGCTCACGCTGTCGATGTCGCACGCGGCCTCAGCGTCGAGCAACCTGGGCGGCTCATGCTGTGGCGCTACATGGTCGAGGCATTGCGCGTCCAGCCGTGGTTCGGCTATGGATGGGGCGAACTGATCGTCGGCGTGAGCCGGGTCGCGACCGCGATGCCGCCGGCCCTCGAGATGCCCGAGTACGCGCACAACGTCGTCCTCGACCTGATGATGTGGAACGGCGTGCCGCTCGGGCTGCTGTTGAGTGCGGCGCTCGCATGGTGGCTGCTGCGGCATGTCGCACGCGCCCGCGACCCGGCGGTCATGTTTGCGCTGGCCGCTATCGGCACCTTCGCGATCCACGCGGCGGTCGAGTTCCCCTACGCGTATACCTACTTCCTCGTGCCGCTCGGGCTCTGGATGGGCGCCGTCGACGTGCTGTCACCGTCCACGCCCTCACGCCCGATGCCGCGACTCGTTCACGTGGCGTTGTTCGTTGTCGCGGTGGCCACGGGGATCGTCGTGACGCGCGATTACGTGAAGATCGATGCCGACCACCGCTTGATGCGCATGGGCTACATGGGCTTCGAGAAGGTCAAGTCACGCGAGGAGGCGCCGCCGGTGTACCTGCTCGATCACATGCGCGCTTTCCTGGTCCTGGCGCGAACGCCGATGAAGGCCAGACTGTCCGATGAACAATTGGCGGAAGCGGCACGCACGGTACAGCGCTTCCCGCATCCGCCGCTGCTGTTGCGCTTCGCGGTGCTGGCGGCTCGCCACGGCCATCCCGAGGCCGCTCGCGACTCGCTCGACCGCTTGTGCAAACTCCACAAGGAGCGGTTCTGCACGATCGGGCTGAACGAATGGCGTGAGTACGCCAAAGGCGACCCCGCGCTGCAGGCCATCGATCTGCCGTAGGTGTTCGCGCGCTCTACCGAAGCACACCGAGCAGCAGCATGGCTGCCAAAGCGAGCTGGTCGCGAGGCCGGCGGCGCAGGCTGCGGGCGCGCGCGGCAAGCCACAGACGATCCGCGACGCCGAGTCGGCGCAGGTGGGCGAGCAGGTCTTCGGGCGCGCCCGGCCACAACGATGCGATGTGCAGCACCTGGGCGCGGAACCAGCCCGAGGTCAGGCGGCCCCAGCGTCGCTGAACTGCTCTGGCGCCGAAGTTGGCACCGAGCTCGTTCCGGCCATGCTGGCGGTACAGCACGCCCATCTCCGGATCGATGAGCCACCGGTAGCCATGGATGCGCGCATACGCGTAGATCAACCAGTCGTGATAACCGAGGCCTTCGAAGCGTTGCGGGTCCCGCGCCAGCTCGCGCTGCAGTGCCGCGGCCAGTTTGGCGCTGAGCACGTAGGTGCAGCCCGGGCCCGCCGGCTCGAACAAATGATCGAGCGCGCGCTGCGGGCTTGCCTTGCCCAAGGGCCTGCTGCTCCCATCGGGCCAGAACGCGAGCGCGTCCGACGAGTAGCCGTCGGCTCCACCTTCGCGCAAGCGCATCACCGCGCGCGCCAGCCGGCCCGGCTGCCAGATGTCGTCCTGGTCGGCCAGCGCCACGAAGTCGCAGCCATCGAGCGACGCCTCGCGCAGCAGCCGCAGGAAGTTGCCCGCCGCGCCAAGGCGGGTTGGAAGCGGCGGCAGGATGCGCATGCGCGGATGCTCGCGCGCCCAACGCGCGAGCAGCGCCTGCGTGCCGTCGGAAGACTGGTCGTCGCCGGTGAGCAGCGACACGCAGACCCCATGCTGCTGGACAATGCTGCGCAGTTGCTCGTCGAGCCAGGGAGCGCCGTTGTGCGTGGCGAGCAGCACCAGAATGTGCGGCAGGGTGGCAGAAGCGACCATCGGGGAGCGCAGCGCGGCGCACGGCGTGGATGATGTGCAAGGCTAACGCATGCGCCGCCGGATTCGGCAGCCACTGATTCACGGGAGATTGCAGACGATGCACCGCACCGAACTGGCGGACCTGATCGTTGCGCGGCTGGGTGCCGAAAAGCAGCGAATGGCGCACGACTGGCAAGGCTCCGGCGCCATCCGACACGTCGTCATCGACGACCTGCTCCCGCCGGCGGCGGCGCACGAAATCCGGGCCGCGTTTCCGCGCGCTGAAACGATGAGCATCAAGAAGAGCCTGCGCGAGCTCAAGTACGTGGCGGCGCAGATGGGCCGCTATCACGCGCTGCTCGGGGAGGCCGTGTATGCATTCCAGGATCCGCGCGTGGTGCAACTGGTCGGTGAGATCAAGGCGTGGGTCTCGCGCAAACCGGCCGACGACCACGACCAATTCCACGTCAGCTCGTTTCGCGGGCGGCCCGAGCAGAAACCGCGCGACTGGTGCTGCGTGCCGGCATCCGCAAGCTGTTCCCCATGGGCGTGAAGGACAGCGGGCACTACTACCGCAAGGATCCACCCAAGCGGGCTGAGCTCGATTCAGCCGGCGAGCGTGCCACCGGCCCAGTTGCTGCATCGATCCACGAAGTCGCGGGCGGCGACCGACATGTCGTAGCGCCGTGCGGTTTCCTGGGCGTGTTGCGACAAGCGCGCATAGCGCGCCGAATCTGCGAGCAGCGCGATGATCGCCCGCGCGGCCGTGTCGATGGATTCATCGCGGACGATCACGCAATTGTGGTCATCGCGTGCATACACCTCGGCACCGCCACAGGGGAACAGCACCGACGGGAGGCCTCGGGCCATGCACTCGAGCGGCGGCAGCGCAAAACCCTCGTGGTCGCTCGTGAGCACGAGCAGGCGCGCAGAGTCGAACGCGTCTCGAAGCTCCGCATCCGAGCCCGGCCGCGCCAGCGCAGAGAAGCGGTGCTGGTGAGCGTTCCAGAGCTCGCGGTCCTGGCAAATGCACAGCACGGACACGCCGCGGCCGACCAGCAGGTCGGCCAGCGCAAGCAAACGGTCGCTGCGCTTGTGCCGCTCGCGCCGCAGCAGGCAGACGACATCGAACTGTGGTCGACCCGCCATCGCACGCGGTTCGAGAAAGAAGGGATCGACGCCCAGCTGCAACGGCGGTTGAGGCGCCGCGCCCAGACGCTGCAGTTCGAGGGCGAGGTACTCGTTCGCAGGAATCACGAACCTTGCGCCCCAGGTCCAGCGGCACAGCGCCTGCGCGAGCCATCGCGTCGGCCGGCGGAAAAAGCGGTACTCGATGTCCTGCACGATGTACACGACGCTGTGCCGCCAGAAACGCTCCATCAACCGAGCAGGCAGCGCGGTGAGGAAATGACTGACGACCAGGCAGTCTGCCGCGCGTGACCGGCCGGGAATGGCGAGCAGAAACGCCAGCCATCGCAAGGGCTTCCATGTCAGCGTCGGGCCTACGGAGACGATCTCCACCCGTGGGTCGAGCCAGAAGGGGAAGCGTTCGGTCGGGCGAGGTGTGAGGATCCGACAGGTATGGCCGCGCCGGACAAACTCGTTGGCAATCTGGACGAGCACGCGGTTGCCACCATGTGGCGTGAGGCCGAGCATCGGGATCAGCACCAGCATGCTAGCGGCCCCGGCGCCGGATCGCATGGTTTAGCGTGTACGCCCATCGAAAGGCGCGAGCGAGGAGGGCGTTGCCGCCGTTGGCAACGATGATGCGTTCCTTGGCGCGATAGCTCTCCGCGAAGTTGACGTCGCTGGTGCCCCCGAGGTGGTATTCACCGAGCGCCTCATCGATCACGTCGAACCCCGCGGCACCGAAGCGCAGGTAGTACCGGTGAAACCATTCAAAGTCCATCGCCTGGGGCAAGAGCGCGTAGGGGCCGAATTCGTCGTACCAGCGACGTGGCACCGCGCACCAATTGTGGGGCAGGTGCATCGCACGATGAAGCTTGTGTGGTTCGGCTCGAACCAAGCCCACTTGTTGGCCATGCTCGGACAGCAAGCGCGCGTGGCTGCACACGATGCGTCGACCGTCGGCGCGCGAGCGCACCCGCTCCAGGAAATCCGGATCGTAGGTGTCTCCCGCATTGAGGAACAGCACGTAGTCGCCCACCGCTTTGTCGAGCCCCTTGTTCCAGGCGTCGGCGATTCCTCTGTCAGGCTCGCTGATCCACCAGGTGACGATGTCCTGGGCACCGCAGAGCTTCTCGACTGTCGAATCGGTCGATGCACCGTCGACCACGATCCATTGGAAATCGCGGTCGGTTTGCAAACGAAGGCTGGCGAGCGTTCGATCCAACAGGTCGCCTGCGTTGAATGTGGCCGTGATGATGGTGAACATGAGCCGCGACCGTGGCTCTCCAGACATCCGGAGGCCTTGCTCTTGCCTCTGCGCGCTGTTAGCGGACACGTCCGAACCTTGCGGTCTCGTCTTGCAAGACTCTGCGCTGCGCGTTGAACAATCCCTTCGCGACCGCTCGCAATCTTTGCAGCCAGAACGATTTTTCCAGCTGGGGAGGCACTTCAATGCCGATCCGGCGCAACGCGGAAATGGCTTCTCCCAAGTCCTGCAGGTACGGCTTGTACAAGACTTCACTTGTGCTTCGGAAGATCGGATAGCGGTCCGTCAAGAGCACCTTACCGCCACGGAACAGCCGCAGCCCATGAAAGTGGAAGGCGACCGCTTCGCTTGGGGGAAAGCGGGCTGTGTTCCATGGTCCCTGAACCCATTCCTTGCGTTCGAGAACATGAACGCTGTCGCCGAATTGTGTCGGCCACTCATTGAGGTACATCTGGTCGCCAAACTTGCCGTCTTCCAGGCGCGCGTAGCACCAGTCGATACATTGATCGGCCCAGCACTCGCGCACTGGCTCGCTTCGTTCTCTGACAAACACGGTGAACTGGACGCAGAACTTCCCAGACGTATGCGACTGATCGAACTGTGGGGCGTAGGCGTGCTCTGTGATCAGCACCGCCTTCCCTGACTCATCGAACTCCGCGAATATCGAACACGGGCTCTGCCTGAACCACAAGTCGGCATCCAGATAAGTCACGCGCTGGACCGATGAGTCTCTGTCGAACACCATCTTCGGCGTGAACGGCGTCATCGTCCAGCAGTACTCTCCTCGAGAGCGTGTTGGCTTGACTTGCAAGAGCTCAGGACTTTCCACGTCGGCCAATGCAATCAGCCGTACGTTCGGCAGGTGCAGCCGCTGCAGAGCGTCATGCCCCCGCTCATCCATGCACAGTATCCACAGCGTGTACGCGCCCGCATGACGCTCCATGGACATATGCAGCGCAAGCCCTTGCGGCAAAAACAGGCTGTCGAACAGGGTGACGTAATGCTCCATCACGCCGGCGGTGCGAAAGCGTTGACGGCGTCGACGACCTGTTGGACCTGGCCATCGTCGAGTTGCGGATGGCAAGGCAGCGAAAGACAGGTTGCGGCATGCCGTTCACTTGCGGCCAAGCCCATCGGATCCCGTCTCAACTCATTGCAAGGCGGCTGCCGGTGTACTGGAATCGGGTAATGGATGAGTGTCTGTATGCCGCACCGCTGCAGATGCGCCTGCAGTGCGTCGCGGTGATCGCAGGTGACCACGAACAGGTGGTACACGTGAGCTGCCTGCTCCTGCGGTGGCTCCATCAATCGAATGTCGGCATTGCGCAGGCCGGCCCGATACGTCTGAGCGATCGCCTGGCGCCGCTGGTTGAATGAACTCATCCACGGCAGGCGAGCGGCGAGCATCGCCGCGTGCACCTCATCGAGTCGGCTGTTCATGCCGATCTCCGGGTGGTGGTAACGCTCGCTCTGACCGTAGTTGCGAAGCTTCGATGCTGCGCTGGCGAGCGCGGCATCGTCTGTGACAAGCATGCCGCCATCGCCGGCCGCACCCAGATTCTTCGTCGGATAGAAACTGAATGCGCCCGCGCGGCCGAAGCTCCCCGCAGCCTTGCCCGCTAGACGCGCGTAGTGCGCCTGCGCGCAGTCTTCGACCAGGGAGATTCGCGCGTCCTCGCAAAGCGCAAGCCAATCGGACATGGAACGCATCTGGCCATACAGATGCACCAGCACGAGCGCTTTCGTTCGGTTTGAGATGCAACGGCGGACGCTGTCGGGCGAAAGCAAAGCCGTGCCTGGATCGATGTCGGCCAGCACTGGGACGGCACCCGCCCGCAAGATGGCGAGCACCGTGGCGAATGCCGTCATCGGCGTAGTGATGACTTCATCCCCGGGGCCAATGCGAAGCGCACGGATGGCGATCTCGATCGCATCCATGCCGTTGCCTACGCCCACGCCTTTCTGGACACCGCAGATGCTGGCCCAGTTCTGTTCGAACGCCTCGCACTCTTTGCCCAGCACGTACCAGCCGGAGGCAAGAACACGCTGCACTGCGCCGAGCATGGCCTCCCGCAATTCCGCAGGCTCGGCCTTGAAGTCGTTCATCAGGATCATGCGTGTTCATCCCAATAGTGGGCGTACTCGGTGCGATAGAAATCCAGAGTCCGTTTCAAGCCCTCCGCCAGGCCGATCTTTGGCACCCATCCGGTTTCACGGCGGAACAGGCTGAAGTCACTGTAGTAGTCGCCGATGTCGATGGCCTTGCGCTCTGGGGGAAACGGCACCAGCTCGAAGGTGCCACCCGGCTGCAGTGGCACCAGCATCTCGGCGAGTTGCCGCAGATTCACGACTTCTTCGCTGCCGAGGTTGTAGACCTTGCCGTTGGTAGCGTCGTTTGCGCCGGCTAGCAAGAGGGCCTCGACGCAATCGTCCACGTAGTTGAAGTCGCGCAGCTGCATACCGTCGCCGAAGATCTGGATCGGCTTGCCTTCGATCAAGCGTCGCACCCAGATGCCCAGGAACGTCTGTCGCGCATCCTTGACCCGCATTCCGGGTCCATAGGTGTTGGTGAGCCTCAACGCGCACGCGCGAATGCCATGCACGTTGTTGTAGAGGAGGTGGTACCACTCGCCGGCCAGCTTGTTGATGCCGTTCACGTCGACGGGCCGAATTGGGTGCGCTTCATCGACGGGAAGGTAGTCGGGCTTGCCGTACAGCTGCCGCGTACTGGCGAACACCACCTTCAGCTTGGAGTTGACGCGCCGGCAGGCTTCAAGAATGGACAGCTGCGCGGACGCGTTGATGTCCAAGTCCGTTTGCGGGTTGTTCATCGAGTCGATGTGGCTCGTCTGCCCGGCGAGGTTGAAGAGGAAGTCCTGGCCCCTCACGAGGTACTCGATGGCGAACGGATCGCGCACGTCACACACGTTCACACGAACCCGGTCCTCGATATCGACGATGTTGCGCAGATTGCCGCCGTACATCGGAATGAGGCTGTCGACGAGCGTGACCCGTGCCCCAAGTTCCACCATGCGACGCGCCAGATTGGAGCCTATGAAACCCAGGCCGCCGGTGATCAACACCTGAGTGTCGCGATACAAATTCATAACCGCCTCTCGAAAATGAGGCCACGAAACTGAAACTGCAGTCCATCGGCTGTTCGCTGCAAGGCCTCCGGGCTTTGAAAGTCACCGAGGAGCTGCCAGTGCGGCGACAGCAGCGCGAGCAACTTGTCTCGCGACAGGATCCAGCAAGGGTAGCTGGCTCTGTACACGTTTTTGGGAGCGTGTTGTATGCAGAGCCGATCCAATTGTTGGTTCGAGAGAGTGCTGCGGTCGATCATCAAGTGTCGGCCGGGAATGGTATGAAGGCGCCCGATGACGTCGTATGGGTGCTCCAAGTATTGGAGCACGCTGGAGAAGATGAACGTGAAGGGTGTTGCTACGGCAGGCACCTCGTCGATCGACCTGTGGAAGTGGAGTTCTGCACTTGAGAACTCCGCGCGGCCGGCATCGACGAAGCTTGCCTGTTCAATGACGTGCCATTGCAGCCGCTGCAGCCCGGCGAGAAAGGGCCGGCACTGCCGGTAGGTGCTTCCGAGCGACCCACCGAAATCGATGACTTCCAGCCGTCCGCCGTCCCGCACCGCTGAGCGCAGCAGCGTGGACACCGTTTGAAACGGTACAGCCGGCTCGTAAAACAGCACTGAATCGCGCTCGTAGGCGGCACGGCCTGACACCACTTCCCGCGTCGCCTCAATGACCTTGGCTAGGATGTCCGCGTGCGAATACCCGCTGGACATCCGAAGTGCCTCAGCCCAGTTGTCAGGTGACCCGTCGAATCGCAGCCCCTTTCCGGACAGGCGCTTCAGGCTGGAGGCCAGCAGCGGTGGACACAGACTCTTGGCGACAGAGTGGAGGCTCAAGATGGCTGCTTCCAGAGCCTTCGCAGGTGACGCGCCAACCGTTGCATTGGAGATTCACGTTGCGTACCGAAGAACTTCACGAACGCTGCCCGCCCGACGGTCGACTCCAACAACGGGAGTCGCTCAACCTTGACTGGCCGATGAGATGCGATCTGATCGAACCGAGCAGTCGTGCCAGAGTGCGTGCCGCTCGAGTCGTTGCCAATGTTGTGAACCAGACTACGACCCGGGTAGAGAGTCATGCGCCCCGCCAGATAGCACGAGGCATGCCACCGGATGGCCCATGAACTGTTTTTCCCGAGCACTTGGTTCTTGAGCATTCGAGTGTATGGATAGGTCCCGTCGAAGTCGAACCGGTGTGTCAACTTCCGCTGCCGCAACTCCTTCAAGAGCAACGCGCCGTCGGGGTTGAATTGTGCCCAAGCCCGGCGCCAAGTTGCCCAGCCCCAGCAGTCGGCACCTAGCAGGAAGAATGTCTCTGGGAGCGGATCCGTGGTGGGATAGCAATACCCATGGATGCTGGCGACCTGCTCATCTGCAGCATAAGCTTGCAGCGCGTCATTCATGTAGCGTAAGAAGTGGGCCGACAAAAGCAGGTCGTCCTCGATGACGATGACTCGATCGTGCTGAGCGAGTAAGCGTGTTACTCCGTCAATGATCGAGCCTGCGAGCCCCATGTTCGATTCCCGAAACACGCGTGTGATCGACGCGAACCCCTTTAAGTCGGAAACGAAATTGCGTACGCCGTCCACGGCGGGTTGGTCGACAGCGGTGCGTGCTGCGTCGCAATAGACATGAAGATCGGTTGACGGAGCCTCGGGGTTGCAGAGCAGCGAGGCGATGGTCGTCTCGAGGTGGTCGCGACGCTTGTATGCGAAGACGACTACGGGTGAAAGCGGAGGCGACGAGGATCGACGATCAACCATGGCGCGTAGGTGTTTCCGGCACGGGAGCGAGAAGTGTCATCGCCGGCCCATGTTCTGCAGTGACTTGCCCAACATCGGGTCAATCGACACCCGGAGGAAGAAATGGCAGGCGAGTTCCCCGGTCATTTGAAAGCCTGTTCAGCCGGACACCCGTACCTGACGGCGACTATATTCTGATACGCGAACAGGTTTTCGATGGATCGATCTTGAAGCGGGATCCAGCCGCTTGGAAGGAGTCTATAGAGTCGAAAACCATCGAGTATCTCGAAAAAATCACTCAAAAAAACTCTGGACACCAGGTTCATTTCGTTGAACTCGAAATGCACCACATCGACCATGTTGTCCCGCAAACACCTCGACGCACCGCGCAGCACCTCGAGCTCGTGGCCTTCTGTATCAATTTTTAGAAGCGCTATGCTCTCTATTTTCGATTCTTCAACGAAACTATCGATCGTGGTAACTTCTATCGTGGTTGATTGGTGCGACCTCTTATGAATTCGTTCGAAGACTCCGCGGTGCACCGAAGCGTGAGACGAGCCATCCACTCCTTCGTAGTCGAACAATTCAATATTTCCGGCGGTCGATCCCACTGCCAACTGCATTACGGTGGCGCGCCCATTCGTTGCTTCGACAAGTTTCTCGGCTGTACTCGGATGGGGCTCGAAACAATATAGCTTGGCAGCCGGGGCAATTCTGAGTATTTCATTGCTGTATGCGCCAACGTTTGCCCCTATGTCGAGGATGACATTTGTCAATTGTTCTTTGTTATCCGCTTTGTTGACGTAACAGGGTAAGATCCTCTGGAGAAAATGAGTCTCGCCGCTTTCGCGCATAGACCGGTAGTTAAGGATACCCAAGCCGCGCATGCTCAGATTGAACAGGGCCCGATTCATGAACTCGAATCGCTCCCTTGCGAACAACCTTGTCCAGATGGAATAAATCAACTCTCTCATTGGTTTTCTCTAAGCTTGGTCGTCGGCAACACGGAGCGGATCTGCATTTTCAACATATTCGGGGCGAGAACGATGTTCGATAGGATCGCTGCGACCACTTGAGAACACAGCGTCGCAATGGCGGCTCCCACTGCGCCATGGCTCGGTATCAAAATCAGATTGAGGGCAACGTTGCATGCTGCGCCCATCAACGTTCGATACAGGGAAATATTACTTCTGCGTTCATTGACAATCCATGTACTCTGGATAACGCCCAGCGCCACAGGTATGTTGGAGAATACATGAATTGCCAATACGCCCGCGCTTGCCGCATAAGCCGGCCCGTATAGCCAAAGTACCAGCGGCTTGGAAAACAGCGCGACGGTCGCGCTGAGTGGAAGCATAATCCACCACATCAGACTGAATAGATGCGATAGAGCGCGGAGATATCCTTCTGTGTCGTTGACCCGCCGTTGTGCGATGAGCGGTCCCACGCTCATGGAAATCGCCACCGGTATGAAATAAAAGGCTGTGGAGAGCGGCAATGCCGCGGAATAAATGCCGAGATCGTGCTCATTGACCAGCTCTCGCAGCATGATCTGGTCGATGCGGATATAAACAATAACGGCCAAGCCGGACAGAAGGTACGGCCAGCACTCATTCGACAGCCGCCCCGCGGTTTGGCGGTCCCAGGTCCACCGCTCTGGTGAACTGTATCGTTGATAGGAAACCCATAAGGCAATAGCAGCCAGTCCTATCTCGAGCAGATTCACGAACGCGAACGCCGCCAACGGCGCCTTCGCCAGAATGAATAGGACCCGAACGCCGTTCGAAATCAAATAGGCGAAAGCTTTTGCCAGGACTGTTCGTTTGCTTTGTGTTTGACTCTGAAACCACAGGTCGACGCTGTCGGCCGCTTGGAACAGGACCGAACCCGCGACTATCGATGTCAATATCAACGACTGTGTATCACCAGGGCGCAGCAGCATCATCGCCCCAATTGCAGCGCACCAGCAGACGATGCCGGACAAGAGCCTGAGCCGCAGTACCGTGCCAAGAATCGCTGACGACGCTTGCTTGCGGAGCGCCATATCGCGAATGGCGACTCCATCGAGTCCGAGTTGGCTGACAACGCTGAAGAAGGCAACGAAAGCCAGGACGTAGGCCAGCTCACCGAACTCGCTCGGTCCCAAGTAGCGTGCTACCCATGCTCCAACCAACACGCCGACGAGCGCCCGCATGACCTTGTCGACGAAGAGCCAGCCGGTGTTGTGGATGACATTCAGCAGATGGGTTCGGCCTGCCAGCCGACGTCTCGCCGCGTCGGGTAAGAGCCGTAGCCACTGCGGGTTGTCCGTCGTGTCTGCGGCGTCATGGACCTGCTCAGTCATGGTGGTCGTATGTCCGAACTTCGGCCTCAACCATATGTGTCACCAGTTCCGGCAGCGTCGTTCTCGACATCAACCCAAGTTCTACCTGGCCCTGTTACGGATCACCCAAGTAGCGGCGGCCGCGCTCACGGCAGTCAAGCTGCCGGCGTGGATCCGAACGGACCGGCGCCGAACCTTGGGTGGCCGGGCAGTTCTGCACACAAATCGTCGCGACCTGAACCCCGATATCGACGACAAGTGTTTGTTGCGGCTGCGTGCGCATCGTAAGCTATGGCAGCCGCACCCAGCCCGCCCGATGATCAGTTTCACCATCGCTCTCGTGTGTTCCTTCCTGGTGACGGCCTTGATCGTGCGTTTGTCACGCTCACGCACCCTGCCGTGGGACGACCACGAAATGAGCGGCGCACAGAAGTTCCATGCGCGCGCCGTGCCGCGGGTCGGCGGACTGGGGGTTGCTGTGGGGCTGCTGGCGCTGACCGGCTGGACCACGGTCACCGGGCGCGGACCCGCATCCGAGCTGTGGCTCTTGTGGCTGTGCGGCCTGCCTGCGCTCGGGGCCGGCCTCGCCGAAGACCTCACCAAACGCGTCGGTGTCAAGGTGCGCCTGCTCGCCACGATGCTGAGCGGCGCGCTGGCCTTCTTTCTTCTCGGCGCCCAACTGAGCGAGGTGCAGCTTCCGGGGCTCGACTGGTTGATGACGTTCACCGCGTTCAGCCTGCTGTTCACCATGGTCGCCACCGGCGGCGTGGCCAACGCCATCAACATCATCGACGGCTACAACGGCCTGGCGGCCGTGGTGGCGAGCGTGATGCTGTGCTCCCTCGCCTACGTGGGCTGGCAGGTGGGCGACAACCTGGTCGTCTCCATGGCGCTCGCCGGCACCGGCGCCCTGCTCGGTTTCTTTCTCTGGAACTGGCCGCGCGGGATGATCTTCCTCGGCGACGGCGGTGCCTATCTCGTCGGCTTCCTGATCGCCACGCTGTCGCTGCTGCTCGTCGCCCGCCACCGCGGCGTCGTCTCTCCTTGGTACCCGTTCCTGCTGTGCATCTACCCGGTGTTCGAGACCTTCTTCTCGATCTGGCGCAAGTTGATCGTGCGCGGCGTCAGCCCCGGCGTGCCCGATGGCTTGCACCTGCACATGCTGGTGTTTCGCCGCCTGGTGCGTTGGGCCGTCGGGCGGCGCGACGCGGCGAGCCTCACATTGCGCAACAGCCTGACCGCGCCCTACCTGTGGCTGCTGTCGAGCCTGGCCGCGCTGCCGGCCACCTTGCTGTGGCGCTATCCGCATGCGCTGCAGGCAATGGTGGCGCTGTTCTGCGTCGGTTACGTCTGGCTCTACTTGCGGCTGGTGCGCTTTCGCTCGCCGCGCTGGCTGGTGCTGCGCTCCAAGAACGGTCGGCTCAGCCGCTTTCGCGACATGCTCTGAGCGGGCCTGAGCTGACCGTCGACATCGTCCAGGCGTTCGTGCCTCGCTGGGGCGACGGCAACCGGATGCTGCGTCCAGCCTTGCTGACCGCGCGGTGGGCAATCTGCGCCAGCCCAACCACTTGAGCAGCTTGCTGCTGTGGGGCATTGGTCGTGGCGGTGTGATCTGACGCGGCCGCACCGTCGGCGACGAGGCATCGCCGGTGGCTTGCTGCGGCCCGGTATTGGGCTAAAATGTATATTCATGCACGTAGATACGGGTGAACTCATGGACCTGCAAATCGCCAAATGGGGCAACAGCCTTGCGCTGCGCATCCCGTCCGCGGTGGTGCGCCAGCTCGGGCTGCGCGACGGCGATACGGTGCGCGCCCAGTTGATGGCCGACGGCGCGCTGGCGATTCGGCCGGCCGGCTGGAGCCGGGCGTCATTCGCAGCCGAGCTCGACGAGGCGCGTGCCGCCCTTCCAATGGGGTCTTCGGTCATCGACGAGCTGCGCCGGGGCGCGCGCTACTGACGGTGGTGTACGTCGACACCAGCGTGCTGGTGGCACTGATCGTGCCCGAGCCGCACAGCGCGGCGGTGGCGCGATGGTATGGCCGCACCAGGGCCGAGCTCGTTTCGGCGGCTTGGTGCGTCACCGAGTTCGCCAGCGCGCTGGGTATCAAGCAGCGCACTGGCCAGATCGACGCGCCGCAGGCACAGGACGCGTGGCAACGATTCGGGCGGTTGGTGACGAACGATCTCGCCCTGCTGCCGATAGCTGCCGCGAACTTCCACCGCGCCGCCGCCTTCGCCCTCGATGCGCCGACGGCCCTGCGCGCCGGGGATGCTTTGCATCTGGCCTGTGCCGAGCAGGCTGGCGCAAGAAACATGGCAACACTCGATGCCGTGCTCGGCCGCAATGCGCAGCGGCTGAAGATCAAGCCGGTC